>CAYWSJ010000153.1:0-5421 GCA_964461045.1 uncultured Bacteroidales bacterium | reverse complement strand
GTCTTGCCATGCCTGGAAGAATTAGGATTCTTTTTAAAAGAGTACCCTGTTTTCCAAAAAACATTTTGGCTTTCTTGCTTTCCATTAAATCGAGAATATCTCTGCTGAACCCTTTGAAAGAAAGTCCCGATTTTTCAACTGTTTCCCTGTATTGTTCCGGGAAAACGCAGATTACATTGCAACCCCGTTCTTTCAGCAATTGAGCGATTGCCACAAAGGGTTCAATATCTCCCCGGGTACCTATTGAAAATAAGATAACTTTCATTCTATTGTTTAGTTTTCCGCCTCTGCAGGTTTTTAAATTGTAAAGATTCACGCTTTAATTTCTTATTTTAATATCCAATATTCTTTGCTACATCAATTAAAGCTTACTTTTATTATCCATAATGGTTCCTTCATAAACACTGTTATATTTACTGAAGTTGGTATCGGATCCACCAATAATATAGATTTTATTATTCAGGAGTGTAATTCCTCCCAACTGATTTGGTTTGGGTAGGGGAGTTGACTGATACCATTTATCTGCAGATGTGTCATAGACATAAACAGTTGCCAAAGCTTTTTCATTTTTACCTTGTCCGCCTAAAAGATAAAATTTATTCTCATATACGACGCTGCCAAACATAACCGAAATACTTTCCGGACAATTTTCTCCCGTAGTCCAGGTATCTGTTTTTGTATTATATATCCTCAGAGTATCTCCACACAAAGCATAAATATTGCTTCCTATAGAGCAAAGAACTGGGTTTTCTGTTGGTACAGGCAATGGAGATAAGGTTTCCCATTGGTCAGTTTCCGGATAATACACCTCATTTTTATCTGTTTTTTCAGTCCGGCTTGTAATTCCCCCCATTACATATATGTTGCCATCAACCGTACAGCAATGGCTATGCTGTCTTGGAGTTGGCATAGGACTGTGTTTTTTCCATTCATTTTTTAAGGGGTCAAATGATTCATTTCTGTCTCTGAAAGGATCTCCTCCAATGGCATATATTGTTCCATTAACTTCGGCTAAATTGAGGTTCCACCCTTGTGTAATCATTTCTGTTTTTTTTACCCAATCATCAGAAACAGGGCTATATTCATATACTCCTGATATGTCTTTGTCTGCCTCCATAAAATAAATTTTATTGTTGCAGGAAATCGCTGTCCCTCTCATTGGTTTAGGAAGGTTGGTTTTGGTTTTCCAAACTATTTTTTGAGAAAAAGAATTCATGGATATTAATCCGGATAATAACAAGGGAAAAAGGATTTTTAAATACATCTGTTTATTTTTTGTTTTAAACTATTTTATAATTATATGATCTTTAATATTTAAACTACCCTATTCTGTCACTCTTATTTGGAATTGTTCTGCATTATTTTGAAACCAGGCCTGATGATTTTTACATTGCTGTTAAAAATAACAAAGCAGACAGAATTTTTGGCGAATAAAGTGCAGCAAGATGCAAAGGCTAAAAGAATATCAAATAATCTTAATTGTCATTTTTTCTATCCTTATCTTCACTTTTTTGCAGCCAATTTTTCTTAAATTGTCTGTCGGCTTTTTTAATAAGAAAATAGGCGATACCAAGCGCCAGTATCATTACTGCCAGGCTAATAAGTTCCTCAGTATTGTATTGATTAAAGTCCCAGATAATTACTTTACGCGATATAGCTATAATAGCCACTAATATAATGAATTCAACATGCACTATATCTTCTTTAAGATATGCCCTTACAGTTTCAAACAGTTCGAGTCCTATTAATAATAAAAGCAATAAACTAAAAAGGTTCATTAAACCCCTGGCATCAATAATTAAGACAGGAGTAGAAGTAAGGTGTTTCTTAATTACATAGATTATATCAATAAAGGCGAAAATCAGTATTATTGATATAGCAATTAGAACCCCCCATATTAGAAATCTTTCAAAATATTTAAAAACTTTATTCATAAAGATACTATCTTAAGTGTAACAATAATTTTCCGTGCAAATCAATTATTATCAAAGATACGAAATTTAAAAAAAAGGGGAGTTTTGCCTCAACCACAAGCAGGGCATTATGAATTCCGGCAGATTTGTGGTAGTTGCATGGTTGAAAAAATCTTCGCGAAGATTTTTTTAATATGTCGCCAGTCCCCATTATTTAACAGACTCAATCCGAGGGAAGAAAGAAATCATGCCCGGGATAATTGTATAAAAATCCGGTTGAAACTGGCATTGGAAACCTTATTCATTCAGTTTCCAGTTTTTCCATTTTTCTTTGATATCCAGGCTGTAATTTATTGCAGGAACCTGTTCGTCTTCATACAGGTCAACCGATTTCAGAGGGACTTTTTTTGAAAGGTATTCTTTTAATTCTCCATAATGAATATTTCCCTTTGTTTTTTTGAGTTTTTTCAGCAGGTAATAGGTAAACAGTCCATGCTTTTTTTCCCTGTAAAAATAGGAGCGCTGTTCGCCCTGACTGGATGAAAAGGATACCAGGTTGCCATCGAAGAGTGTGTTTTCTCTGGGCTTTATTTTTACAGCTTTTGCTGCCAGCAGTCCGGTTTCCCTTCCTCCACCGCTGAAACAGGCATCAAGGAATACCGTGACCTTTTGTGAAGGGTGTTGGGTTAAATTTTGGTAGAGTTTACTTAGCTTAATACCCTCATCCACGTGGGCCCCGCTGATGTCTACCGGCATCAGGTATTTTTCCTTTGTCTCATCGTGCGGAGCGCCATGTCCTGAGTAATAAAAGATAAGCTTAACATCTTCTCCCCCGTATTTGGCCCTTGAAACCAGCCACTCAATGTCTCTTCGCATTCGGGAACTGATGACGTTGGTTTCGAGCCGGATGTTTTTATTGGGAATTCCAAGGGTACGGCGACAATACCGGGCAAATGTTTTGGCGTCGTGGGTGGCATATTCTACGTTCTGTTCACTGGTAAGGCTGGGTTGATATTTTTTATAATTTTCATTGCCAATGATGAGCGCATAGGTGTTTTCACGCTGCACCTTCGTTTTAGGGATATTCACATCTACGTCTGATTTACCTACTTTAACTTTTTGCTGGCTTTCGGTGGGTTGCCTTACCGGTTCACCTGTAATATCTACTTCCACTGCACCAAAACTGGTGGAAATATCCTGCTGTTTGAAAGTGATTTTTTCTGAACTTTTATATTCGTAAGTTTTGTAATTGGCAGGATTGAGCACATCCACACCGAGCAGCGCAAATTTGTCATCCGGTGTAATGGTAAACCGGGCATTTCTGAAATCCAGTTCATTCTTGTTTTGGTTAAACTGTTTGGCCTGGTTGTTTTTTATTGGGACCTTAAAATAGACCGGGTTAAGGTTATAGAAGTCTACTTTGTAAACCTCATTGTCGGCATCGTATTCAATGTATTTCACGTTCAGATCAATGATTTTATTAGCAATTTCATTGACCTTTTTCTGAGTAAGCTTGTCCACCAGCTTTTTTCTGTTTTCCGGGGTGACTCTTTTCCTGTATTCAGCAGTTTTTTCGGTCAGTTTCTTTTTTTGCCATTCCTGTATCGAGTCATTCACATACTCCTGGACCTGCTGAAGAATTTTTTCTGTGTTATAAATGCTGATGTTTTTTGAACTGCTGATCTCTGTATCTCTTTGAGCAAAGATATTGCCCGTAACAAACAACAGAAGAATAAAAATGATTCGTGTCTTCATAACTATTTTTTTTAAAATGTCCAACCAATACCTAATGAAATACTTGTGTCAAATTTTGGCGGTAATGTTGTTTCACCTTCATATTTCTCCAGATTTTTAATTTTATCTATATCATTCTTGTAAAATCTAATTGAAAATGTAAAATCGAGGTTAGCCATGTTCAGAATTAACCCTGCCTCGGCAGGAAATGGGAAGGTTACATAACTATCTTCATGGTAATCGAAAACATTAAAATTCACATCGGTTTTATACAAACCTATTTGTTCAAAAACGATTAGATCAAAAAATCTATTATTAACCAACTTGTGCATTAAACCAAGATTCATTCCGGAATAAAAATAATGATACAGGTATTGATTTCTCTCATAAATCATTTGTTCATGATCGTATACAAGGGAAACCAGGTAACCTGTATTTTTGTCCCGGCTTTTAAACCACCCGTAATTTAAGGATATACCAAATGATCCTCCAAAAATATATTTTGCCAGCAGGTAATCCTCTATTTCTTTTCTATCAGCCACAATCTTAAACCGGATATTGCTGACAATTCCTGTTTTCTTGTCTTTTAAAACATCCCAGACAATTTTTTTATCTTTTCCTTTCCTGATGCAATCCCCTATATCGCCGGATGCTGATTTGAGTGAATAAAAATTACCTCTCTTGCCGGAACTATAATATGCATCAATTTCATAGCATCCACCTTTCTTCCCTGTTAGGTCATAGGAAATAATAACCTTATTATTCTCCTGGCGGAACCGGATATTTTCTACATTTTGCCCATGGTTAATAAAGGGGAGTGCTAAAAAAACCGCAATAAAAGTGATGAGCTTATTCATATTAGTTTTTTTAATATCAGAATAAAATCGTTACTATCATAAATATAATTACTGGGTTTTGGAATCCCAAAAATTTACGTTACGAGATTTGTTTAAAATATCCAGACATAACCTAATGAAAAGCCGAGTTCATTTTTTGGCGGCAGAGTATACTCGCTTTCGTAACCCTCAATATTTTTAATCTTGTCGGTACTGTTGTCATAAATTTTCAATCCCATCATCAGGTTAAAATTGTTGATGCTCAGTATGGTACCGATGTTTACCGGAAAAATAAATTTGAATGAATTTATTTCATCCTGCCATTCTTCAAAAGACTGGCTGTCACGAATATTGCAGTCATAATAAACAGATCTAAACGACAACCCCAACTGTCCATATAAAGAAAGACCAAATTTTTTCCGGTTTATTAATTTGTATATTAATCCAATATCCAGTTCATAGTAGTTGTATTCATAATAATCACGTGAGTCGTTAAAACGGTACCTGTACATATCGTAATTTCCCGAGAGAAGCCAACCAGTTCTTTTTAAAGGACATGACCAGCCATAACTTACAGAAAGTCCACCGGTAAAAACATCGTCATCCGGTATCATGGTATAACCTATCTTAAAATAATCTTCGGTTTCTGACTTGCCGGCGACTATTTTAAATTGAACATTACCCATTAGTCCATAGGTGTCTTCCAGGGCATTCCACACAATTTTTTTGTTTTTGCCGTCCGGTACCCCTCTGCCTATATCTCCCTCAGCTGATTCGATCATTTGATAAGTTTCACCTCCGTTGGTAGAATAATATGCTTCAATATCAAAACAATAGCTTTCTTTTCCTTTGAGATCGTAAGTAATTATAATATTATCGCCTTCTTTGTGGAATTGAATATTATTTACCTGCTGCCCGAAATTCTGAAGAGGCAGGAT
>CAYWSJ010000152.1:0-5508 GCA_964461045.1 uncultured Bacteroidales bacterium | reverse complement strand
TCCACTTATCTGTCAGATCAATGGGAGCATTCACAGCATACCAGTCACCCGTACTTGTATCCATTGAATATTTAAGTTGAACGGAAGTAGTCGTTGTATCTGAAACATTGACACCTTTTGCATAAAAGTACAGTTTTGATAGATCCCCTGTTCTCTCAAGCTTAGGAGTAATCATTTTGATATTACTGTAAGTCCCTCCATCAGCATCTCCGTATGTCATCATACAGGAATCTCCTTCATATGGAGCAAAAGATGAACCCTCCGGGGCTGAATTTGCAACCCAGGTAGAATCATATGTCCATTCCTCCTGGAACTGGACAGAACTTACATTTTCAAATCCTTCCAATAACTGACCTGTACGAACTACTAAACCTTCTGTAGAACCATCATTATTATTTGTATTATCATCTGCTTCCAGGGAGGCTGTAATATTATATTTTCCCCTTTCTGTAGAAGTCCACTGAACTGATACAGTATCTTTTTCAAGGTATTTGATAGTACCAATATTAGCAGTACCTACCTGGCTGCCATCAACACTAAAAGTAACTGTATTGCCAGACTGATCATTAATGCCTACATTTTGAACAATTGCCTTTAAGGTGGCATTATCTCCTTCATAAATAAAATCACGCTGATAAATTACATCAGAAATTTTCACATCATTTTGAGCTGTAGAAGCCTTAGCTGGTCCTATTAAATCATCGATAAAAACATAGGTCCCCAAACTAGGGTCCTGTGCATAATAAAAATCACTAACAGTTTCAAATGCAAAGTAATAATCATTGCCCGCCAGTGAATTAAGATCTACAGACACATAATGAGCATCATCGCCTTCACTTGCCATATCAAATGTTTGTAAAGAAGTCCATGAACCGTCCGGTGATGTAGCATATTTAATTTCTAAAGTAGAATACCCAAGATTATTACTGGCTCCTGCTTCATTTAATTGCCCTCCTAGTAGGAAGATAAATTTATCCCCGGATTGAACAGATAATTGTGGTGTGATGAGTTTCCTTGCAGGATCACCTTCTTGTTGATTTATACCGGCAAAAAAAGAACCATTCATCAGGCTTCCTGAATAAACTGCCCAGCTTTCCTCTGCTGTCCAGTCAGATGGATACTCGCCACTTTCATAATCTTCATATATCATTCCGGGTGCTATAACTTTCACCAATTGGCTGCTCTGATCGTTTGTGAAAATTGGATCATTGGCTCCATTAGGGTTCTGGGTAGAAGACAATATATTATATACCCCAAAACTACTGAAATCATGATTCGCTACAGTCACATCAGTACTTTGTTCTGATGTCAGTGTTCCGGTCCAGCTATCAGGATAAGAAGCAACCTCAGTACCAGATACAGTATCCCTGATTCTTGTATTAATATCAACACTTGTCAGATCATTTGATCCATAATTTGTTAAGGTTGCATTAATATCAAATGTGTTCGCAACTAATAAACCTTCCGGTTCATTTATAGCTGAGATTCCGGCATCATCTGCAGCTACATATTTTTCTGGTCCTGTTACATCATCTATTGCAATATTATAAGAACCATAATCGGAAATTGCCCGTAATCTGACAGTTACATCTCCCCCATTATAACTGCTTAAATCAACTGTATGCTCAAACCATCCTGCTCCGTGCTGTCCATCGATAATATTTGTAGTACCTTCAGTCCAGGTTTCCCCAAGATCGGTTGAAAAATCTACGTATAATTCCGATCCTTGTCCATAGTCACCACTAACTAAATAATAATTAACCCAGAAAGCAAGGGTGTTATCCCCTGAAGTTGGGGCTAGAGTTGGTAAAACAAGGCTGGTAGGAGTTCCGTTATTAATATTATAACAATCATAACGTGCAAAAAAACCTGAGCCTGATGTATGATCACCTGTTTGATCACTTTTGTCCCAGACTCCCCCACCAGTAATTTGCCACCATCCAAAAGGAGGGAAAGATCCTTCAAAATCTTCATCTACTGGCGCTTTAACATCCTTCAAATTAAAAGGTACGTCAGTCTTATCTTTAGTTTTTTCAGCATTCAAAGAAACCTGAGATAACTCTTTCTCAATTATAAGTTTCTTTTTTTGTCCATATGACAATGTTATAATCATTGTCAAAATGAATAAAGTTGTAAGTGTCTTTTTCATATTCCCTTAATTTTAAATTTTCTAAATACAAAAGAAACCCGGCAAAACAACCGGGTTTCCCTTTAACTATTTAAAATATTCTATTTAACCATTAACTTACCATTCACAACCTCGTCATCAAGTTTAATCTTAAGGATATAGATACCCTCAGCTTTATTATCGAGATGTATGGTATTGTTTACATTGCTGAGCTGTTCTT
Source organism: uncultured Bacteroidales bacterium (assembly GCA_964461045.1). Classification (GTDB taxonomy): domain Bacteria; phylum Bacteroidota; class Bacteroidia; order Bacteroidales; family UBA12077; genus JAGXLC01. Next base: position 3,160 of record CAYWSJ010000152.1, on the reverse strand, counting down.
TGTGAATAACCTTACCGGTCATATCAACTACTTCCAGTTCAGCATTTTCATATCCCTTAATATTATCAAGGTGGAATGTTCCTTCTGATGGATTAGGATATAAATTAATATCATGTTTAACTAATTCATTTATACCACTAATACCCAAATCAATATTTTCAGTCAAATCAGAAGTTACATTCAGAGAACCAAATGCTTCATATTCATCTTTCTTAACAAGATAAGCTTTTTCTCCTGCTAATACATCTTCAAACACAGCCATTCCCTGGCTACCTGTTGTTTTTGTAGATGAATTGAAGGTCACTTCAGCACCAGATACCGGCGTACTTCCGTCGGTAATGTTAAATGTAACAGTATAAGAAGCATTCATAGTTAACAGGACAGTGCTTGGTTCGGAAACATCCACATAACCTGTAACTGATGAGTAATCAGTTTTTGTTGCGGTAAATGGAATATCCTCTCCAACAGCAACACCATCAAACAGTGCTTCACCTACAGTATCAGTCATTACATTCATACCACCAAACTCAATATGTACATCTTCTATGGCTTCGCCCATACCATCAATAACCTGGAATGTTACATCGTGAGTCTCAACTGTTTCAAAGCTCCATTCGATCTTTTCATTATAAACCATATCTTTGTTCATAACAGATCTTTTTGGAATTGTAACAGTATAAACATCGTCGTTTGTATCAAAGAAACGATCATGTTCGATAGTAAGTACTAAGCTATCAGAACCAAGGGTTGCATTTACATTATCAACGAAACCATTAGCAGCGCTGGAAATCTTAACTGCACCAATATCATTTACAATTACTTTTTTATCAAATACCATTGATACAGCAGCATCAAGTGGAACATCCACAGCATTGCTGTCTGGTGTGGCATCCTGAATACCAGGAGCAGCCATAATTGTATTAAATTGCCAGCTCATTTCGTTATTCATAACACCATCTCTGTTCTCAACTGCATTTGCTGCTAATGTAGCTGTATACTGAGCATCATTCATCATTGGGTCATGACCTACGTGCAGTGTTTTACCATCCATACCTACATAAGCATTGATACCTTTTACAGTATCATCAGCTGCTGAAATAATATGAATCATTGTATCAAGATCAACACTTGCATTTCCGCTAATCATCTGGTCAAATTCGACCATTACCTGAGCATCGGCTGCAACATTATCTGCTCCGTCTTCCGGCATCATAGATGTAGCCATTGGCTGAGTCATTATCGTAGTGAAGTTCCAATTAATTTCTGCATTGGGTTCACTTGAACTAACTGACTGAACAGCTCCTGCAGGAATGGTTACAGTATAGAGTTCATTGTTGTTTGCAAATGCATCGTGGGCAATAGTAATTGTACTATCTGTTAATGTTGCATTCACATTAGAAACTTCACCTTCCTGCATTCCTTCTATGGTAATGCCAGTGAGGTCATTTTCAGAAACATCAACATCAAATCTGATAAGTACTTCAGCATCTAATGCAACACCTACTTCATTCTCAGCAGGTGCGATTGAATCTGCAACCGGCTGACCGGCTTTAAGCGTAATAAATGCCCAGGTTGTATCGGCATTACCTACACCATCTTCATTTTCAACAGCTCCGGCAGGAATAGTTACTGTAATGGTATCTTCATTTCCTGCAAAATCATCATGATCAATTAGGATTGTTTTGTGATCCTCACCAATTGATGCACTTACACCAGTTACCGGGCCACCTTCAGTAGTTCCATTCATAGATATACTGCCTAAGGATGAACCAGAAATCATCTGATTCATAACAACAGAAACCGGAGCATCTAAAGCAACCCCCTGCGCACTGTCAACAGGTGAAAAAGCAACAGGTTCGGGAGCTGTCATCACTGTTGTAAAGCTCCATGAAATTGAATCATTTCCGGCAGCACTATTCGCTACAGTATTTGCAGGTATAGAAACAGTGTATTTCTCATGATTATTCATGAACGGATCGTGATCGATCACTAAGGCAGTACTATCACCAGATAAGCTGGCAGAAACATTAGATACTTCGCCTTCTGTTTCTCCCATAATCTTTATACCACTGAAATCTATGCTATCCAGCTTCTGGTTGAATTCAACCGAAACAGCTGCATCTAAACTCACTCCTGTGGCTCCGTCTGACGGCGTATAAGTCTGAGCTTCCGGGGCTGCGAGGAAGGGACCAATCACATTGTCTACAAAACAATAAGAACTGTATCCCCAATAGCTAAAGTCACTGGTGGTTTTAAAAGCCAGGTAGTATTCACCATTTGGGATCTCAAGATTCACGCTGTAAAATTTATAAGCATCTCCTTCGTCTGCAAAATCAATCACATCACTGAATGGTTCCCAGTTAACTTTATCGGTGGAATACATTAATTCAAGTTTGGAAGATCCATAACCAGCAGTGTTATTCAAACCACCGGCATAGAAAGATATTTTTTCAACTCTCTCATCTATAACTACTTTTGGAGTAACCAAATAATATGCCGAGGTATAACTATCCTGACCAGCTTCAGCATGATAAACACCTGCATAAGGACTATAAGTACCTACAATCCAGTTCGAACTTTCCCAGCCATTTACAAAAGAACCTTCTTCAAAGTCCTCAATTAGCTGACCGGTTAAATAAATGGTGATGTCCTTCTCGCTGGCATCATTTTGTTCATTTACATCTTCAGTACCATTGGGGGATGCTGTATTCGCATGAATCGTGTAGTCCCCTGACTGATTAAAGTTATAAGATCCTAATGTTACAGTATCGGTTTCATTTGTTGCGAGTGCTCCTGTCCAGCTATAGGATGACTGTGGTTCAGTTTCTCCGCCTTTTTCAATACTCCACTCAACATCAGCAGAAAATAAGCTGTCTGCCCCATAATTTTTAACTACTACAGTGATATCTTTTGTACCATCTGGATGTACTCCACTTGCGGGTTCAATTATTTTGCTTACACCCGCATCGTCTGCCGGTGGTGCATACATATAAGCGATACTATCCAATGCCATCTGGAAACCATCATTATACTCATAAATAAATGCAAATTTAACAGTTTTCCCAGTATAAGCATCCAAATCAATATTAACAGGACTTGTCCATGCATTATTATGGTCTTCAGTATCATCATTCCATGACAACAATGTTTCCCAGGCGCC
>CAYWSJ010000151.1:4067-5517 GCA_964461045.1 uncultured Bacteroidales bacterium | reverse complement strand
GAAACTATGGATATCATATTAAAACAAGATTTAGAAAATCTCGGACATAAAAACGATATAGTAACCGTAAAAGACGGTTATGCAAGGAACTATCTTATACCAAAAGGGTATGCAGTAATAGCAACCGAGTCTGCTAAAAAAATGCATGCTGAAAACCAGAGACAAAGAGCTCATAAAGAAGAAAAACTGAAGCAGGAAGCTGAAGAAATTGCTCAAAAACTTGAGGGAACTTCTATAGAGATACCTGCAAAGACCAGCTCAAAAGGGAAAATATTTGGCTCTGTAAATACCATTCAGATTGCTGAAGAATTAAAGAAAAAAGGTTTTGAGGTGGAAAGAAAAAATATCAGCATCAATAATGAGCCAATAAAAGAAGTTGGCAAATACAAAGCAAATATTAAACTTCACAAAGAGGTGAATGTTGAAATTGATTTTGAAGTTAAACCTGAAGATAAGGAAGAAAAAGAGTAATCAAATTTTCTTTTCCATATAAAAAACAGCCTTTGGTAAAAAAGGCTGTTTTTTTTATTTTTATTTTTTGAGTCAAACTAAAACAAATCATATTATGGAATGCAATCAGAATAAAAACAAAAATTTATGTAATTGTACTTATCCTTGTTCTAAAAAAGGAATATGTTGTGAATGTTTACACAGCCACAGAAAAAATGGTGAGTTACCAGCATGTTTCTTCCCTGATGATGTAGAGGAAACATATGACAGATCGATTGAAAAATTTATTGAAATCTACCAGCAAAGAGGACCCTGGTGGAATTAATTCTTATATTAAACCAATGTTATACAGTATTTTCTGTTTTAACTCAAGGTAGATTTAACAATAAAAAGACTAAAAGATGAAAAAAATATACCTGGTTTTAATTTTCCTATGTTTTGCATTGATTATGTATAGTCAGGAAAAAAACAACAGTGTCAACACTACAAAAAAACAACAAGAAGCAGGAATTCTCTTTAACGATTTTAATAATTTTGGCATTACTTACAAATTTGGCAATAACAAATCTCTATGGAGATTAAGAACATTATCATTCACAGGCGATAATTCGGAACTGGATGACAAAAATGAAAATGAAAATTATAAAAATTACGGATTTACCTTTGCCTTTGGAAAGGAATTCAAAAAAATAATTTCCAAAAACTTTGAATTAAGGTATGGAGCTGACCTTAATTTCACCTTTAGTTATACTGAAAAAACAGAATATGACAAACCCCTTGCTGAAGTAGATTATTACTCAGAGAATAGAATGTATAAGCCTGGCTTAAACCTGGTGGTAGGATTTAATTATCTGATTAAACCCCAATTATCATTTGGAGCAGAGATGTTACCCCAATTTAGCTACTCCATCGGAACTACAGAAAGAAAATATTCTGCCTCCTCTCCCCTGACAGAAAGAGAAAGTTCGGGATTTTCATATGGGTTTTCTTCTAATGCAGT
>CAYWSJ010000151.1:0-3967 GCA_964461045.1 uncultured Bacteroidales bacterium | reverse complement strand
ATTCCTCATAAAGCTTTACCTGATGGGCAACAGGGCCTCTTTTTCCTTTTTCTGCTTTAAAACTTACAATGCTTCCTACCTTTATGTCATCGAGAACATCATTAATATGCACAAAAACGCTGTTGCTGTTTTCCAGGTCCCTGATAAATCCATATCCTTTTGAATCGTTGAAATAACTTACTCTTCCTTTACGTAATTTATTACCTTGCTTCTCTTCTTCACTTTTCTTAGGAATACCTATTTCTATATCTTCTTTATCTACCTCTTCTTTTTCCTGGTCCGGAGGAGTTGATGAGATGACGCCATTTTCATCGACATAAGCCATCATATCATCAAGACTTTTTTTCTCCTTATTCTTTTTCGCCTCTCTTTTTTCTGCTTTTGCTTTTTTCTTCTTTTCTTTTTTCTTTCTAACTTCTTTTTTGTTGTAGGTTTCTCCTGATCTACCCATAAATGATCCTTTCTTTATTTTGTTTCTGAATATTATTGTTCTAAAAAATCTCCTCTTCCCTGTAACAATTTCTTTAATTTTAATATGGCTGCTCTTCTTATTTGCCTGATGCGTTCAGAAGACATCTCAAATTTAGCTGCTATATAATGTAAAGAATGAGCTGGTGTATTTCCTAAACCAAACGACATAGTGAGAATATCTGATTCCCGTGGACTTAATTTGCTCAAAGCTCTTTGCATATTAATCACTAATGATTCCTGCATAAGATTTTCATCAGGAGAGGCTATATTATCAGTCTGAATAACGTCATATAAACTGGCATCATCATCATTATTGTTATTTTTAAGTGGATTATCAAATGAAATTTGTTTGTTTTTCATCCGATTTGCAACCTTAACCTTTGCATTATCAACCTTAAGATATCCGGCTATTTCAGTTTCGGTTGGTTCTCTTTCATACTCCTGTTCTAAATAAGGGATGGCTCTTACAATCTTTGAAATGGAAGAAACCCTGTTCAATGGCAATCGAACAACCCTTGTCTGTTCGGAAATAGCCTGTGTAATGGACTGTCGAATCCACCAAACGGCATAAGAAATAAACTTAAAACCTTTCTTTTCATCAAATCTTTTAGCAGCTTTAACCAGTCCAACATTCCCTTCATTAATCAAATCAGAGAAAGCCAGTCCCTTGTTCTGATATTGTTTAGCTACAGAAATTACAAAACGTAAATTAGAAGCAACTAATTTCTCCAGCGCAATTTCATCTCCTTTTCGGATACGCGTAGATAATTCTACCTCCTCTTCGGCAGTAATCATAGGGAATTTGCTAATATCCTGAAAATATCGGTTAATAGCTTCTTCATTCCGGTGGGTAATTTGTTTTGTAATCTTTAACTGTCGCATTAACTTATCGTTTATTATTTATTACTGCTATACAGATAATAAAAATTTATAAAACAAAGGAGCCCGCCGTATTTTTTACTATCACTTTTTTCTTTTCGCCTGAAGATATTCTTTTTTTAGCTCCTTAAATATTTTACGTACTGTTGAAATTTTTTTTACTTTTCCTGCATTCACTCCAGTAAAGACAAAACCATCCGAAAGATTCCCTTTACTTGCTTCCAGCAGAGCTTCTGAAATGCAATAGGAAGTTGTCTTTGGATCACAGGATCGAATACAATGATATTTGCAAAAGTCGGGTCTTCTTTTGCCCTCATTAGCTTCCTTAAGAAAATTATTAAATAGCGTTCTCCCGGGCATTCCTACCGGGCTTTTTATAATTGCTATATCTTCTTCGCGAGCTGATACAAATGCATTTTTAAATGTGCCGGATGCATCACATTCTTTGGTAGCGACAAAACGAGTACCTAACTGAACAGCTGAAGCTCCCTGTTTCATAAACTGAAACATATCGGCTCCAGAATATATACCGCCTGCTGCAATCACAGGAATGTTTTTATCATATTTTGCCTCCATCTCATCGGTGACGGAAAGGACATCATCCACAAGATTTTCAAGTCGGTTTTCTTCTGTCTTGAGGGCATTCGACTTAAATCCCAGATGACCGCCTGCTTTGGGTCCTTCCACCACAATGGCATCAGGTAGATAATTAAAATTCTTTTTCCATTTGTTACAAATAATTGATGCTGCTCGTCCTGAGGAAACGATTGGTACAAGTTTGGTTTTTGATTCTTTTTTTAGATATTTAGGCAAATCAAGTGGTAAGCCGGCTCCTGAAAAGATAATATCAATCTTTTCTTCAATGGATGTACGTACCATATCTGCAAAATTAGTAATTACCGACATGATATTAACTCCAAGAACACCATTTGTCTGTTCACGTGCTTCCCGGATCTCCTTACGTATGCCTTCTATGTTATTTTTTTTGTAATTTTTTGAACCTGAATTTTTATCAAGCAGCCCGATCCCCACTGATGATATAACTCCAATACCTCCCATATTCGCTACAGCTGAAGCGAGGCCTGATAATGAAATACCAACACCCATTCCGCCCTGAATGAGCGGAAAGGGTATGGTAAGATCTCCAATATTGAATGATTTCAATTTAATCTGGTCTAGTTTTTAATTGTTACATTAACTGCTTTGAGTCCTCTTTCACCTTCTTCGATATCGAATTCAACTTCCTGTTCGGGTTCAAGCTCGTCATAAGCATTTTCTAATCCTGTTCGGTGAACAAAAACATCGTCACCATTTTCTTGTTCAATAAAACCATATCCTTTGGTTTCATTATACCATTTTACTTTTCCTGTTGTCATAATAATTAATTTTGATTATCTGTTAAAATTGTTTTTTTTAGGTCTTGCTTCGTTAACGACCATTGTACGGTCTTCATACTCTGCGCCATCCAAGTCCTTAATAGCTTTTTGGGCTTCTTCCTGGTTTTCCATAGTTACAAAACCAAAACCCTTGCTTTTGCCTGTAAATTTGTCGATGATGATTTTTGCGGAATCAACTGTTCCGTAATCTTCAAAAACCTCTTCCAGGTCATTTTCATTAACCTTAAAATTAAGGTTTCCTACATAAATGTTCATTGTTTAATAATTTTAATGTTTGTAAAGAACAGTTTTTTCATCCTGTTTTTTCGAGAGTTTTACTTATCCGGTATTTCTCTGCTGAAAGAGAAGAACAAGTTCCATCAACCGAGCCAACAGGCTTTTCAAAAGCTGTTGTAAAATTTAAACCGGATTTAAAAAAGAGTGCAGATATGAACTAAACTGATAAGGTGAGATTAATAAATAAAAGCGCCAATTCTTAAATCGCAATTCTGGGGCAAAGATACAATATTATGTTTGAATTAGCACTATATTTTGTTTATAAATTTGTTTACAATGATAGTACCAAAATAAATATAAAGTATTAATAAGAAAACGATATCTTTTACACTATATTATCTATATTTTTAAATCAGTCAAAAAATTCTTCGTCAAAGGAGAAAAAATAATGGGCATCTATTACCAATAAGTAAAATATAAAAGCAATTCAAAAAAATTATCCTGCAATTTTTTCTTACATTTGAAATAATTAAAAGATATAATTTTGAATAATACGAGCCATAAAACTTATGAATCCAAACAATTTTGGCTTTCACTGGATAATGCGGCGAAGATATTCCCTGCCACACTTACAAGCGAGGTCACTACTGTTTTCAGGATATCGGTGGTACTTAAAAATCCGGTAAAAATTAATCCTTTAATGAAGGCCGTCGAAAACACAGAAAAACGATTTCCTTACTTTAAAATGCTGCTTAAAAAAGGTTTTTTTTGGTTTTACCTTGAACATGTTTCATTGCGACTTCCGGTAGAAGTGGACAACCAATTGCCTTGTCGTAAATTTTTAAAGAACAGACCCCTGGGCAGAATTCTTGTTATAAAAAACCGGATCAGTGTAGAATTTTCTCACATACTAACGGATGGTACCGGAGGGTATGAATTCTTCAAAACGCTTCTTATCGAATATTCGAGAAACTGTGGTGCTTCCATTCCTGAAGACTTTCAAT
>CAYWSJ010000150.1:0-5524 GCA_964461045.1 uncultured Bacteroidales bacterium | reverse complement strand
TTTAACGTCTATAGCACGTTGAAGATGAATAAAACCCAACAAACCCGGAGGGTTTGAACGTTTATAGCACGCACGATGACGAACAAAACCCGACTCCGGAGGAGTCGAACATTGATATCATCCCCGATAAAAATTTCGGTTAAATCAACGTGCGATTCCTGAATCATCGCTTTCCTCCTGGTCCAGTTTCTATAAGCGTGGGATGCCGGCATCTAATCGTTGAGAAAACCTTATAATTCATTATGTATTTCAACCCCGTGGGTTTTGTTTGAATTAGAACGGATTGTTGAATTTTCCAGATAATCCACGAGGTTAGATGAGATCCGGTTTTATGCAGGAACTATTCAATTCCCTGTGTCCCAATAACGGAAAAACAGGAAGAATATGAAATTATTTGGAATAAAAAAACAGCCCCTCTCTCAAGGGGCTATTTTATTTAGGTATAGGTTAACTTGTTAGGTTAGATGATTTAGTTGTTTAGTATTTCAAAAGTATGTTTTTTCAAAGTAAGCTTAAGGTTGTTATCCTTGTCAATTGACCATTCTGAATTAAAATTGTTGTTGTATTCAAAATCTTTCAGAATACCAGGCAATTCAATTTTAATGTTTTTACTTTCAGTACCTTTGTTAAATGCGATGATGCTCACCTTATCCAGATATTTCCTGGCATAGACAAGCACATTGTCAGTAGATTTCAGAAAGATAAAATCGCCATAAATCAATTCAAGGTTTTTATTTCTAAGGTTTATCAATTTTTTGGTTATTTGTTTGGTTTTCTGTTCGTTTTCCGAGAGGCCTTCAAAACGCATATCTCTTCTGTTGTCGGGGTCGCCTGCTCCGGGCATGCCAAACTCATCGCCGTAATAAACTACAGGAATGCCTGGTATGGTCATAATAAAAGCTGTTAAAGAGGAAAGTTTGTCGTAGCCCACAGGATCTTCTACTGCAATTTTTCGTTCCCAGCCGGCTGCTTTGGCATCTTCATTGAATTTTAATGCTCCGCCAGCAAAAGAAATGAACCTTGGAATATCGTGATTACCGGTAATGTTCCCCATGAGCGAGTGCCAGCCGTAATATGAAAATGTTTCTTTCAATGATTTTTCAAGTGTTTTGAATGATCCTTCATTACTGGCAAATACGTACCTCGCATCAAAATAGAGGTTGAAATCAAACTGGCCGTCGAGTTTTCCCGGACCTACATAGTTGCCGATGAGTTCGCGACTGCCAAATGTTTCACCAATCTGCAGAACATTTTCACTATCAGGAATTTTATGGTTAATTTTTCGGGTAAGTGTTCTCCAGTAATTGGTTGGAATATGCTTTGTTGCATCGTGCCTGAAACCATCAAGCTTATATTCATCGAGCCAGAACAGGGCAGAATCGGACATAAGCTCAACAACTTGCTGTTTTCTCAGATCAAGGGTTGGGAGAAAGGTATCAAACCAGGTAGTTAAGCGCTGTTCGTCCCAAATCCTGATGTTCGTATCGCCACTGGGCAGAATCATTTCTGTAGCCCAGTCGGGATGTTCCTGGTAAAGTTTATTCTCTTTGTGAACATGATTAGATACAAAATCGAGAATTACATTCATCTCCTGCTTATGAGCTTTTTGAACCAGGCTATTCAGTTCTTCTGAACTACCAAAGCGGTAATCGACTGTAGTGAGTGTCACTGGCCAGTATCCGTGATAACCTGAGTAAAGTCTGTGTGGCTTGGGATACTCTCTGTAAGCCCTGGTAGGATTTTGCGTTATGGGCGATATCCAGAGGGTATTGAAGCCCAAATTCTGGAAATAATTTTCCTGTATCTTTTGCGTAATACCTGCCAGATCTCCTCCATGATAATTTGCCTTTGGGTGAACATCCGGGTTTTCCAGAGGATCATCATTCTCCGGGTTTCCATTGTTGAATCGATCGACCATCATAAAATACATGATCGTTGTCCGCTTATCGTTGCGGGTTAGTTTCCCCGGCTCCTGAATAACTTTTCCTTTTTCCAGCGGAACAAACAAGTCGTTGGATAATCCGTTCTTATTATAAGCGTATACCCTGATGTGACTTCTCTTTAGCTTATTTGCTTTTTCCGGGATATGAATTTTTATTTGATCACCATTTTTTTCCGGTTCAATTAACTGGTTTTGCCAAAATGCAAATACCTTTTCTGTTTCTTCTTCTTGTTTTAAAATTAATGAGCCCTTTTCAAATTTATGTGACAAGAGAACCGGCTTTTTCTCCCATTCGTGTCCTTTTATTTTTAGAACCGAATTGAAACCACCTATGTTGTTGCTGGCTTTTTCAGGGTTCGTAGGATCCAGCATCCATTCGCCATCTGTAACTACCTGGTACTGGTAGTTCCCGGGATTCAGATATAATTTGGTTTTCCATATCCCATCATTTCTCTCCAGTGTAGTTTTTTCCGGTGACCAATTGTTGAAACTACCCGCCAGTTGAACCTTTTCATAGTTCTTTTTCCCGGGGTCAAAAGAAAATACAAACGATTTTTTACGGCTTTTCCTGAGTAAAATAGATTCTGGCTTATCTCCAAACCATATTTTCATTATTGATAGCAGGGGAAGGTCCTGATCGTTCAGTTTCAGATAAATTTCATTTTTGTTTTCATCCAATTTATATTCAATGGCATCATGAAATGAAAATGAATCTACCTCAGCCGGATCTTTCATTAAATCTTCCAGGTAAATGGTATCCGCTTTGGGAGTTAAATTGATTGGTTCAATTACACCAAAAAGTGTTGATGAATCAGCCCTGTTTTGGTTTGGTTTTTCATTACAGCTTATAAATAAGAAAACTGTAAGAATTAAGAAGATTAGTTTTTTATTCATCATCATTTTTATCTTTAGGGTTATTTTGTGATTTCAATGATTAAAGCTTCTTTGGGTTTTATCTTCATCTGTTCCAGGTTGCTGATTTTTTCTCCGGAAAGTACATTAACACCTTCTTTCCTGCCTTTCAGACATTCCTGGTATTTTTTTGTATCTAACTTTTGAGTTTTTTTATCGTTTTTATTCAGGGCCACCATGATGGTCTTTTCTGCATTGTATCTGAAATAAACATACAATCCTTCCTCGGGAAGATAATGTTTAAGATTTCCTGTGTGTATCACTTCTTCATTCTTACGCCAGTTCAGTATTTTTCTGAAAAAATTCTGTGCTTCTATCTTTTTGTTTGATAGTCCATTTCCTGTAAAAGCATTTTTATCGTCTTCTTTCCATCCTCCGGGAAAATCGCTTCGGATCACACCATGATCGGTAGTTCGCGGATTGCTTTTTAAAATTTCGGTTCCGTATAAAATTTGTGGTATACCTCGTGTTGTGGCAATGAAGGTAATTCCCAGTTTGAACAGTTTAAAATCTTCATTAACCTGTGTATAAAACCTGCTCATGTCATGATTGTCGGGGAAAATGACCAGGTTGTAAGGATCCTGATACAGGAAGTCGTTGGCCAGTGAGCGGTATATTCGGATCATTCCGGAACCCCATCCTTCTTCTTCTGTTAATGCACGTGACAGAGCGTCTTGTGTCGGAAAGTCCATCAAGCTTGGCAGGCATGATTGGTATTCCGGGTTAACGTCAGAGTCTTTTTGCCAGGAGGCCACAATAGCCGGATTGGTTGTCCATTCCTCACCAACAATATTCAGGTTAGGATATTCTTTTTTGATGCTGCAGACCCATTCTGCCATGAATTTTTTCCCGGAATAAGGATAAGTATCAACACGAATACCGGCAAGATTGGCATATTCTATCCACCAGATGGCATTTTGAATTAGGTAGGTTGACAAAAGTTTATTATCCTGGTTCAGATCGGGCATGGTCTTAACGAACCATCCGTTTTTAAATTGTTCTTCATCAATCTGGCTGGCATAAGGGTCCCATAGTGTTGTCCTTTGATGCGTAGTGTTTGTTTTTTTTTCGGGATAATGGAACCAGTCTTTTGTTGGCGGATCCTTTATCCACCAGTGCTCAGAGCCACAATGGTTTGGTATCATATCCATCAGGAGCTTGATGCCTTTTTCATTGGCTTTTTTGCTTAACTCTTTATAAAGTTCATTCGTGCCGAACCTGGGGTCTATCTTATAGTAATCGGTGGTTGAATAGCCATGGTATGAATAACGGGGCATATTGTTTTCCAATAATGGATTGGTCCATATTGCTGTAATTCCAAATTTCTGAAGATAATCCAGGTGATTAATTATTCCTTGTAAATCGCCTCCATGTCGTCCACCGGGTTTATTTCTGTTTATTTTTTCCTTCAATCCTGGAATGTTATCATTTTCAGGGTTGCCGTTGGCAAAGCGGTCGGGGGTAATTAAATAGATTACATCCGAATTGTTGAATCCTTTACGGTTGGCACTTTTCGGCTCTCTTTCTTTTAAGGCATAAGAATGAGTGAGCAGGGTCTTGTTGTTTCTGTTGAAGAGAATTTCAATTTTTCCAGGTTTTGCCTTTTCATTAATTTCCAGGTTTATGAACAGGTAGTTTTCATTTTTTACACGAACGGTATTTTCAATGGTAACTCCGGGGTGGTCAATTACAGGAGTAAGCTGGTTTATGTTATTTCCATAGACCAGTAGTTGAAGTTCCTTGTTATTCATATTTGTCCACCAGAAAGGAGGTTCCACCCTTTTAATTTCCTGAGGAAAAGAATTACTCCATGAGAATAGCAGAATGAAAAGCGCTAAGATAGTTTTTTGTTTTTTCATGATTTGTTGGTACAGATGGATTATGAGTGTTTTATTTTGTCTGTAATTTTTTCATTTTCATTTAGTTGATGTTCTTTGCCATAAAGGAAAACGCTGAGGTTTTCCCCGGACTGATGATAAATGGTAGTTTTTTCTTTGTCAACTTCTACTTTAATTTGTCTTTCTCTGAACTCAACAATAAAAGAGTATAAGTCCCACTTGTCGGGTATGAATGGGTTAAAATGGAGTTTCCCTTCATAAATTCTCATGCCGCCAAAACCTTCAACGATTGACATGTACGTGCCGGCCATACTGGTTACATGGCAGCCTTCAGCCACTTCATTGTTATAGTCGTCGAGATCCAGTCTGGCAGTTCGCAGGTATAAGCTGTATGCTTTTTTCTCATAACCCAGCTTGGCTGCCAGGATAGAATGTACACAAGGCGAAAGCGACGATTCATGGACCGTTCTGGCTTCATAGAAGTCGTAATTTCTTTTAATTGTCTCCTCTTTATACCTGTCTTCAAAGAAATACAGACCCTGTAGCACATCGGCCTGTTTGATGAAACAGGAACGAAGGATTTTATCCCATGACCAGTGCTGATTTATGGGTCTTTCCGAGGGCAGGAGATCGTCTACAGTTTGTTGTTCCTTATCAAGGTAACCTTCTTGCTGCAGGTATATTTTCCTTTTCGAATCGTATGGATAGTAAAGGTTTTCTACAATTTCTCTCCATGCATTTGTTTCGGTAATATCGTTGAAATTTAGTTTTTCAGTAATTTTTTTGTATTTCTCAGGATCTTCCCGCTTAACTTTGTCAATTGCATACATTG
>CAYWSJ010000149.1:0-5643 GCA_964461045.1 uncultured Bacteroidales bacterium | reverse complement strand
CAAAAACAGAACTCGAAAGAAACAAAAAAGAGTTACTCAGCAATATTGAAAAACAATATAAAAACAGAAACAAAACCAAGTCAGGAAGATATATCTGGCAGTATCTCAGCAATTTCATGGCAGATGAACCTGCTCCGGGAATTGAATATGAATACCAGTTTGCTCAAAAAGTACTGCCCTCAGTTTCTTTGAAAGAGATAAATGAAATCCCACAAAAATGGATCACTGAGAAAAATACAGTGGTGGTAATCAATGCCCCTGAAAAAGAAGGCGTAAATGTACCTTCAAAAAATGAAGTGCTGAACATACTTGAGGATGTAAAGAATAAAAAAATCGAGGGTTATAAAGAAGAAGTTTCTGAAGAACCACTATTACCTACAGAACCTAAAGCCGGGAAAGTTGCCGGAACTAAATTTAATAAAACCCTGGGTACCAATGAATGGAAACTGGACAATGGAATGACGGTCGTTCTAAAACCAACAGAATTCAAAGAGAATGAAATACTTATGTCCGCTTTCAGTCCGGGAGGCCACTCTCTTGCTTCTCTTGAAGAGGTCCCTTCTGCCAAAATGCTTCCTGCTATTGTATCTATGAGTGGTGTTGGCAATTTCAGCAATACAGAATTAAAGAAAAAACTTGCAGGCGTAAATGCAAATGTAAGGCCTCAGTTAACTAATCTCTATGAACAATTCAGCGGAGATTGCGAACCCGAATATTTTGAAACAATGATGAAACTGGTTCATTTATATTTCAACAGCCCGAGAGAGGACAAACAGGCCTTTTCTGCTTTTATGGGAAGATATAAAGCTTATTTTGCTAATAAATCAAGCGATCCTGCTAATACCTTCAGAGATTCTATTCAGGTAATCATGAACGGGCATCATCCAAGATTTGAACCGATGTCTGTAGAATTCCTCAATAAAGCTGATTTTGAAACCATGACAAAATTTTACAAAGAGAGATTTCAGGATCCCAGTGATTTTACATTTTTCTTTGTTGGAAACATTGATAAAGAAAAAATGAAACCCATTGTTGAAAAATACCTGGGAAGCATACAAGATGTGGAAAGGGAAGAAAACTGGAAAGATCATAAAATTCAGCCCCCGAAAGGTTTCTATAAGAGACTGATCGAAAAAGAAATGAAAGTGCCCAAAGCATCAATATTTATTAATTATCACGGAAAATTTGATTACAATTACAAAGACAAAATTGTAATGAAAGCCATTGAGCATATCCTGGGACTTCGATATACTGAAACCATCAGAGAGGAACAGGGTGGTTCGTATGGAGTAGGCACAAGAATTTCTCCAGAAAAATATCCTTCTGAATCATTTAACTTGATTGCCTCATTTGATTGTGCACCTGAAAAAATGGAAATGCTTAAAGCAATTGTTTACGAAGAGATAGAAAAGCTTTTTAAAGAAGGACCTAAAGAAAAAGACCTGCATAAAGCTAAAGAACATTTTCTCAAAGAAAGAGAAGAAGACCTGAAAGACAATAGTTTCTGGTTAAATGCGCTCGTTCAAAATTATAAATATAATGAGAACATCATTGCTTCTGAAAATTATGAAGAGATTGTTGAATCTTTGACTGTTGATGATGTGAAAACCATCGCACAGAAATATCTGAAAGATTCAGATAAAATCGAAGTAGTAATGATACCCCCAAAACAATAGTCTTTCATAGTTGCGTTAAAAAAAGCCGGCCGATTTGCCGGCTTTTTTTATATCACTCAATTACAGCTTTCCTATTGCTCCTGGCAAATATAAAATGAAGTATCAATAGAATAGCGAGTGAAATAATAAAAGCCAGTAAACCTGAATTCATTCTTCCCAGAAGATAAAATGCCAGTCCGGCTGAGATAAAAACAGCCACCGTTTGAAATATCTGGGTTTTGATATGATACACCGGAGAGATCTTACAGGAAGCAGAAGTCATAACTGCTTTTTCGCTAAATGGAATCACATGTTCGCCGGAAACAGCTCCTGTAATGACTGCTGCAGAAATTACCGGAATGAGATCCGGGGCTTCCAGCCCTACAGCAAGCTGAAATCCAATAGGCATGACTATAGCCATTGAGCTCCAGCTAAAACCGGTTGCCACAGTTATTAACATTGAAACTACAAAAATCAAAAACGGCAATAAAGCGGGTGAAATATAATCTGAAATGGCATCTGTAATAAAAACCCCTGTTCCAAGGTCTGTAGAAACAGCAGATAAGCCCCGTGCAAAAATAATTACCAGGCTCACACCTGCCATATCTTTCAGTCCCTTCACAAACCTTTTACCGATAGTCTTTAATCCAATTACTTTATCTTTAATTAATAAATAAACTGATAATCCTAAAGCCAGTAAGGTAGAAAGAATAAGAATATCAACCGAAGGTGCAGAACCCAGAATATTAATGAGGCTTATTGTTTGTCCTTCCTGCAGTAAAATATAAATCCCTGAAACAAATAAGGCCAGAATAGCAAAACCCAGCAATGTTAAAACAGGTGCCAACAAATGCTTTATTTGTGCCCTTTTATTATTTACATCATCTCCATCTACAAGTTTGTACTTCTTATTATCAGCCTTATAACCAAACCATTTCCCGGTAAAAGCCACAACAAAAGCAAGTATAATAGCCAGGTAAGTATAAAAGTGATAAGGAAGTGACTCGATAAAGAAATGCGTTATGCTTTTATTCATTCCTATGTTCGCTCCGGCTTCCGCCATAACGGATCCCTCATACGATGCCCATGTGGAGACAATCATTATACTGGCCATAATAGCTACTACATCAACAATATAAGCTAACTGTGCCGGGGTTACATTGTTTTTCATATTAATCTTCCGCATAGACGCCCCGGAAATCAAAACATTTGCATAATCATCGAAAAACAGGCACATGCTCAGACCCCATGTAGAAACCCTGGCTCTTCGTCCTGAATTTAATCTTTTTGATAAACGCTCTGCAAATTTATTATAAGCTCCGCTTCCGGCTATTATCTCCAGCAGAGCACCAATAAGCATCACGAAAAGCACTATCTTAAGTCGTTCTATATCTGTAAAAGAAACTACCATATAATGATAGCTGCTTTCAGCAAAGTCCGTAAGCTGATAGCCGGCATACACAAAAGCACCGGCAATTATCCCGGTAAAAAGAGAAAGAGCTACTCTGTGGGTAAGCAAAGCGACCAAAATTGTAACAGCTGCCGGGATCAGTGATAATATTCCAAAATCCATATTTATCAGTATTTATCAGTGTATATTAATCCCGAATACTGAAACCTCTCTGATCCAGCCGCTTCTCTTCATCCTTTGTCATTACTTTTATCAGCCCATTGTCCAGCCCGTGAATCTCAACACCATAATTCCGGTACATTTGCAAAGTATTCACAATCTCTTCTGTAACAATCTGGCCGGGTACCAGCAGAGGAATACCGGGAGGATATGGCGTAATCATTCTTGAAGCAATTCTCCCTACGGTCTTTTGAAGCGATAGTTCTTCCGTATCGGCATAAAAACTAAATCGCGGACGAAAACGAATAGGAGAAATCGTAAGGTTAAAATCTTTCAGACTTTTATCGGTTCCGCTTCTTTCACGGTTCCCGGTATGCTTTTCAATATTTTCCAGGGCAAGGAAAAGACGGTTTACTCTTGAATAAGTTGCGCCAATAGTAAGAAGAATCGTTATTGTGTTAAAAGTTGACTTCTCAATCTGTATATTATGCTTTGAAAGAAGGATATGTTCAATTTCCTTGCTTGTATAACCGGACTTGCTTATGTCAATAGTTAGTTTAGTCTTATCCAGTCTTACATTATCATTTTTTAATTCATGGCTTATCATATCTTCTTGCTCCAGGACCCTGAATTTCTTCAACGAATTTATGGAACGCTTCAACAACTCGGATAATTCAAGCACTTTACTCAACAGGGAGTAACCTTCCATAACCATCTGTTTGGTTGCAACATCAAGTGATGCAATCATGGGGTATTGCGGAGAAGTAGAAGCGTGCATATTAAAATTCTCCATGAAAAAGTCCTGAATATCTTCAAAATCCGGATCATTTACATGGATCATTGAAGCTTGTGAGAAAGCACTCATTGTTTTGTGTGTCGATTGGGTAGCATAATCTGCTCCTGCAGCCATTGCACTTGGGTAAAATTCCCTGTGAAAATTGGCATAACCAAACCATGCCTCATCAACAATCACTTTTATATTTCTCTTGTGGGCTTCTGTAACAATATCCTCAATATCGTAAATCAATCCATCATAAGTACAATTGGTAAGAATAATAGCTTTCAGGTTTTTGTTATTTTCCAGCGCTTCATCCATCGATTCAATGATGCGCTTTTTAGGAATCGGACCAAAAATTCCGAATTTGTTATTAACTGATGGCATCAGGTAAATAGGTTCTGCACCGGCAATAATTACTCCATAATGAACTGACTTATGACAATTCCTGTCAAGCAAAATTGCATCTCCCGGCTTAAGTAAAGTCTGAATTAAAACTTTATTGGAAGTAGAAGTTCCATTTGTTGAAAAGAAAGTATACCTGGCATTAAAAGCACGGGCTGCATGCTCCTGCGACTCTTTAATAACACCTTCGGGATGAAGCAATGAATCAAGTTCAGGTACGGAAACAGAAACATCAGAGGTAAATAAATTCTCTCCGAAGAAGTCATAAAAATCTTTTACAAAAGGAGAATTTTTTGCTGAATTCCCTGAGGCGTGGCCAGGTGTATGCCAGGAATCTTTCGCTTTGTTTGCATATTTTACCAGTGTCTCATAAAATGGCGCACTTTTTTTATCCGCCATTTCCGCATCTATCTTCCTCACAATATCATCGAACACATTTTCGCCTTTGTAGAAATATCCGTTTAAAATTCCACCGCTGCTTAGAAACTGACTATCTGTAACCTCAGTATAAAGAAAAAGGCTTACTTCATACCGAAGGGCTATAAATTGCCTGAAAATATCCATGCCTTTCACAAATTCTCCGTTCTTTTCGCTTTTTGGCAATTCCCACTCTGAAAGGACTACATGAATGGTTCCGTCTGTCTTCAACAATTCACAGGCAGAATAAAAATTAGTGCATTCTCTTATATTTAAGCCACGATTTTGTAATTCTTTGGATACCTTATCCAGTGATTTCCTGTCATTATCAACTATTAATACCGAATAATTCATTTATTTACCAGATTATAATTTGTAAAATGGAGGCAAAATTAAAAAACATTTCCAGTTAAAAATCTGACTTTTATTATCTTTTTTTATTCGCTGGTTTTCCATTCGGAAAGAGTGAATCTATTATCAGCTCTTATTCCCCTATCTGTAATTTTCAAATCGCAACATTCATTATAAATATCGTGCTGAAAAAACAGAATATAATTATTCTGATAAGCTTCTTCCAGTACTCTTTTCTTTTCTTCTACCGTATTCATCTGGTAAATATCGTATGCCATGTTAAATAGAAGAGGAATATGAGCAACAGAAGGGATCAGATCCGCTGCAAAAACAATTTTCTTCCCGTTGTAATCAATAAAAGGGACAAGCTGTCCTTTAGTATGTCCATAAAATAAGCGAACTTCTATTTCAGGACAAATCATGGTATTTTCCTCAACCAGTTTTAACCTGCCGGTATCTTTAATGGGCAA
>CAYWSJ010000148.1:0-5718 GCA_964461045.1 uncultured Bacteroidales bacterium | reverse complement strand
TTTAGCCGTTAAATCATCAACAACCGGCAGGATGGTATTTGCATCCCGCCGGATTAAAACCCAAAAGGTGATAAATAAAAGGAAATCCCCGATGAAATAATCTCTTTCAATAACTCTTCTTATATAATGAATGTTTAAGCATAAAGAATAATAAAGGTCAGTTAATAACGGCGTAGCAGAAAGCATCATTATGCATTTACCCTGACTACCTCACACCCCAAATAAAATCACCAAAAATTTAAATAAACATAAAAGATTCTGTAAAAATAGCTCAAAAAAAACCTAAAAACAACCTTTAAGCCTCTGACTTCGTGAATGGCATGATAACACAAATAAATGGCTAAATATCATAAATAAATGGTAACTCTTCTTTTCTATGCTTTCCTGTTTTCTTCTGAATTTTTTACAAATAATATAAATGTAACACAAAAAGAAAGTATTACTCAAACACTTTTTTTCTGTACCACCCGTAATAAACACCCAGGAAAAGCAGACCAATTGCAACAATACCCAAACAGAACAATAGGAATTTAGTCTTTATATCCAGATTACTAAGGCCTGTAAAAAGCAACAGTATAAATTCCAGTAAAACTACAACAAACCAGGAGGCAAATCCAAACCGTGTACTGAAACGTCTTTGTGTTGGTTTTTTACCATAAGAACAGGGATGAAACAAGCCCCTCAGGAATATACCACAATAAGCTCCGAAAGTTGACAGAGAAAAGAAAAGTGGTAACTCAGTATCCGGATAAAATCTAAATGAAACAGCAACCATGAAGAGAGCAACCACGACTCCTATGAGATAAAGAAATTCAATACCGTGGGTTTGTTTGTCCGTTTTCATGCTCATGTCTTTTGTTTGTTCCATAATTTTAATGTCTTGATTTTTCAAGTGAATTAAACCATATATGTTGCCGGCATAAATAGCCGAATTTCAATTTAGTCTTTACCATCTCTTTTTATAAAGTAAGAATAAATAAATCTTACATATTTTTTGAACTATACGCATTGTCTTCAAGTTATCATAAATGTGTATAAGATGCTTCCATAAACTTTCTGAAAGCCTGTTTCCTGCGCCTGGGAATCTCCAGGGAACTGCCGTCCGACATAACAACTCTTGATTCCTGCCAGGGATGATATTCAACTACATGGTTCAGATTAATCAGATAACTCCGGTTTAACCTGTAAAACCCCTTCTTAGCAAGTTTTTGTTCAAGTTGCTTTAACAACACACTTAAAATAAGCGTTTCTCCATTTTCCCTGTGTAAAATGGTATAATTCCCCTGGGCTTTCAAATACAAAACCTCTTTCAGGTTAAACTTCCTGAAAACACGGGAATTAATGGGTAACATTGCTTTTTGCATATTATAATTATTTTAAACAAAAGAGTATAGCTCTTACCTTTTGTGTACCAAAATAATTGAGATGTTTTCCTGATTGAAATACGAAGATACAAAACATTTAATAAAAAACAACCTTAAAATGCAGATAACGGATAAGAATGAATGAACTTTTGTTGCATCCTGTTTAATTAAGGAATTCTTCTAATATTTTATTTTATAATAAGTTGTAATATATTTAAAACAGCAAAACAAAATATAAAACTCTACGTATTCTTAGTATTTAAATTAGATAAAATCAATTATTTTTATACCAAATTTTAATGGCACCCTTTTTGATTATTAAAAATTATAAAAACAAAAACAAAACAATATGCTTATGAAAAAGATTATTTACCTTCTTGTATTCTTTCTGATTTCTACTTCGGTATTGGCTCAGAAAGTTTCAAACGTTATTATTTTCGATGACAACGGAAATGAATTTACAGTGTTCTTAAACGGACAACAAAAGAACGAAACCCCAACAACAAATGTAAAAGTAACTGGATTAAAAGCAGATGCTTATCAGCTAAAAATTAAATTTAACGATGCTTCCCTTAAATCATTTAAAAAACCTCTTCTTTTGAATGAAAAAGGGAAAGAATACACCTTCAAAATTCATCAAAAAAGAAACGGAAAGTTTACATTACGCCCTGTTAGCCAAAGATATATAAAACAGGTGCAAAAAAAGAAACCAGAAAAAAAACACGTTCGGCATGCAAATCAAAATGCAGCTCAACAAACAACAACTGTAAGTCACTCAGAAACTCATAAAACTAAAAACAATCCAAAATCAAAAGAAAAAGGTGAGTCTGTAAATTTCAAGATGAATATCAACCAGAAGGGCGTAGACATGTCTGTTAATAATGAAAAAGGGGAAACGGCAGATGTCGATGTAAACATCAATGCAGAAACATCTACCTCACAGACTACAACCACAACAACAACAACTACCAATACATTCGGTGAAACTCAACAGGAAAGCGAACAACAAAACAACACTACAGGCAACGGAAATTGCATGAATCCTATGTCTTCCATGGATTTTCAAGAAGCCAAATCATCTATCAAATCGAAAACCTTTTCAGACAGCAAACTTACCATGGCTAAGCAGATTGTGAAAAATGAATGTCTCAAGGCAGGACAGATAAAAGAGATCATGATGCTTTTTGATTATGAAGATACCCGACTGGAGTTTGCCAAATATGCGTATGATTATGTTTTTAATCCACGTAAATATTATAAGGTTAACGATGCTTTTGATTATGAAATGACTATTGAGGAATTAAACGAATATATCAACAATAAATAGGAACTGAATAATCTTTTATCAGTAAAAAGAAAGAGTGCCTCAGGATGAGGTACTCTTTTTATTTTCATAGGAAAAAATAAAAAGATCTATCGCATCAAAACGGTTTCTTAGTTTTACCATAAATTCCTGAACTTGGTCCTGAAATCTTCCATAGCTGCATCAGTGCCCATTACAGTAATAATATCTCCTTCCCTTAAGTAAGTATCACCGTGGGGAATTTCTACCTGCTGACCTCTTCTTACAATAATTATCTCCCCGTCTTTATGAAATGGAACCTCTTTAATTTGTGTCCCACTCATTTTTTTGTTCCGGATTTCAATGTCTTCCACATTATAATTTTCAAAAGTTTCAATCAGGGCCCTGTAAGTAGAGGGCCGAAATATCAGGTTTTCTATTGTGGTAGCCATAATTCTGGTCACATCAAGGTATTCCACCTGCAATTTTTTCAACTGTTGTTCTATAAGTGAGTTAGAAGTTTTGCTGATAATTTTCGGATGGTTAAACATCGTTCTGAACATACGACAAATCTGAACATTTTTATGTTCCGACTCTGTCAGTACCACCACATAATTGGTGGGATGGACATTCAGACGATTGTAAAGGGTTTTATCCAGTCCATTGGCGTGTACTGCATCCAGTCCCTTGGATCGCATTTCAATGTAGCGGACTTTATTGCTCTCCACAATAACCGATTTCTTCCCGTGCATTTTTAGTCTGCGTGCCAGGAGCACTCCCGAACTGCTTCCGCCGATAATGATAACTTTCTCGCCTTTGAGCATATCTTTGGGCGTGAAATAATTATAGGCAACCGGGGAGACAATACAGGTAAGTACAGCCATCAAAACAAATGCTGCATTAATTCCCGGGGTAATAATTCCAAAATCCAGTCCTATTTTTGAAGCAGCAATAATGAGGCTCAGCCTGGAAGCCATAAGAATACCCCCTGAAAGGGCTTTTCGGGTGCCAAACAACCGAACCCACAAAACAGAAGGAATCAGTTTAATCAAATAAAGTACAATAAAAAGCAACACAAGAAACAAAAGTGGAGAGTCTCCCATGCGAGTCAGGGCAGACTCGTCAAAATGCACACCAACCATAATGAAGAAAATGGGAATGAAAAAGCCGTATCCCATTCCATCAAGTTTAAGCAGCAATATAGAACGATTTTTGTTCATGAAAATGGACAACAACAATCCGGCCAGGAAGGCTCCCAGCAGCATCACCTCTGTGCCGATAAACTGGGCCAGTACCACAAATAACAAAATAAGAAAGATGGTTCCCCTGATTTGAATCTGAGAAGCAGCATGCGAAAGCTGATAAGAAAGTTTCTTAATAAAGGTCTTTCTCGTTAGTCGTTGTCCCAACCTGTATAAAATGTAAAACAAAAAGAACAGGGCAAGGATAAGCAACAATTCGGGCTGAAAACCATGTTTCAGAATAAAAGCTGTAAATGAAAATAAAACGATGCTAAAAATATCGGCTATAGCAGCAGCTGTGATTACCATCTGTCCAAAACGCGTGCTTTGTTCATTCTGGTTTTTTAAAATAGGAAGAATTATACCCACAGAGGTAGTTACCATAATAAGGGCAAAGTACCATTTGCTGGCAATATCTACAAAACGACTTAAAAAAACGGCGCTTAAGTAAGACAAGACCAAAGAGATAAGAAAGAAACCTATTCCCACAAGAAAAGGATTTTTCATAAACCGTGATACAGTCAGTCCTCTCCTTGGGAAAGACTGTATAATCTCATTTACATCAATCTCCAGACCTCCAAGAAACATCAGAAACATAAAGCCGGAAAGCGCAAGAAAATCAAGCGACTGAATATGAGCTTCCGGGAATGATGCAATAAGATATTTTCCCACTAAAAACCCAACAACAATCTCTACAATAACTGTTGGCACCCTTCCAAGCTTCACAAGCGACAATAAGATAGGAATTGCAAAAGCCAGAAAAACGACTATCAGCAATGGATAAAATTCAAAATCAAAAGAAATGCTAAGGGGAACAATATCAAATATGGAAACCATGAAATATTTTCTTTAATTTGCACTAAAAATAATAATATTCATTTAAAAGAACAATCACATATTACTGTCTATACTGATGGAAGCTACAATGCCAGGTACAAAACAGGAACCTGGGCCGCATTTATTCTTTTCCCTGAGGGTAAAAAAACACTTACAGGTATCGATAAAAACCTCTCGCAACATGTAATGGAACTAAAAGCTGTGATAGAGTGTATAAAATTTATACAACAAAACACGAATAAGGTTACAAAAATTAATGTATTCACCGACAGCAGCTATGTGAAAAATCTGATTCACAGAAGAGAAAAACTTAAAAAAGCTGGTTTTAAGACCAAAAAAGGAAAAGATATAGCCAACCGGGAATGGGTTGAAACTTTTTACACGCTGCTGGATTTTCAGCCTGTAGAAATCAAAAAAGTAGATTCACACCAGAAAAGAGGTGTTTCGGAAGAGACAGACTATAACCGCCAGGTAGATCAGCTCGCCAGAAAGTTGCTAAAGAAGGAGATAAAAGGATTAAACCGAGGCTGAAATTTATGAAACAGGATATTGGGGCATACATTCAGGTTTCCGGTGTTGTTTTATAGACAATTTCTGAATGAGGCCAAGGCTGAAGCGGGCACAAGCAGGTTTTAGTGGAAGATTTAAGATATCGATCCATTGTTGAATTTTCCAGGTAACCCACGGGGTTGAACACAACAAATTATCAGAATCTCCCAACGAATGGATGCCTCCGGCATCCCACGTTTATAGAAACAAACCGTATACGATGACAACTATTCCGGAGGAATCGAACGTTTGCCGAACCGAATTTTGCGCCGGAGATAATATCAATATTCGACTCCTGCCGGCGTCGGGTTTCATTCGTCATTATAGGTACTATAAACATAGAAACCCTCCGGGTTTGTAATTTTTTTCCTTTGATTGCTTACCTAACCTGGATGCCAATGCCGTAGGCATGAAATATAGGTAGGCCCGGATGTAAATCCGGGTG
>CAYWSJ010000147.1:0-5873 GCA_964461045.1 uncultured Bacteroidales bacterium | reverse complement strand
CTCTTCTTTTGAAAAATGCAACAATTCACTTATGTCTCTGTAATTTGACTCTTCTTTGTTAATAAAATAATATCTTTTGCCATAGCTGTCTTTTCTATCAACAACAAAACCAACATTCCGAATGGTTTCAATATACCGGTAAACAGTTCTTTCAGAAATATTAAGTTTTTCGGAAATATAGGCAAGGCTGCGTCCGTACTTGCAATTCAACATTAACAACAACTCCAAAACTCTCTGAATTTTTGCTTGTTTACTCATATCCTCTAATTTTATATCTAAATTAAAAATTTTCCTTTAGAAAAAGAATCCCATCACCATTGAAACAATGAACCTGTTTTCAACGTTCCATTAATAAATAAACGAAAATTAAATATTATGAAAAACTACTCACAAATTCTCACCCTTGAAAATGAAATGGAAGCACAAAGAATAACAGCGATTCTTGAAGAAGAGAAAATTCCTCATGTCATTCGATCCTATCACGATTCTGTATATGATGGCATTTTTCAGGCTCAAAGAGGTTGGGGGCATATTGAGGCTCCGGAAGAATATGCTGATAAAATTCAGGCAATATATAACAAAATGAAAGAGGAAGAATAAAGATTAATCCCGAAGAAAACTAATAACACTAATAAAAGCGGATATATTCAAAATACATCCGCTTTTTATATCGATAAATCAGCAACCGTTTAAAATCTATAGTTTATTCCAAATGTCAGATCCCATGATAGATCAGTATTTGCCTGTGACAGTAGTTTATCCTCAATTATTTGTAAATTAGAATTGTTTCTTACAAAATTAATACCTGCTCCACCCATTGCCTCAACAGCAAGATTATTAAACAAGGTAAACTCCATACCAACCCCAAGGTAGTGTTCAATAGTGTTTATTGTGGGTGTTGAAACCGGGTTGTTAATTACAAAATCTGATTCAACAACTTTGAAATCCTTTCGCAAATGTTTTGCACTTGAAGTGAACATAATAAATTTATATACGGCAAAAGTTTTAAATCTGTGATTATTCAAATTAAATGACTCCTTTGGATTCATTTTTTTGTTCAGAAAAATTTTATGCTTAAATAAAAAACCTTGTTCATCTGCAATATAAGACCCTGTGCTGATTCCTATCTCAAAAGTTTGACGTCCAAGGGTATAATTCCCCTCTACAAACATCCGGCTGTCTATTAATCGGCTGGACTGAAAACTAAATCCCATTCCGTAAATTTCATTCTCAAAACCACTATTTTGTGAATAAGATATTGAACTATTAAAAACAATTCCTATAAACAAAACTAAGGTTCCTGCAATTCCTGATATTTTTCTGCGATTTCTCATTTTGTGTCTCCTTAATTTATTCATTCATAAATACTTCCACAACAGCCATACCAAAGGCCATAATTTATTGTTTATAAGTATGTTATAAATAGGCCAATTTATAACAAATCAAAACAATGTAAGTTAACTAACACAATCAATAAGAAAAGACAAAATGATTTAAGAAGTAAATACTAGAAAATATAACATATCCAGGATAACAGGGAAAAAATACAATGTAAGAAATTACACAATCTTATTCTGCAACAAAATCAAAAGATATATTTCAGAGAATGAGGACTTGTAAAAAATCTTCTTATAAATTCATGATACTGGTGAAGTAGCTTTCTTAACAGAGTTAATAAGACTTTGGTGATTAAAGGGTTTAGTAAAATGAGCAAAAGCGCCCAATTCTTTAGACTTTTTTGCATAGCTCGCGTCTGTATAGGCTGTAATAACAATCACCGGAAGTTTAATTGAATTATTGTTTATTTGTTTGAGGATATCAAAACCACTCAATCCGGGCATCATCAGATCCAATATAATCAAATCCGGACTGAATGTGTCTATTGATTTCATTACTTCGCTCCCTTCAAGTACCGAGTGCGTTTCATATCCATGATTCTGAAGAAGGTTCTCCAGTAAAATATTATTTACGGTAGAGTCGTCAACAATCAGCACTTTCATAATGAACTTGTTTATAATTCAAAAATAAGAATTTAACAAAAAAAATTCATATGTTTCCGCCATTATTTTCAGTAAATGAGTGCTTAAACATAATTTAAAAAATTGAGGTTGTGTTAACTGTATGAAAACTAACAATAAAATATATCCATTCGCATTAAAATCCAGCTATCAGTTGTAAAAACAATTTGGCTTGATATTTCCTTTCTTAAAACAATTTCAATTGCGTATCGTCCTCTTGCTTTTTTCTGTAGGTTCCTTTTTCTATTTCCGTTAGTTCTTTTTCAATTTTATTCAGAAAAGGACTTCTCTGCATGGCCTGTTCTTGTCCGAATAAAAATCGTTTTCGGGCGTGTGTAAGGTACAGGTAATCCTGTGCCCGTGTCATCCCCACATAAAGCAATCTTTTTTCTTCTTCCGTATCCACTTCCATGTTTTTGTAAAGCGCATACGGTAGGAGTCCATTTTCACAACCTGCAATAAAAACACATTTAAACTCAAGTCCTTTGGAAGCATGTAAGGTCATTACGGTTACCTTTTCTGTGTTCGGTTCATGTAAATCGGGACCTGCCCCAAGCGAAAGATATTTCACAAAGCCTTGTAAGTCATTACCATAACCTCTGCCTATTTGCCTGAGTTTCTCGATCACCTCTTCACTACCTGCAAAATTATCACCCAGTTTCTCATCAATGGCATCTATTTTCTCGTTTATGTTATCAAACCGGGCTACATTCTCTACAAATTTTCCTATATCTCTGAAAGTCGGCTTGCTCTTCCGGAATTTCTCAAGAAGAAACGAATTATTCTGATCCATTGACAAAGCCAGTAAATCTTTGATCTTACACACCTGTGGATTCTTAAAAAACTCATCCTCTGCAATCAGCTGGTAAGGAATGGTATGATCAAGCAAGGCTTTCTCAATTGTCTTCATCTGCGCTTTTGTTCTGCAAAGAATAGCAAAGTCAGACAAGCTTTCAATATTTGCATCGCCTTCTCCTTGTGTAATCTGGCTATCCATCGAAAAGAAGCGGAGTCCCCCGCTCAGTTGCTCTATTGTTCTGGCAATATACTCTGCTTCGCTCTTATCGGTTTGCTGGGTGGAAATTTTAATTTTTACTCCGTCATTTAATCCGTTAAGTCCTTCTTCCTGCAATACATCAGATGAGGCTCTGAGAATATTTTTCGAACAGCGGTAGCTGGTATCAAGTTTATAAATTTCTGTTTGCTTATAATCCTCTATAAAACGGCTGATGAATTTTGTACTCGATCCCCTGAAACCATAGATAGCCTGGTTCGGATCCCCGATAATAAATAAGTTTGGATTCGGTTCTTCATCTGTAAGTAATTGCAGCATTTGGTATTGTACTGCATTAATGTCCTGGAATTCATCAACCAGAATCCATTGATACTGATTGTTGAGTTCTTTTCTAATTTCCGTATTATTTAACATCAATTGAACCGGCTGATAAATCAAATCATCCAAATCATAAAGTCGGTAATCGCTGAGTTTATTCATATACTCATAAAAGGCCTTTCGGTATTCATTTTCATTAATATCTTCGTCCTTCATTCCCTGTTTAATTAAAGAGAATTCTGAAGCGTATCTCTTTGCCTCCCTTATTCCCACAGAAAAAAGACTTGAAATAAATTCCTGTTTCCCTGATTCATCCAGAATGGTTAATGATTCACTATTGTTGTTGTTTCCATATTTCTGTAAGATTTGATATCCGAAAGCATGGAAAGTTGATATATTGATGTTACTTACAGCCTCATTGTCATTCAACAACTTAAAACATCGCTCCTGCATCTCTTCCGCAGCTTTGTTTGTGAATGTAATGGCAAGGATATTACCTGGCTCAATACTATCTTCTTTTACCAGTTGGGCGATACGATGGGTGAGCACCCTTGTTTTACCGGTTCCGGGACCTGCCATTACGGCCGCAGCACCCTTTCCATGTGAAGCAGCTTTGACCTGTTCATGATTTAAACCTTTCAGCACTCCTTTTCCTTCAGTAGTATATTCAGGCTGATCCCCGGCAACATTCTTATTGGTTTTATATAATTGTTCAAGTTTGTGATACTCTTCAAGACTGAAATTGATCAGACCTCTTTGAGGATTTTGTTTGAACTGGTTTGTAACATCAAATAGCGACTCCTGGGTGGATAAATATTTCACCTCATCAGGCTGAAACACCTTAATCTGCCCATATTCACCATCAAAGCCTTCTTTGATAATCACCTCATGATTGCGCATACGCCGGATCCCTTCAGCCAACACCTCGCCTCCAACCTTTTTCACTTCCTCCTGAGGCAAAAAATGAATCAGGTTAAATTCAGAGCCTGCCTTTTCAATCAACTGTTCATACTTTTTTGTAATCTTTTTCGACTTCTCTCCCACGCCTTCAATCTCTGCCAGCATCTCTTTCAATGGAATAATTGAATAAAACGGGAGTCTGTTTTCTCTTTCCCTTATATCTTCCCTGTCTGAAAGCTCTACAACCCTGTTGGTTACTCCTACGGTTACTTTTTTACCACAAACCGGGCAAATTCCTCTGTGACGGAGTGTTTCCACAGGATCCCAGCGGAGGCCACATTTTCTGTGGCCATCGTAGTGATACTTCCCTTCCTGGGGAAACATATCGAAAGTACCGCCAAACTTATCGGGGGTACCTTTCTTCATGGCGTTGACCATGCCGGAATAACTCAGTTCCGACTTAAACAGGTTGGCATTGCGGCCCAGCTTTTCTGGAGAATGAGCATCGGAATTGGAAAGCAATGTGTATTGATCAAGAAAACTGCACATCCAGTTCATGGCCGGGTCGGTGGAAAGTCCTGTTTCAACTGCATGAATATGACCACTTAGGTCTTCAAAACACTCTTCCAGGCTATCAAAACCGGATTTTGACCCCAAAACAGAAAACCAGGGTGTCCAGATATGAGCGGGAATGAAAAAATTCCGCTCATCCATCTCCAGTGTGATCTCCAACAAATCTTTTACATCCAGTCCAAGAATGGGTCGTCCGTCAGAAGTAATGTTAAACTTCATGCCCGTCAACTTATCCTGCATTCGCTGAACAGGCTCAAAGCCAGGCGACAGAATCACACTGTGGATCTTTCTCACCACACCATTCTTTTTATAAATATTGCTGATTTCAGCCGTAAGAATAAAACGGACGGAATTCTCCGGGGTCTCGGGTACAATATTCGGCAATTTGTATTCATCCTTCAATTTGTAAAGTCCGTCTTCGGCTGGTTCCAGCTTCTCCTGCAACTCCTGGAGCCATTTAGGATGTGTAAAATCACCTGTGCCTACCACTTTTATGCCCTTTATACGGGCCCAGTAGTCAAGATATTCGGGACGTAGTTGTTTACTGGTAGCCATCGAATGATGGGAATGTATGTGCAAATCGGCGATAAAATCCATAACACAGAAATTTAATAATTAGTATCAAAGTTCAATATTTTCAGCCAAATATAGAATGAAAACAAGCAATTCTTATCAACAATATCTGTTCATTTTACGTGTCCGAAAATGAACATTAATTGTACTTATACGTACGAAAATATATAAGACATATTTACCCAAATTGCTTACAATGAGGGATTAATATTTTTTGGCACAACGATTGTCATTTTAACTTCTTAAAAAAGGCAACTATGTTAAGGAATTACATTTTAACTGCATTAAGGAATTTATCCAGACATAAGATTTATGCAATAATTAATATAGCTGGTTTGTCAGTTGGGTTAGCCCTGACAATACTGCTCTTATCATTTATAAGGTATGAATTAAGTTATGAGGATTTTAATACAAAGAAAGAGAGAATCTATAGGTCAATTTCAAAAATTCAGGTATCTGAAGATAAAGCTGTTCAG
>CAYWSJ010000146.1:1839-5996 GCA_964461045.1 uncultured Bacteroidales bacterium | reverse complement strand
AATAAAATTCTTCATTGAAAAATAAAGCGGAAATTTTAACTTTGTAAAAATGCTCAAAGGAAAATAATTCAAATGGAAAATTTTATTGTCTCTGCAAGAAAATACAGGCCTACAACTTTTAATACAGTTATCGGACAGGAATCGATAACTACTACTTTAAAAAATGCAATCAAAAACAACCACCTCGCTCAGGCCTACCTCTTTTGCGGCCCACGTGGTGTAGGAAAAACAACAGTTGCAAGGATTTTTGCAAAGACAATCAATTGTGAGAATCTAAATGATCAGCTAGAGCCATGTGATGAATGTGAATCTTGTAAGGCTTTTAATAATCACCGCTCAACTAATATTCACGAACTGGATGCTGCTTCAAACAATACAGTAGATAATATAAGAAATCTAATTGAACAGGTCCGCATTCCACCTCAAATTGGAGAATACAGCATTTATATTATTGATGAGGTTCACATGTTGTCGGCTTCCGCCTTTAATGCATTTCTCAAAACCCTTGAAGAACCCCCCCCACACGCTATTTTTATTCTGGCTACCACAGAAAAACACAAAATTATTCCAACCATCCTCTCCCGTTGCCAGATATTTGATTTTAACCGGATAAAAGTTGATGAAACAGTTTCATACCTTGAACAGATCTCCAAAAATGAGAATGTTGAATATGAATCAGAAGCACTAACTATCATTGCCCAAAAGGCAGACGGAGCTATGAGAGATGCTCTCTCAATCTACGACCAGGTAATTAGCTTTTCAGGTAAGAATATATCCTACGAAAAAGTCATTGAAAATTTGAATGTCCTGGATTATGAATATTATTTCAAACTCACTGATGCATTTTTAAATGGGGATCATAGTGAGGCACTTCTTATCTTCAATGAAATTCTGGATAAAGGATTTGACGCACACCAATTTATTAACTCACTTAGCAAACACTTTAGAAATCTCCTTGTATGCAAGGACGAAGGAACAATTCAGTTGTTGGAAGTGGGCGCCGGGATCAAAGAAAAATATAAAATTCAGTCTCAGAAAACAGATCTTAAGTTTCTTATACATGCACTTGATGTTACCAACAAATACGATGTAAGCTACAGGACCAGTATGAACCAAAGGCTTCACATAGAACTGGCACTAATAGAACTTTGCGGACTTAATAAAAATGAACCCGAAGAAGTAAAAAAAAAAGTAAAAGATACGCCTGATGAAAAGGGAACAATAAAATACACTAAAAATCAGGAAGATAATAAAAAAGAAGAAAAAACCGCAAAAGAAAAGAAATCGCCTAAAGAGAACAAAGAAGAAACACCGGCAAACGAAAAAATATCAAGTTTTTCCATTAATAATGCTCTGAAAAATAATCAGAAACCTACTCCCAAAGTCGAAGAAAATAAAGAAAAAATAAAAAAAGAGGAAACAAACCCAACTGCTGAAGCTAAGCCAAAAGAAGAACAAAAGATGAGTTTTAGCCAGGAAGACCTGGAAAAAGCCTGGCAAAATTATGCCGATTCAGTCAAGAGTAGAATAAGGCTTCATAACATGTTAAAATCGCAGAAACCTCTCCTAAAAGAAAATTTTAACATAAAGATCAACCTTGAAAATCCACTCCAGGCTGAAACTCTTTCCAAAAAATACTATGAAATGCTTCATTTTCTGAAAAATGAACTTCAAAACGATCAATTAGACATTAGTTGGGAAGTACTAAAAGAGGAAACCCCTAAAAAAAACAAACTTTATACAGCAGAGGATAAGTTTAAACACCTGGAAAAGAAAAATCAGAACCTCCAGAAACTTAAACAGGATTTTAACCTGGATTTTGAAAATTAATATTACACATGTTTCGTAACATCTTTGAAGACTCCATTAAACGAATCATCAAATCATTTGTCTGTTATAAAAAAGGTTCATTTCATAAAAGAAATTATTTATTAAATGAATAATTATTTATAAGTTTACCCTAACAAGAAATTCAAAAAATAATATTGTTATGAAAAATATTGATTGGAGCAATTTGCCCTTTGGTTATCAGAAGACAGATTATAATGTCAGGTGCTATTACCGCGAAGGAAAATGGGGAGAACTGGAAATTTCCTCATCTGAGTATGTAAGTATGCATATGGCCGCTACTGCTTTACATTATGGACAGCAGGCTTTTGAAGGTATGAAAGCATACCGCGGTAAGGATGGTAAAATAAGAGTCTTCAGATGGGAAGAAAACTTTAAAAGAATGCAAAATTCTGCAGATGGAATTCTTATGCAGAAAGTACCTAAAGAAATATTTAAAGAAGCCATATTTAAAGCTGTTAAATTAAATGAAAGATGGCTTCCTCCACATGGGACAGGTGCAGCCATGTATATTCGTCCGTTGTTAATAGGCTCAGGAGCGGAAATTGGTGTTAAACCAGCACAGGAATATATGTTTATGGTTTTTGTAACTCCGGTAGGTCCTTACTTTAAAGAAGGATTCAACCCGATAAAAATTGCTATTGTAAAAGACACGGACAGAACTGCCCCTATGGGAACAGGAATGTACAAAGTAGGTGGTAATTATGCAGCAAGTCTCAAAGGAATCAAAAAAACAAAAGAAGCAGGTTACGCACAGCCGCTTTATCTTGATTCCAAAGAAAAACAATACATCGATGAAATAGGCGCTGCCAACTTTTTTGGTATCAAAGGCGATACTTACATTACTCCTAAATCCGACTCAATTCTTCCCTCTATTACTAACAAGAGTATTATGGAAATGGCCCCGGATATGGGATTAAAAGTAGAACGCCGACCGGTGCACGTTGATGAACTGGAAAGCTTTGATGAAGTAGGAGCTTGTGGAACTGCAGCAATTATTGCCCCGATAGGTGAAATTACTGACTTACAGGAAAATAAAACATTCACATATTGTCCCGATGATAAACCCGGGCCTATATCAACAAAAATTTACGAACGCTTGCTGGCCATTCAGTTTGGTGATGAAAAAGATCCTTACGGATGGGTAGATTTTATTGAATAAACAAACAGTTCTTAGTAACGAAGAAACTCCGGGAATAAAAGCATTCGCGGAGTTTTTTCGTTATGCTTTGTTTCTGAAAATGAAAATCTCATTGTATTACACCTGAGCCTAACAACTCATCTTCTTTATACCATGCCACAAACTGGCCGGGAGTTACAGCCCTCTGAGGCTGATCAAAAAGCACATAATAACCCTCTTTCTCCTTTAAAATTTTTCCTTTCTGTAAAGGCTGACGATATCTTATCCGAATGTCAAGGGCTTGCTCATTAAACCCGTTTTCCAGATCTTCTCTTAACCAATGGACATCCTTTCTCTTTACAAATAGCCCCTTACGGAACAAACCCGGATGGTTTTCTCCTTCACCGGTATAAACTATGTTTCTTTTTGTATCTGTACCAATTACATACAAAGGAGCTTTCATGCCACCTACCTGAAGCCCTTTTCTCTGTCCTACCGTAAAAAAGTGAGCGCCAGTATGTTCACCTACTTTTTCTCCATTCATCCGCGTAAAGTTATGCGGTTGAGTTAATCTCCTGTAATCAGAATAACCTTCCGGAATATAAATTTCACTTTCATCAATTTTTACAATATTCCCTTTACGCGGGACTAATTGCTGCTGCAAAAACTTCGGCAAATCCACTTTTCCAACAAAACAAATTCCCTGTGAATCTTTCCTTGAAGCAGTAGCCAGATTCTGTTCCTTTGCAATCCGGCGAACTTCGTCTTTATGTAACTGACCAACTGGGAATAAAGCTCTTTTTAGTTGTTTCTGCGACAATTGACATAAAAAATAACTCTGATCTTTCCCTGGATCTTTACCAGCTAAAAGCCTGTAGACTGAATTTCCGGTACTTATTGACACTTCCTTATTGACATAATGACCTGTGGCAATATAATCAGCTTCAAATTTTTGTGCTTCCTTAGCAAATAAGTCAAATTTTACTTCACGATTGCAGAGAACATCTGGATTGGGAGTCCTTCCTCTCTTGTATTCCTCAAACATATAATCTACTACACGTTTACGGTATTCCTCGCTAAAATCCACAAAATGCAAAGGAATATCCAGCTTTTTAGCTACTATCTCGGCGAATGCCAGATCATCCTCCCAGGTACAACTGCTTGTCAAAACTCCCTGCTGGTCAGACCA
>CAYWSJ010000146.1:0-1739 GCA_964461045.1 uncultured Bacteroidales bacterium | reverse complement strand
TTTAAGATTTTAAGGTGCAAAAATATGAATTTCAAGAAAAACATATAAACACATATTATTTCATAAATTTGTAAAATTTTGTACCCTAACAAAAAGTCATTATCAATGTTCGAAATAGCATTTGTAAGAAAACCTGGTAAGAGTCTTGTTAACGGAATCAGCGAGAGCAATCAGGGTCAGCCAGATTATGAAAAGGCTCTTAAGCAGCATGAAGAGTATAAAACCACACTCAGGAAATGTGGTCTGAAAATTATTGAACTTGAACCAGATGAGCAATTCCCTGACAGCACATTTGTTGAAGATACGGCAGTTATAACCAGGGATATGGCAATTTTAGCGAATCCGGCGCCCTCCTCCAGAAAAGATGAAGTTTTACGCATCTCTCAAGAGTTAAAAAAACACTGGAATATTTTGGAAAGCATAAAAGAGCCAGGTAAGCTTGAGGGTGGAGACGTGATGCAAATCGATATGCATTTTTATGTTGGGATATCAGAAAGAACAAATGAAGAAGGAGCCAGACAATTTGATGCAATTGTACGTAAATATGGTTATACATCTTCTGCAATAAAAATAAACAACATCCTGCACCTGAAGACAGGAGTCAATTATCTGGGCGATAAATATTTATTAATGAAGAATAACTTTTTAAAGGAAGAGCATTTTGAAAGGTTCAATATAATAAATGTAAGTGAAAAAGAGGCTTATGCAGCAAATAGTTTAAGAATTAATGAATATGTTTTTGTTCCTGATGGTTACCCTGAAACAAAGGAAAAAATAGAAAAAGAAGGCTTTAAAACAATGGTTGTAAATCTTTCCGAATTCAAAAAATTAGATGGCGGATTAAGTTGTTTGTCGCTCAGAGTTTAACAAAGACAAATCAAGGAAAGCATTAATTGTCAAGACTTTAAAAACATTATTCTGGCAACTCTATAAATAAATCATATTCAGACCTCAAGTTTTCTTATAAGATTTTTTGTATTAAAAGAAAAAATCATAATTTTGCGGCGCATTAATTTATTAATAACAAAAAATTTAAACTATGTTAAATCAGTACGAAACCGTTTTCATTACAACTCCCGTTTTGTCTGAAGATCAGATGAAGGAAACGGTTAAAAAATTTAGCCAGTTTTTAAAATCCCGTGGAGGAGAAATTGTCCATGAGGAAAACTGGGGGCTTAGAAAATTAGCTTATCCTATTCAGAAGAAATCAACAGGCTTTTATCACCTGATTGAATTCAAAGGAGAAGGAGATTTAGTTGAAAAACTTGAAATCGAATACAAAAGGGATGAGCGAGTCATCCGGTTTTTAACAGTAAAAATGGACAAATACGCTGTTGAATTTGGTGAAAGAAGAAGAAAAAAACAACAATCAGAAAACCAACAAAAAAAGGAGGAATAAAAAATGGCTCAACAAAATCAATCAGACATAAGATATTTAACACCCCCATCGATAGAGGTTAAAAAGA
Source organism: uncultured Bacteroidales bacterium (assembly GCA_964461045.1). GTDB lineage: Bacteria > Bacteroidota > Bacteroidia > Bacteroidales > UBA12077 > JAGXLC01. The sequence goes on along the minus strand of CAYWSJ010000146.1, from coordinate 273 downwards.
AAAAGTTCTGTTGGTTCAAGAAAAACAACATCAAATATGTTGACTATAAAAATCCGGATTTTCTGAAAAAATTCTTAAACGAGCAGGGAAAAATTCTTCCAAGAAGAATTACCGGAACATCAGTTAAATATCAGCGCAAAGTTGCTCAGGCTGTAAAACGTGCAAGACATCTTGCATTATTACCTTATGTAACAGATATGTTGAAATAATAATTTTGGGAAACTATGGATATCATATTAAAACAAGATTTAGAAAATCTCGGACATAAAAACG
>CAYWSJ010000145.1:0-6004 GCA_964461045.1 uncultured Bacteroidales bacterium | reverse complement strand
GCTTTGTTTATATCTTCTATAGATTTGATCTTCTTTGGAGGATCAAGTTCCTTATCCAGGAATTTATATATACCCACTCTTATTTCCTTGGCCTTTTTTGTATCAAGGCGATTAAAAGAATGGCCGCCCGGAACATCCTGGTAAATCTTATATTCAAACTCCTTGTTATGAGCTTTTAGGGACTTGATCAAATGTTCTACCTCAAGCACATTCACATCCGCATCGTTTGTATTGGTATGGATAAGCAAAGGCACATCTTTTAATTTGTGTGCATTCCAAGCTGGGGAACGTCTTTTGTATTCCTCCACATTTTCATAAGCTGTCTGGCCAATATGATAATCGGCAGAATAAAGATCACGATATCCCTGTGTTTTATATCCCATTCTGGCTATAAGATCACTCACCGGAACACCTGCGTAGGCCACATCATAATGTTTGGGATAATCAAAGATATTGTGAAGGGCAATTAATCCACCATGACTCCAGCCAATAATCCCAACTCTACCCTTATCCACAAAGCTATAATTGTCAAGCATATACTGACGGCTGGCATCTACATCCTCTACTTCCAGTCCTCCGTAATCAATCTTTTCATAATGTCGTTTTCCGTATCCTGTACTTCCCCTGTATTCTGCGGCAACCACAATATACTGCTGGGCCATCAACTCCCTGATAATATGGGCGTAATAAGTGTTGAAATCACTATGAACTCCCCCGTGAGGAAAAACAATCAAAGGATATTTTTTATCAATGTCTATGCCTTTGGGAATAAACACATAAGAACGGAACTTTACAGGATTTCCTGCACCCTGGGCATCCGGATTATCCTCTTTCCAAAGTGGAGGTCCTGTAATATAAACTTTATCAATATGGGCTACATCTCCTACTTTATTATACCATAATACATCGTCAACGGCCTTCTCAAGCACATCCAGCCTGTGATGAAGATATTCCATTTGCTTCGACATGGATTCAATAACTTTATTCTCCTTATCCTGCCCAAATGTAGCTACAGAAAGCAACACAACAACAAAGCTTAAAATAAATAGTCGTTTCATAAATTCAGTTTTAGTTGGTTTAACATTTTTAGACCGATGATCTTACTTAAAGTTTATTCAATCCTTACATCGTTTTAAGTCATAAAATATTCTCAAACATAAAAAAAGGTGAATGAAAAACTCCATCCACCTCAAGTATCAACTATCCAACATATTTGTATTACTCAAGCTTAAATATAATAGGCATTGTACAGGAAACTCTCACAGGTTTGCCTCTTTGTTTCCCGGGCTCCCAATCACTTGGTGCATTCTTAACTGCCCTGATAGCTTCATCATTCAGGGAGGGATCAGGACCTCTCAACACTGTAACATTAGATATACCACCATCAGTATCCACAACAAATCTCATAAATACTGTTCCCTGAATACCATTTTCCATAGCAATTGGGGGATATTCAATATTTCTCTGTACAAAATTTCTGAAGGCATTTATACTTTTGCCTTTGAATTTAGGCATATCTTCCACTACAACAAATACCTGCTCCTCTTCTTCCTCTTCTTCTTCCTGGCCAAAAGCATCATAATCAACTTTCGTATCCTGGTCTGCCTCTGATGTTTGAATATCTAGTTCATCATCAATAGTTACGTCATTATCAACAATATTGATTACTTCTGTTGTCTGTGGAGGTGGAGGTGGTGGGGGTTGCTTCTTTTGTTGTTGTCTTGTGACAGGAACACTTTCCTGAGCAACCTCCGCTTTTTCCTGAGATGAAAAACCTTTTACTTCCTTAGTCTTGGTTCCCCATTCAAAGGCTAACAGTACCAAACCCAGAGCTAAAATAAAACCAATCTCCAGGAACAATACTTTTTTCTTCTCTAAATCCGCTTTTTTTGACTTTTTGGGTTCCATAATTATAAATTTTCGACAAAATTAGTTATGTTTTCGTATTTTCGTTCTTTTAAGATGAAAAATTAATATGAATTTTATCATTCTTTTTAGTGTTAGCAAATTAACAATTTCTATGCCTAAACAATTAAAATTCTTAAAAACAAATACTTAAAAAAGATTCGTTTTCGATTTTTTTATACCATACTGTTCATTTCTGTACAGTGAGTGTTCATTTTCGTATTATAAAAGAACGGAAAAACCGATATTATTATTTTTAAAATTATAGACAACAACAATCTATAATAGTTTACCCTTAAAGGATGACAATTATCAAGTTATAAGAAAAAAATTCTTAAAATAAAAAAGAGAAAGCCTTTTTAAAATTTTGAAAGACTTTCTCTTTAGCCTGAAATTAATCTTATAAAAATCAAATCAAAGATTCAATGCCATCTGATATGCATGCCGGATCGCATCCTGTGCCTTTCCGACACGTTTGGCATCACCAACGACATAGACCGGCACGTCTTCTTCTAATTTTTCCTGTAAAGGATTATAACTCTTCATTCCTGCAGCTACCACAATTTTTTCTATTCCATGAAGGTGTTTCACATCCATGCCTTCTATAATGACTTCTTCTCCTTTTATTTCTTTGACCTTATAATTCGTATAAACCTTAACTTTCCTCAAATTCAGTTTATTTAAGGTTATTTTCTTTTCGATCATTTCCATTCCTCTGGCAATCTCATCAAGCATTTCAACAATGATCACTTCATTATTCTTATCTACAAGTTTACTGGCAATTTCAATACCAATAAGCCCTCCTCCAATCACTAGTATTTTCTGGCTTTTAGGCAAATTTTCATCGTTCAGAAATTCTGTCCAGTAAAATTTATCAAGACCTTTAACAGGCGGAATGGCAGGTTTGGCTCCCGTAGCAAGGATAACCCCATCATATCCATTCGATTTCAAATATTCATCATCTACCTCCTCCTGAATTACTTCTATATTTTTTTCTTTAATCTCATAGGAAAAATAATCTACAATCTCTTTCAGACTTCCTTTCTTGGGTGGCAATGAAGCAAGGTTAAACTGACCTCCAAGTTTATCCTTCTCAAATATTGTAACTTCATGTCCTTTGGCTTTCAGGGTTAATGCAGCTTCCATTCCTGCCAGCCCTCCCCCGACTACAGCATAATGTTTCTGTTTCTCTGCTTTAGAGAGATATTCAAAATCATTTCCAACCAAAGGATTCACAACGCAATGGAGCCCGTTACCTGATTTAACACCACCGAGGCAGCCTTCTGCACAAGCCAGGCATGGGCGAATGCTTCCGGAAACTTCACCCAAATATTTACCTACAAAATCCGGGTCGGCAATCATGGCCCTTCCTACAGCAATATAATCTGCCTTGTATTCTTCTTTTAGCTTCTTAATATCTTTCGCTGAATTTACCCGCCCAACAAATATCACAGGGATGTTCAGGCACTTGGTTATATCCTGCGCCATATTCCAGGTCTTGCCTTTAGGAATGAACATATGCTGGAAAAACCAGGGTGGTGAGCTGCATACAGACCCAGCGGACACATGTATGGCTTCAACTCCTTTCGCTTCGAGTATTTCTGAAAACCTCATCATCTCCTCAAGTTTAATGCCATCTTCCAGCATTTCATCTCCACTTATCCTGGCAATAATTGGAATGTTAACGGACTGGATCACTTCTCCCAGTACCTCAAGCGGAAAACGGGTACGGTTTTCAAATGACCCGCCGTACTGATCCGGCCTTTTATTAACCTTGGGTGAGAGAAATTGCGCGAGCAAATATCCATGACCAAACTGCAATTCAAGGGCATCAAACCCAGCTTTTTCCGCTCTCCGGGCAGCTCCCGTAAATAGTTGTACCGCCTTTTTCATATCTTCCAGGTCCATAATCCGGGGCTCTGCTCCTCCATTTTCACAAGCCTGGTCAGATGAAGAAACATAATAGTTGCCCTCCAGTTTCGGATTGGCCATCCTTCCGGGATGATTCAAATGAGCAATGGCCTTTGTCCCGGTCGCATGAATCGTTTCGGTTAACTTTTTCAGCCCTTCAATCTTATCATCTTTATCAATGCCCATTTGGGTTGGCAATTCTCTAAGCCCCTTATCAAGGTAGAATGGCTCAGGGATTACAGCTCCCAGGTGTTTGCTCCGGGCTTTATAAAACTCAAGGTGACGGTTGTTCACTTTTCCATCTCCATTTGTATACCCCAGCTTTATCGGTGCAAACAAAAAACTGTTCTTAAGTTCATGTATCATGGCTGTTGTTTTTATTAAGATTAATTATAAACAAAGATAAAAATTTTGCATCTAAAAATTCATTTATCTAGATATTTATATTTTTAAATAATTATGTTCTGCAACATATTGCAAGCAGACTCAATATAAAGCTATTTAAAGTGCTAAAAAACGGGTTTCAGCAAAATACGCCATAAAGGACTCTTAAACAATGGTTTTCTTTCAAACCCAGGATTGATGTGTCATAGATTTGTCAGGTTTAAAATTATAACCCTTCCCGATTTTATGGGTATAAAGCCAAAATAAGGTTTTTGTAAGAGAAAAATGAATGAAGAAAAAACTATAGAGTAGGAAAAAAACCTGAAAAAAGGCAGGTTTTTTGTAACTTGTTAATTATGGGAAAAGAAGAAGAGAAAAAGTCACCGAAAAAGGAGCTGGAAAGGATCAGAAATAAATTAAAAGGAGTCGAACCATACAAAAGAATTATTAACCAGTTTCAGTTTCCAGTATTATATGTTGATGTTAATTATCGTATAAAGTTGGTTAACAATGAATTTGCAAAGGTTTTTAAAACTGGCTCTGAAGAGATCATTAACTACAAAATTGAAAAATTTTTTGGGAAAGAGAAATTTAATAACCTTGTAAAACATCACCTGGATACTTCATTAAAGGGAGACCTTGTGAGTCATATCTGTCTTTTAAAAGATCACGAGGAATATGAGAAAAGAATGACACTGGAATATTTCCCCTTATTTTCAGAAGTGGCAGAGGTTCAGGGAGTCTTAATTTTTTTTAAAAAAATCCCGGAGTATTCTGATCAAGATGCATTTCTAGAAAAAACAGACAAAACTGAGTGGATCAATATTCTTGATGCTTTTAATGAAATCCTGATTGTCACCGATTTAAATCACAATGTTAAATTTATAAACAGCCACGCCAGGGAGGCTTTCCAAAAAAACAACACAGACTGGAGAGACAAAAAGTGCTATGAGGTTGTTCATGGTACAAACGTACCCCCTGAGAATTGCAGATTACAGTGGTTAAACAGCGTTAATTCAGATGCTTCAGAAAATGAGACCAATGAATTTGAAGACGATAAGTATATTATAAAAAATACCCCAATACACCAGTTTGACGGCAAAGTTTCAGGAATTCTCCATCAGATTATTCCGAAAAACGAAAAGGACAAAAGCCTGTGCCTTGAGGATGTTAAAAAACCAACCATCAATCAGCAAGTAAACAACGAATTTTATGATTTCAGAAAAAGGCTGGCCCAAAAACATCCTCAATTAACGCCGCACAACCTCACCCACTGCACCCTTATACGCATGAATTTATCAACCAAGGAAATTGCAAGCTATTTTAATGTAATGCCTGCAACCATCCAGCGTTCGAGGGTCAGACTTAAAAAGAAAATGGGACTGTCGAAAAAACAGGATTTAATAAAATATTTATTGTATTTCTAAATTTCAATTGTCTTAGATTTGTCATATAATCAAGACAATAATTATTCAAACTTTATGTTAATTTAGCTAAAGGGAATTTTTGACGGACAATCATGGGAAACAAAACAACTTTTATCGTAGCAGACTGCGACAAGTTCAGCATTCTCCTGCTCGAAGAGATAATTCAATCGTTAATTCTTCAGGAGGATGAGTACCAGGTCATGAGTACCTGCTCTGGAAAAGAAGTGATCCGACTTTGCCATGAGCAAAATGTATGTATGATTTTAACAGAAATTAAACTTATCGATATGAGCGGCTGGGAATTAAACCGCCAGATTAAGAAAAAATACCCCTGGATTCCCGTTATTCTCCAAACTGCAACTGTAACAAACGACCTG
>CAYWSJ010000144.1:0-6008 GCA_964461045.1 uncultured Bacteroidales bacterium | reverse complement strand
ATCCAGTAAATCCACAAGAAAAAACTGACTATTTACCAATCCCTAAAACCTACATGATTATGAAAAAAGTATTTTTGTTCATCCTGCTCATTTCCGCTTTTTATTATGCAAAAGCAGAAGAAAATCCAATAAAAGTTAACTCTGAGATAAAAAAGGTTACACTGTTTCAGCGTGGCGCCCAGATACAAAGAACTGCCTATTTCAGGGCAGGAAGTGGAGCTCAGAAGATAATCATTGAAGATCTGCCTTATAATGTGCTGGCCAATAGTCTGCAGGTTAAGGGAAAAGGCAACTTTTCAATTCTTTCGATCAATTTCAGTAAAAATTACCTGAAGAAAAAAGAAGAAATTGCTGCAATTAAAGAGCTTAAAGACAGCCTGGAAATGCTTAACAGACTAAAAAACACAAAAAACACGAAAGTACAGAACCTTAATAAAGAAGAGACTATTCTAATGGCCAATCAAAAAATTGGCGGAGACCAATCGGGAATTGATGTAAATACACTGAAAAATGCCATGAACTTTTTCAGGCAGAAATTAAGTGAGATAAACAGTGAGAAACTGGAAATTCAGAGAGAATTGAGAGATATCCAGGAAAACATCAACCGGATCCAAAAACAGTTAAACAATAGCAACGCCCGTAAACAAGAACCTACCGGGGAGGTGTATGTGAATATAATGGCTAAGAGTGCGGTTAAGGGACAGCTTACTGTAGACTTTATTGTTATGAATGCAGGCTGGACACCCATTTATGATCTTCGGGCAACCACTATAAACAAACCGGTTACACTTACTTATAAAGCCAACATTTACCAGCGCACAGGAAACAACTGGGAAGGTATTCCGGTTACCATTTCAACAGGAAAAGCAAATATCTCCAATACACAACCCAAGCTGGACCCGGTTTATGTGAGCTTTAAAAGTGTTCCGCCACCCAGAACTCAGGCAGCTTCAATGAAATATCAGAAGAGAAAACAAGCTCCACAGGAACAGGTAATGTATGACAAAATTGAATTTGAAGAGACAGTAAAAGAAGCAAAATACGTTAAAAGCGAAGTTTCCACCAGCCAGATCCATACGGAATTTACCCCGGAGATACACCAGACCATATACGGCAACGGCAATACACAAACCATTCATCTGACAGAGTATGAAATAGATGCGGATTACACCTATTACTGTGTTCCTAAAAAAGACAAAGATGCCTTTCTGCTTGCCCGCATCACCAAATGGGAGAAGTACAATCTCGTGCCTGCCAAAACAAATCTTTTCTTTGAAGGAAAATATGTGGGCAACTCATACCTTGATCCTTCCAGGGCAAGTGATACGCTGGAGGTTTCGCTGGGCAGAGACCAGAATATCGTCGTTCAAAGAGAAAAGCTGAAGGACTTTGAAAGCGATCAGTTCATAGGAAGAAACCAGCGAAACACTCATGAAGTGAATATTACAATTAAAAACAACAAGCAGGAAGAAGTAAAACTAATTGTTCAGGACCAAATTCCGGTAAGTACCAACGAAGATATTGAAGTAAAACCCATAAGGTTATCACGCGCAAGACATAATAAGGGTTCAGGACTGCTGGTATGGGACATGAAACTAAAACCCGGTGAAAAAGAAGATCTGAAAATCAAATTTTCAATCGAATATCCAAAAAAGAAAGAGATTAATTTCTAGAAGAAGCTTTCTAAACCTTTAAATAATAAATAGATCAAACAACAAACCAAATAGTAAATTTATTAACCCTGATATCATGAATAAAATAAAAAAACTTTCATTCTTACTGGCTGGAATTCTAATCACGTTTTCAGCCTGTAAAAAACAGACTTCTATGAAACCGGAAAACATGACACCACCGGATGTGGAGAAGAAACCTAAAGAGCTGACTCTTCACGGAGATACAAGAGTTGACAACTATTACTGGCTTAACCAGCGCGAAAATTCCGAAGTTATCGATTATCTGAAGGCAGAAAATAAATACACCAAAGCAGCTTTAAAACCTACAGAGCCCCTTCAGAAAAAGCTATTCAAAGAAATGAAAAGCCGGATCAAGGAAGATGACCAGTCGGTTCCCTATGAAAAAAACGGATACTATTACTACACCAGGTATGAAGAAGGCAAGGAATATCCCATTTACTGCCGAAAAAAAAGTTCACCGGATGCTGAGGAAGAAATTCTTTTGAATGTCAATAAAATGGCAAAAGGTCATGACTTTTACAGGGCTTCAGGACTAAGCATCAGCCCGAACAATAAATTACTTGCTTATGGTGTGGATACAGTAAGCCGAAGAAAATACACCATTTATATTAAAAACCTGGAAACAGGCGAGACTTACTCTGATGCAATTCCAATGACAACCGGTTATGCTGTCTGGGCTAATGACAACAAAAACCTGTTTTATACACAAAAGGAGGAGCAAACACTTCGATCCCATAAAATTTTCAGACACACCATCGGGGAAAACAAAGACCAGGAAATTTATCATGAAGACGATGCTACTTTCAGCACCAGTGTGAGTAAAAGCAAATCAGAAAAATACCTGGTAATCCATTCAGGGAGTACCATGGCCGATGAATACCGGTTCCTTGATGCCGACAAACCAATGGGTGATTTTAAGATCCTTCAGCCAAGAGAAAGAGGACTTGAATATTCTGCTTCTCATTTTGGGGACCATTTCTATATTGTCACGAATCTTGAGGCCAAAAATTTCAGGCTGATGAAAACACCGGTTGACCAGACCTCCAAAGAAAACTGGAAAGAGGTGATTCCACACCGCGAAAAAGTATTCCTGGAAGGCATTGAGATATTCAAAAATTACCTGGTGGTTGAAGAAAGAAAAGAGGGTTTGGCTCAAATGCGTATAAGAAACTGGGAATCCGGGAAAGAACATTATGTAGATTTTAAAGAAGAAGTTTATTCAGCCCGTATTTCGGTAAATCCTGAGTTTGATACTGAAACCCTGCGCTACAGTTACAGTTCATTAACTACTCCACGTTCCACTTACGATTACAACATGAACACAAAGGCGAAAGAACTCCTCAAGCAGGAAAAAGTCCTGGGTGATTTCGATCCGGCCAACTACAAAACCAAAAGATTATGGGCCAAAGCCGACGACGGAAAGAAAGTCCCCATGTCGATTGTCTATCGCAAAGGCATCGAGCTGGATGGAACAAATCCAACCCTGCTCTATGGATACGGTTCTTATGGAGCCACCATGGATCCGTATTTCAGGTCTACAAGGCTGAGTCTGCTTGATCGCGGCTTCGTATTTGCCATAGCACACGTCAGGGGCAGTCAATATCTTGGAAGAGAATGGTACGAAGACGGAAAACTCCTGAACAAGAAAAATACCTTCAAGGATTTCAACGATTGTGCCGAGCACCTGATTAAAAAGAATTATACCAGTCCGGAACACCTCTATGCAATGGGTGGAAGCGCAGGAGGCCTGCTGATGGGCGCTATTGTCAATATGCAACCCGAACTATACAACGGCGTTGTAGCAGCCGTACCCTTTGTAGACATTGTAACCACCATGCTTGACGAAAGCATTCCGCTCACAACATCAGAATTTGACGAGTGGGGCAATCCGAAAAAAGAAAAGTATTACGACTACATGCTCTCCTACTCTCCTTACGACAATGTAAAAGAGCAGGACTATCCCAACATGCTTGTAACAACCGGCCTGCATGATTCACAGGTGCAATACTGGGAACCGGCCAAATGGGTAGCAAAACTAAGAGACAAAAAGACTGATGAAAACGTTCTTCTCCTGCATACCAACCTGAAAGCAGGACACGGCGGTGCTTCAGGAAGATTTGAAGCACTGAAGGAAACAGCAAGAGAATTTGCTTTCTTTCTATATCTTGAGGGAATAACTAAATAATAATGATTTACCAAACATTAAAAAGGATTGTGGGTTTGAAGCCTACAATCCTTTTTTTATTGTTCAGAATATGCAATAACTTCGCATCGTCCTCAGAAAAGCGCTTAGCGGGTTTACAAATAATACAGAAACCATAAAAATGATAACAAACATTTTTACACAACTCGCCTGGCACCTGATCGCTACAAATTATCCAGAGCCTCATCTGGATATCCTATCATAAAAAAAATCCACTGCTTGGTTGACAAGCTTATGGATACCAAATTTTTTAGGATTTAGAAAACTGGCCAATAAAACAACAGACACAATAACAAGTCCAATTCTTGAGATGAAAGCAAAAAATACAAAGCCCAGAAAAACGAGTACTCTTAAAACTTCTTTCATGTTCTAAGTTTTAGGCCAAAGATAATTAATTTAAAATACCGGAAACAGGAACAAAAAAAATTAAATTCGACTTTCAAATCAGTATTTAAGAAAAACCTTCAAAACCTATTGCTTTATTTATGGTTTATTTGCCAACTCCCATACAGTCATAAAAATTAATTCCCCCACATTTTCAATGGTCTGGTAATTTAACTTTTCAGGAGTATCTGTAGGTTTGTGTAAGTCCTTATGTATTCCATTATTAATCATTAATGCAGGAATATCTTTTTTTAAAAACACAGCCTGGTCTGATGCACTAAGAAAAAAACGCTTAAAGGAGGGGTGATCATTTAAGAACTCAAGCTGAACAAACTCATGTTCATTATTTACACTGTCCATCATCCTTATCAAATTAAAACTTAGAGAATCAGGCCCCAATGCATAAATATAGTTTGATATCGAATCATGATTTCTATCCTTTCGGCCAACCATATCAAAATTAATATTAGCTTTCAGCTTATTCAATGGTAAAAGAGGATTTTCCACATAATATTCAGAACCCAGCAAACCCTTTTCTTCCAGTCCGAACGCAATAAAAACAATTGTGCGCTTGGGTTTTATGCCTGAATGGTAAGCTTTTGCAAAAACACGGGCGATTTCCATAAGAGAACTTACACCGGAAGCATTATCATTGGCACCTGGGAAAATACCAATCCTGTTTCTCCCAAGATGATCATAATGAGCCGACAATATAATATGCTCTTTCGAGATATCCGTTCCGGGAAGATACCCTACAAAATTACCAGTTTGTAATGACTTTTTCTTCCTTTTAACATTCAGTGTAATAATTTGAGGAAGATCATATTTGAGACTGTCATCAAGTGAGCCGAAATTCTCTTTATAATTATCCAGTTTGTTTTCATTTATACCTAAAAGTTTTGCACCAGCCTCCGGAGACAAGTTAATGTCTAAAAAGGTTTCTCCATTAGTTTTATCATACAGACGGTCTTGCAATTTAAGAAAACGATAGCTTCGGTTCGGGAACCCTTTCAACTGCTCATATCTATCTTTTGAGGTTGCAATTCGCATTATACCCAGTGCCTTTTGTTTTCTGCATGTTCTTGTGACCCTTTCTTTCCTGTTTTCAAAAATCACCACAATTTTACCTTCAATATCTTTTTCAGTCAGCAGGCTGTCGGTTTTCTTATCAGGATATCCGGCAAAAAAAAGCTCCGGAGAGATTTCGCCATTTGTATGGTTGAATTGACCGTTAAAATCCCATAAACTATGAATAAAATCTTTTTTAAGCGATAACCTGTTATTATTCCATTCAATGTAAGAGCTGTCTGAAAACCCGAGATAGTTGAATTTTTCCATCTTCTGCCAAAATCCGGACGAATGAAAAGAAAACAAGCCATACTTTTGAAATTCCTTCCCAATATAGTCATAAAGTTTTTCACTGGCTATTGCTCCCCGACCCCCAAAATAATCGCAGGTTAATGTATCTACAATATTCTGAATGCGATCCGGAGAGATTTCATGATAAGGGGGCGCCTTCTGGGAAGTACCTTTTAAAGCAATACATAAAAAGAAAAAAAATAATAAATAATAAACCTTCATCCTCAAAATAGTTTTAAGTTTTGAGAACAAAAAAAAGAAAAAAGAGCCAGACATCCTGACTCTTTTCTATTTTATTTAAGATAAAACGAACTTAATCCCTCAACTCAAAAATCTCGTCCAATGGTTTTTTCTCTTTCGGCTTTTTG
>CAYWSJ010000143.1:0-6010 GCA_964461045.1 uncultured Bacteroidales bacterium | reverse complement strand
GTCATCGCCGACTTTTTAAAATCCCGTTACACTTTTGTGACGGGATTTTTTTATTGCTAAAAATTTTTAAATAATAAAAAGGGCCCTGCTGATGGCAAAGCCCTTTTTTTCGTCTGAAAGAATGACTTTCTTACTTTTTAAAAACCAATTCTTTAAATTGCTTTTTATTCCAGGATAATACTAATTCTCTGAATTGATCGTATTCTGAAGAACCTATGATCTGAGAATTAATTTCCAGTACCCGATGAATTTTTATCTTGTCTTCTTTCTTTTGAATTGAAATTTTGACACGGCCAATGTCATTTCTCTTTGAAATGTCAATATCTTTTGTTACACACTGATAATTATCCGGTATTTTGAGGGAATAATTATATTTAATCATTACCGGAAATTTAATATCATAAGGACTGTTTCTTTCAGCAACCAACGGTCTTGATATTTCTCTTTGAAAACGGGTACTAACTTCAGGAATATTGTAGAAAAAATAATTCCCCTTCCAGTCTATTTCTAATGGTTGTGAAATTTTGTATTTCATTTCTGAAATTTCAGGTGTACACTTTTTCAAAGAATATTCTTTAACTGAATTTGTAGGAAAAGCAGGATGAAGCATATTTTTTCCGCTGGATTCATTTTTCTTAATGCTGAAGAATGAATTCTCACAATAACCAGTTGAATAATCTATTGTTCCCATTAATTTGTCTCCTGATAATTCCAGATTGCCAGTTACAATTACTTTACTCTTTGGTTTCTCCGTATCAATAAAACTTATGTCTTCAGCATTTTTGCTGAGTATAATGTTTTTCTCCTCAGCCTGACCATAAAATGGGTTTTGCCCGCTTTTATGAATTGCGGAAAGATATACCGGTTCATCATTGTCTTTAATCATGACAAAAAATTTCTTAATCATAAGCGGATTACCAATTTCCTTGTTGAATAATTCATCGGGAACAATCGCTACTATCTTTGATTTGAAACCTGCCTCTTTCAGAAGTGTATTTAAAAGAACAGTTTTTTCAAGATAAGTGCCTCCATTGTCTTCCAGTACTTTCTCATTATTTCTTATTTTTAATCCTCTGTACTGGGGCGGAATATTAAAATAATTAATGTGATCGGTTACCATTTCCTGGATGGTTAACAGACTGTCGTACCTGGTTTTTTCGTTTTTAAGATTATCGGATAAACTGCCTGCAATCTTTTCCGGAAGATTGCTATCAATTTGTTTTGTGATAAATGAATAAGCCTCGTTAAAGTTTACCGTGCTAAACATAAGGTGTGGCAAATGTGTTCCGTAATCTGGCTGATGACTTTCATGGCTTTGTGCAGGAATATCTTTTAAAGTCCATTCATATACTTTGAATTTCCCTTTGGTTGAGATATTTAATTTTTGTTCTGCATTCATTAGTTTATAGTTAAGTTCCTTATCCTTCGGAATTTTAACTTTAATAACCATCTCTTTTACAGGCGATGATTGTGCAAGTATTTCATCTCCTGTTAAGAATGGCATATAATCCTTATTACTACTGACTTGATATTCCAGGTTGATGGTTGAATTTTTTTCCAGTCCTGTATGCGTAACCACCATTTCCCTGAGATGACTGAAAGCAGGAGCTCCTGATGCAAAACGGGGCAGTACTTCATTATAAGCATTATCCGGGGAAGGAATTTTTTTACCTTCACTGTTTTCTGTTACTGAAATAATGGTATCTATTTTTTGATATTCCGGATTGTATTTGATAAAAGTCTCACCATATAAACGATTAAATGACAAGTAACTGTGTAAATCCAGTTCGTGCTCATATTGATATGTCGTTGAACCGTCTTCATTAAGGGTATAGGTCTTTGTAATTTTCTTATAGAGTGCATCGGCATTTTTTTGTTCTTCCGTGAGTTTATCACAGGAATAAAGGCCGAATAAAATCGCAATTAAAGTGAATGTTATTATTGATTTTTTCATCATGATTTTTTTTTACCGTGTTTTAACATTATTTTTTTAGAATAATCTTTTCATTTGCAAGCTTTTTCTGAGCAGCTACTACATTCCTGAAATTATCCCATTCTTCTTTTTTGTATTTTCGTTTCTCAAATACAATTTTTTCATTAAGAATTAATTGATTGTCTTTTACTTCATAACCACCATTGAAAGAAGCAGCAGAACCTTCAATTTTATCTGCCTTAGGAACATAAACAGCTTTTTCAAATTCTGGTAATTTGATTGTTTCTGATAATTCTACAAGTCTGCTGCACCTGTCTCTGAAATCATATTTTCTTTCTTTTCGGTCAGGGTTGAAGTATAGATGCGAATTGGCTGATTTAAACAATTCTCTTGCTACAACCGGGGTGAAAATAATTTCATTTTCTGTTACAGTTGCGAAATCAGGGATCCTATATTTTAATGTAATTTTCATATTTTCTTCCTGATAGTTGTAAGGCTTACTATAATTCATTTCTAAGATCTCCAGGTCAGGTGCAATTTCTCTTAGAGCCATTTCCAGGTTCTTGTCCCATTCTGTTTTATAGCTTCTTGTAAACATACTTCTAATGGCTCCATCAGATTGCCCTTCAGCTTCAATTTCTAATTCTCCTTCAAGGGTTCCGTCTTTTAAAAGCTTAGAGTCTCCATTCATACGGAAATAATGATTTTCAGGTGGGGATACCGGAGTTTCCTTAAGGTCGGCGCCTTCAGGTACACCCAACAGGTAATCCTGCTGTTGTTCGAGGCTTGACCATAGTTCTCTTGTAAAAGGAACCCATGTTGGATCCAGTAACTTGTATTGTCCGTTTGAGAGTTTTACAACCGTAATACTATGGTTGAACTGATCAGCCGGTATATCCTCAATGTTGGATCGTGCCATTGTCATTGCTGCGTAAGATTCAAAACCTGCTGCTCTTAGCATGGTAATGAGCATTCCTGCTTTGTCTTTACATACACCGCAACGATCCTGGAAAGTCATTGAGCCTTTATGAAGCGTGTATCCTTCGCCTTCACCCATTGATAAGCCTGAATATCTGATATTGTCAGCTACCCAGTGTGTAAGTAAGGAAATACTATCCATTTCTGTTTGGGCACCTTTAAGAATTTCATCAACTTTTTTCTTAATGGCATCTGTATATTCAAAACTGCCATAGTCTTTGTTGACTCCGTAAAACCACAACGATTTCTGTTTCCATTTTTTAGTGGTTGTGATTAATAATTTAGGAGAAACATCGGATACGGCAACCATATGAGGTTCACGATCAGGTTTTTTCAAATTGTATTTAGTGAAAGTATATTGAAACTTATCATTGAAATTATACTTGGAAACGTTTATTTCTCCATTATAAAAGTTGTAATAAAGCTCTTTTGATTTTGGAAGGTTGACTTTATACACTTTCTTCTTTACAGGCTGGTTGTTCCAGAATTCAATAATGTCATAGAAATGTCCTTCCATTGGAGGTACATACTTTGAATCATTAGGAATGCTCTTTTCATCCTGGAGCAGGGCATAAGTAAAGCCTTTCCTGAAATAAAATATCTCAACTGCATCACCAGGTTCAAGCCTTCCTATATCTATCATTTTATGGCGTGCGCCCCAGTATATCATCCGCGCAGGAGCAGGATAGTCGTGAAAGTCTTTTTGCTTAAGTTCTTCTACTGTTCCGTCTTTACGGTATATATTCACCTTTTTAATTTTGATAAACGCAGAGAGAGGGTCATAACGATATTTCAAATGATTCAGTTTTTTTGCTCCTTCCGGGGTCAGTACTTTTATTAATTGATGCATGTTTTTGTAGCTTAATCCGCTTTCTTTCACATCAACTTTTGTACTGTCAAAAATAACAAGATAATCTGCATTTGGATAATCTTTCGCACCTCCGGCTCGCTGAATAACACTGTGTGGAACAGCGAACATCTGTGCACTGAATGCGAGGAAAAGAGTCAGGATACTTAGTTTTTTCAGCATATTTTATTTGTTTTTAGGTTATAAAATGAAGCTTAAATTTAATGAAAAAATCTTATTCTGATTTTACCCTGTGTAAATGTTTTCATTATAAACAAAACATTTTTCATTGAGTTGAATTTTCTATTCGTGTTAAAATCAATTTATGAGAAATAAGATTTTATAATGATTTTTTCATAACTTGTTCATATTTACGAACCCTAACAGACTGAATCTTAAATCGGGGAGGTTCATTTGCTGTTTATGTCTAACACCCGTATTGAGGAATACATTATGAAATGCGTAAAATTACTATCAGCTTTATTTATTTTTACAGGATTGTTTCTTCTATTTTCCTGTGGAGGAGGAAATGTAGGAGAACCCAATAATTCTATTGAAGAAGCAAACCAGGTAAATCTTGACAAACCCTTCAATATGAAAATTGATGAAAAAGGAGATATTGACTGGTATAGTATAGAATTACCTTCCCAGGGTTATCTTAAAGTACTTGCTAAGAATATTCCTGAAGAAATTGAACCGGAAGGAGCTGTAGCTGTCTACAAGGAATGGCAGGGGGATAAGGGAGAATTTATGAAATCATGGACCAAAATTCCTTTTGCTGTGGCTATTCCTGAGAAGGGACCTTATCATATTGCTATAATTGATAATTATAATGATAAGATGTCTAAAGATGCCTTTGAAATTAAATTTTCTTTTCTTGATGAATTCGATAATTATGAAAAGAACAATGAGCCAAAGGATGCCAAGGAAGCAGCATTTGACAAAGAATATAAATCGGCCATATTTCCCAGGGGTGACAACGATTGGTTTAAAATCAAAACTGAGGAGCAAGGCTATTTAACTGTGAAGGCAAGAAATATTCCTGAAGAGCTTGAACTGGAAACAAGGTATGTAAAATACGATGAATACAATCCTGATGAAATTGAAGTTATAAGAAATTATGGCAAACTACCATATTCTGCTGCGGTACCTGAACCAGGTGAATATTTTTTCCATATTCTGGATAATTATAATGATAAAGAATCAGAACAACTTTTTAACTGGAAAATAGAGTTTACCCCAGAAATGGATATGTCAGAGCCCAATGATGACATAAAAAATGCCAAAATACTTAAAGAAATGGATACTTTGAAAATGGCTATTTTTCCAAAGGGTGATGTGGATATTTATAAATTAAAAACAACGAAAACTGGAGTACTTAGTCTGAAAGCCAAAGATTATGAGAGGATTGAACCAGAAGCAAGATTGTTTATGAGAGACACAACCGGAAAAGATAAACTTGTGGAAGTAGGAAACTGGGAGAAATTGCCAACTGAACTGAAGATACCGGATACTAAAAATGAATATTATGTGAAATTTATTGATAATTATAATGATGCTGAATCACCCAGAGTTTTTACGGTGAAAGCAGAATTAAAATGAATAAAATAGTCTATTGATAATTATTTTGACCCTTCTCAGTTTCCGGGGAGGGTTTTTTTTATTTCTGTTCAATTCGATAAGGGATAATTGTATTTTTTTTAATGAAGGAATTTTAGCAGAAGGTTGGTAGTTGGCTATGAGCAGATATTTTCATGGGGGCATAGCCAGGAGATCAATGTTAACAGGAGCTGAACCGGGGACGATGTCGCAAGGAGAGTAAGTAATTGTAATATTCATTGTCTTTAGGAAGCGTAGTTTGAAGGCGTTGTTTGATTGTTACAGGTGGACGGATGGTGATTAGGAGACCTCCTTGCTTTGACTCTAACCTGCCAGAGTCTTGCAGACCAGGCAGTGTTTGTTTGGCGGATGTGTTATTGAGGCTAAGGCTGAGGCTCAGGCTAAGAGGGGTGTTGAGGAAAATCGCCGGTGTTTATGCTTTGTTAAATTGTTCTATTGTTGAATGGTTAAATGGTTACATTGTTACATTGCCAGGAAAACACGTTTTGAGGCTGAGGCTAAGGCTCAGGCATAGCTGAATGTTGGGGGAAACTTCGGGATACTCCCTTTGTTTTTATAAAGGGAAGCTTACCCAACTGTAGCCAAATAAGAAATGGTTTCTTTGGACGAAAACTGTTGCAACACGTGCGCGC
>CAYWSJ010000142.1:0-6099 GCA_964461045.1 uncultured Bacteroidales bacterium | reverse complement strand
TTGGAGGAATAAATACTTTCCTTAACGAAGTTAAGGGCTTTATCGAAGGTGATGGAACACCTCGATTTAGCCCATTCTTTATTCCTAAAATGATCTCTGATATTGCAGCAGGGCATGTTTCTATGAAATATGGTTTGAAAGGACCTAATTTTGGGACTGTCTCTGCCTGCGCATCAGCTTCCCACGCAATTATTGATGCATTAAACTATATCCGCCTGGGTAAGGCAGATATTTTTGTAACAGGAGGTTCAGAAGCTTCTATTAATGAGGCTGGTATGGGAGGTTTTAATTCCATGCAGGCCATTTCTACAAACAACGATGAGTATAAGACTGCTTCAAGGCCATTTGATAAAACCCGCGATGGTTTTGTTATGGGTGAAGGTGCAGGTGCACTTATTGTTGAAGAATACGAACATGCGAAAAAGCGTGGTGCTAAAATTTTAGCAGAAATAGTAGGTGGCGGTATGACTGCTGATGCTCACCATCTTACTGCTCCACACCCTGAAGGAGAGGGTGCCTGGAAAGTTATGAATCTTGCATTGAAAGATGCCGAATTAAAACCTACTGATATCGACTATATCAATGTGCATGGTACTGCTACCCCTGTTGGTGATGGAGCCGAAGTTAAAGGGATCAAAAAAGTTTTTGGCGACCATGCTTATAAATTAAACATTAGTTCAACCAAATCCATGACCGGGCATCTTCTGGGTGCTGCCGGAGCCGTTGAATTAATGGCAGCTGTTTGTACATTGAACAAAAGTATGATTCCTCCAACAATTAATCATTTTGAGGATGACCCTGAAATTGATAATGATATGAATTATACTTTCAATGAAGCACAGGAAAAAGAAGTGTATGCTGCACTAAGCAATACCTTTGGTTTTGGAGGACACAACGCTTCTGTTATTGTAAAAAAATTAGATGAGTAGAAAAACTCATATAAACTTTTTCAGAAATTTCTCTTTTTCTCCTGAAAAGGATTTCTATAAAAAAATTTGGCAAGTTCTACACTACAAACCCCGTAACGGAAATTTGTTTAGACTTGCCTTTACTCATAAATCTGCAGCAAGATCAGTTTATAAAAAGAGATCCGTAAACAACGAACGTCTCGAATACCTTGGCGACTCAATTCTGAATGCTGTTGTTGCAGATTACCTCTATCACCAGTTTCCAAATAAGGAAGAAGGATTTCTAACAAAAATGAGAGCAAAAATTGTTAGCAGGGATACCTTAAATACGGTTGCTGATGAATTGAAGCTTAATCTCCTGATAAATTCTAAAGTAAGCAGTATTCCTCATACAAATATTCTGGGCAATGCTTTGGAAGCAATTATAGGTGCAATATTTCTTGAAAGAGGATACATTTTCACAAAGAAATACATCATAAATAATATTTTGAAACCTTATATTTCCCTGGAAAAATATCAAAATCTTATTTTTGATTTTAAAAGTCATTTGATTGAGTGGTGCCAGAAAAATGATATGGAGGTGGTTTTTGAAGATGTGGAAAGAGAAAATTCCGACAGCAATAATCCATCTTTTATATCAAAAGTAAGAATCTTTGATAATATCCTTGGAAAAGGAGAGGGAGCATCCAAAAAAGAAGCTCAGCAGGAAGCTGCAAGACAAGCATATCACATTTACATAGAATCATAATTTTCTTTTCAAACTTTCTTTTGTATTTTTAGCATTTGTTAATTCCTTGCTATGACAAAGAAAGTGCATAAATTAAAGGACGAAAAACCTGACAGTTTCAAAGTAATTGCAATTGCTTCTCATGAGAATCATTACCGCTTAACATGGATGCTCAATGAAGCCTTGCAATATGATTTCAGGAAAATAGAGGATCTGGAAGTGAATATTAATAACCAATTCCTGGGTTCTTTTAATAGATACAGGTTTGAAAACCGCGTAAATTCAGTTAATTTCGATCTTATCTCCAATCATTCTGAAAATGGTTTCCTTTTAAAGGATCAGAAAAATATTGACTTTTTAATAAAAGTTACCGGGGAGGTGCGTGATTTTAATTTGAACCAGTTTACTAATGAAATCAGAAATATAAAAAATATCATTACTGCTTTTGTATTAGAAGATCTTTCGAAAACAAATCAAAAAAAGTTGTCTTACTAACAGCTTAATTTAATTAATAAAAAATAAATATCTATGATACAACTGGATTATAAACTATTGAAAAATATTTCCGAAACCCCTGGCGTATCAGGGTTCGAACAAAAGATTAGAGAGTTGGTTATGCAGGAGGTTAAACCATTGGTTGATGAGGTCTCATTAGACAATATGGGAAATGTTTATGCTTTCAGGAAAGGCGTTGAAAATCAGAAGGTAATGCTGGCTGCTCACATGGATGAGATTGGTTTTATTGTGAATCATATTGATGAAAATGGGTTTATTTATTTTCTGCCGCTTGGTGGCTTTGACCCCAAAACACTTACTGCTCAAAGGGTTATTTTGCATGGAAAAAAGGATATAATTGGCGTTATGGGTTCCAAACCTATCCACCTTATGTCTGATGAGGAAAGAAAAAGGAATGTGAAGATTGAAGACTTTTTCATAGATACAGGAATGACCAAAGAAGAACTTGAAAATTATATTGAAATAGGAACTCCTGTAACCAGGGAAAGAGAATTAATTGAGATGGGAAATTGTTTTAATGGAAAATCCCTCGATAATCGCATCTCTGTTTTTGTATTAATAGAAACATTAAAACAATTAAAAGATCAGAAATTACCCTTTGATTTATCCGCTGTGTTTACTGTTCAGGAAGAAGTTGGTATCAGAGGAGCACAAGTGGCCACCCAGAAAGTTCAACCTGATTTTGGAATAGCTATTGATACTACTATAGCTTTTGATGTACCGGGTTCAAAACCCCAGGAACAGGTTACCAGGCTGGGAGACGGGACTGCTATAAAAATCCTTGATTCTACAGCAATTGCAGATTATCGTATGTCTAAATATTTAAAAGAAACAGCCCGTAAAAATAGTATTAAGTGGCAGCCCGAATTAATGAGCAAAGGGGGAACTGATACTGCAATGGTTCAAAGGATGACAAAAAACGGCTCAATAGCCGGCGCTATTTCTATTCCAACAAGAAATATCCACCAGGTAATTGAATCAGTAAATAAAAAAGATGTTTCAGAATCTATTGCATTGTTGAAAAAGGCTGTCCTTGATTTGAATAGTAACGACTGGAATTTCTAAACAAAAATAAGGGGCAAAACTCTGCCCCTTATCTAAAAATTCTTTCCAGAATTTTTAACCCTAAAATTTGTATCTGTATCTATGAGAATAGACAACAAAACTACCACGAAGTTTAGTTAATGTCTTGAAAGGTTTGTTAATTTTTGTTAAATTATTTATTTATAAAGAATTGATGCATAAATTTGTGTCGTTATGAGTAAGAAAACTATTTGGCTGGTCACATTTGCTTTGTCTGTTACGCTTCTTGGATTATTCGTTTTGCAAGGGTTCTGGATTCGTAATGCCATAGATATAAAAGAAGAACAATTCAATCATCTCACCAATAAAACTCTTAACAATGTGGTCGATCAGCTTGAGAACCAGGAGATGGTCTACCAAATTATTAATGAGGCAGATCCTTTCAAGAACAAAAAATCTGCCGATGATCCGTTAAGTTACAGCTATAATAGGTTAAAGAAAACAAAATATTCTTTTAGTGAATATGACCTGGATAAAGAAATTTTAAATGTGGAGGACCTCGATTCAATTGATTTGAATACCAAATTTGGAGTCTGGGATAAAAATCGCTATGTTTTAAACGGAGATAAAAAAATTACTTTTTTTGATGAGTTGAAAGATGATTTTCTTAAAAACCATCTTGAATCTAAGATGCAAACGGATTTATCTCAGAAAAAGGTATTTGTGGAAAACATTGTAAATAAATTAATACAGGTTGATATTGACATTGAAAAAAGGTTAAATAAAGAGAACCTTCAGAAAATAATCAGAAAACAATTCCTGCAAAATGATATTGATTTGAATTTTGAGTTTGCGGTAATAAAAGGCAATGGAGAGTTAGCGCTTAAATCAGAGAATTATCAGGATAGTGTGAACAGAATGACCTATCAGACTAAACTTTTTCCCAATGATGTGGTGCAGAAAAATAATTATCTGAAAGTATATTTTAAAGACAGGAAAAAATATATTTTTAAATCCACAGGTACCATTACAGTTGTTTCTGTATTCCTCTCCCTTGTTGTTTTGCTTGGTTTTGCCATTACCACTCATATTATGTTTAAGCAGAAAAGACTTTCTGTTATTAAGAATGATTTTGTTAATAATATGACCCATGAGCTTAAAACTCCAATCTCTACAATATCATTAGCCTCACAGATGTTAAAAGATGATTCTATCCCTGCCAGTTCAAAGAATCTCGGGCATATTTCTAAAATTGTGGAGGATGAAACGAAAAGATTGAGTTACCAGGTGGAGAAAGTCCTGAAAACAGCTCTCTTTAGCAGAGGGAAAATTAAGATTAATCCTAAGGAAATTGATCTTCACAATGTTATTGATAATGTGGTTAAAAGTTTTTCTCTTCAGGTAGAAAACAACAACGGGAAAATAGAGAAAAACCTGGATGCATTGTACTCAAAAGCATATGTTGATGAGGTGCATTTCACAAATATTATTTTTAACTTGCTCGACAATGCAATTAAATATAGCTCAGAACAACCCATTATTGAAATAAAAACAGAAAATGTGAACCATGCTGTAAAAATTTCAGTAAAAGATTATGGAATTGGTATTAAAAAGAAGGATCAGAAGAAAATATTTGAACAATTTTATAGAGTCCATACGGGAAACAGGCATGATGTGAAAGGTTTTGGACTGGGTTTGAATTATGTGAAGAAAATGGTGGAAGAACATGATGGAACCATAAACCTTAAGAGTGAGTATAAAAAAGGGACTCGTTTTGATATAGTTTTACCCCTAAACAATAAATACAATGGAAGAAACTAAAGTGAATGTACTGCTTGCTGAAGATGATGAAAATTTAGGCTCCTTGCTTAAAGAATATTTGAATGCCAAAGCGTATAATACCATTCTGACAAAAGATGGCCTGGAAGCCCTGGAAACTTTTAAAAATAAATCTTTTGATATTTGTATCATCGATATTATGATGCCTAAAATGGATGGTTTTACTCTGGCAAAAAAAATTCGCGAAAAAAATGCAACCATTCCTTTTATCTTTCTTACCGCTAAAACACTCAAAGAAGATATCCTTGAAGGCTTCAGCATTGGAGCCGACGATTATATTACCAAACCCTTTTCCATGGAAGAACTTCTTTACAGGCTAAAAGCCATCTTAAGAAGAACATCGGAAAACGAGGAAGGGGAAAAAGAACAAACTGTTTTCCAGGTTGGCAAATTTACTTTCGACTCAAACAAACAAATGCTTTTTAATGGTGATAAAGAGCAGAGCCTGACTACCAAAGAATCAGAGTTGCTGCGTCTGCTTTGTGTCAATCAAAACCAGATGCTGGAAAGAAATTATGCTTTGCGTACCATCTGGGGGGATGACAGCTACTTTAACGCCCGCAGCATGGACGTGTATATTACCAAGCTCCGCAAATACCTTAAAGACGATCATTCAATACAAATTCTGAATGTACACGGAAAAGGTTATAAATTAATTACGTGAGAAGAAATTAACTGGTCGGCTAAGATACGAAATTGAAAGTAGCTAAGCGGTTCCAAGCCGCTTAGCCGCTGATCTGGTGTTTTGTAATGATTAAATATTATGATATGACCTGTGCGATTGATTTTTGAATATTGCGACAGATGTTGTTTGTTTAATAGAAGACACTCCGTGTGGAATTGATTTGTAGATACACGCCGCGGCGTGTATCTACAAATCAATTCCGGGAAACGACGTGCCGGAAAGTCTCTACAAGAAAATTTTGCTAAATAATTATATCCCTGTAATCTCACATTCAACCTCCTCCGCCTCTGCAAACTCTTGCAGATATTTTTTTAATTTTTCCAGGTAATATTCCAGGTTTTCCTTTCCGCTGAACGAAACAATATTCATATTCAGCCACCTGGTTTCAGGAGTGATTTGAA
>CAYWSJ010000141.1:3677-6114 GCA_964461045.1 uncultured Bacteroidales bacterium | reverse complement strand
CCAACAACAACAATTCAACCATTTAACAATGGAACAATTTTTCATCCGCCCGGACCCGTTGTACCTCAAAGACACGCCGGGTCTTTCCACTAACCCCGTGAATTATTTAGAAATTTACCAGTTCCTTGTAATGTTATCAGAACCTACGGGGTTGAGAGAGTCATATTTTGGGGTTATTCATGTTTTGTTTTTGAAATGTCAGATTTCAATTTATCTTTACACCACTTTAACCAGAAATATGATAAAACCGGATCTGCATAAACCCGCCTGGCAATGGGCTACCTTAATTCTGCTTGCTTTCTTCTGGGGTAGTTCTTTTATCCTCATGAAAAAAGGGTTGCAGTCTTATTCTCATGGACAGGTAGCTGCTTTCCGTATATTTTTTTCCTTCCTGGCATTTTTGCCTATGGGAATACGAAAATTAAAAAAGATTCACAGGGGGAATATCCGGTCTGTTTTACTCGTGGCAATTATAGGGAATACGTTGCCTGCTTTTCTTTTTACCAAAGCCCAGACGCAGATTGACAGTTCCCTGGCAGGAATACTAAATTCTATGGCGCCGCTCTTCACGTT
The DNA here is from genome assembly GCA_964461045.1 of uncultured Bacteroidales bacterium. Classification (GTDB taxonomy): domain Bacteria; phylum Bacteroidota; class Bacteroidia; order Bacteroidales; family UBA12077; genus JAGXLC01. The sequence goes on along the minus strand of CAYWSJ010000141.1, from coordinate 5,541 downwards.
AATTGTTGGAGCTATTTTCTACAGAAGCAAAGCAAAAGCCCTCAATGTGGTCGGAATATTTCTGGGATTAGCCGGAGCCGCCGGTTTGATTATTGTAAACGCAGAAGCGGATAAGCTTTTCGACCCAGGAAAAATGAATATTTACGGACTTTTTGTGGTTCTTGCCACACTCTGCTATGGAATTAATGCCAATGAAATAAAATACAAGATTAAAGACCTGAAAGGTCTGGAAATAACTGCATTATCTTTTACCATTGCCGGACCCGTAGGCCTGGTATATTTGCTTTTTTCTGATTTTAGCGCAGTGGCAGAAACAGAAAATTATTTACAGAACCTGGGTTATGTATTTCTGTTGGCGATGTTCAGTTCTGTGGCTGCATTATCAATTTTCTATACATTTCTTCAATATGTACACCCGCTGTTTGCTACCTCGGTTACTTACCTGATACCTGTTATTGCAATCTTCTGGGGTGTGATGGATGGAGAAGCACTTGTACCTCTGCAATTCTTATTTATTGCTGCAATACTGGTTGGAGTTTATCTCGTAACCTGGAAAAATAACAACAAAAAATCTAGCACTTATGAAACGAAACAGACTATTAATTCTTAGCATATTATCCGGACTCTTGTTGTCTCTTCCCTGGCTTGAATGGTTTTCGGGAATTATTCTTTTTATTGCCCTCATACCCCTGTTCTTTGTGGAAGATTATCTTTTCAGGTCGCGCGATAAGAATAAAAAAATTATCGGTTGGGGCTATGCATTTCTGACCTTCTTTATCTGGAATATCATAGCCACAGTATGGCTGTATAAGGTATCTGTACCAGGAGCGTTAATTGTAATAATTGGTAATGCCTTTCTTTTGTCGTTGGTCTTCTGGCTGTTTCATATTGTCAAACGAAACCTTGGAGAACAATTCGGGAATTTTTCGTTGCTGGTATTTTGGCTGGCATGGGAATATCTGTTTATGAACACAGAAATATCGTGGCCCTGGCTGAACCTTGGAAATGCTTTTGCAAAAGATATAAACCTGGTTCAGTGGTACGAATACACAGGTACTTTGGGTGGAACCCTCTGGGTTTTGGCTGTGAACCTGATAATTTTCCAGGTGCTTAGAAATTACGTAGTGCACAGAAGCATCAAAGGCAGGGTAAAACAGCTTATTTTCCTGGGAGTTGTATTGCTGGCACCCATCATTTTCTCTCTGATACGATTTAACAGTTATGAGGAGAAAGGCGAACAAGTGAAAATAGGAGTTATTCAGCCTAATGTGGATCCTTACCAGGAAAAATTTTCAGAACTCAGTCAGGATGCACAGCTTGGACGAATTGCCAAATTGTCTTTTCAGATTGTGGACCAGGAAATGGATTACCTGGTAGGACCAGAAACGGCCCTGATTGATTCCATGTACGTAGACAATCTTAATGAGAGCCGGAGGATAGAATTGCTTCGAGCTTTTCCAAGGCTTTATCCTGATTTGCATTATGTGATTGGCATCGAATCGCAGAAAAAGGTTGCCGGGAGAAGCAACATCGTTTATAATTCGGCTATACAACTGGATTCGACAGAAAATATTCAGATTTATCATAAATCGAAATTAGTACCAGGAGTAGAGATGATGCCTTATCCGAAAATTTTTGGTTTCCTGGATAAATTAATGCTGGATATTGGCGGAGAGCATGGTAATCGGGGAGAACAGACAAAGCCGGAAGTTTTTACAGGAAATAGCGGAATTAAAACAGCCCCGGTGATTTGTTATGAATCGGCCTACGGAGAATACGTTTCCCGCTATGTACAAAAGGGAGCCAATTTGATTTTTATTCTTACCAATGATGGCTGGTGGGGAGGAACACAAGCTTATAAACA
>CAYWSJ010000141.1:0-3577 GCA_964461045.1 uncultured Bacteroidales bacterium | reverse complement strand
TCAATTGTAAATTTGACATATACTTTCCCTTCAATTTTATTTTCTATGGCTATTTCAGGATATTCAATATTCTTCTGGACATAATGAACATACTTAATCATTTTTTTTCCCCGGAAAGTGGGTTGTTCCTCTACATAAACATGAACATCTTCGGATTTTTCTTCTGTTTTTCTTACTATATCTTCATAGTTTACTCCATCACCCGGATCTATTCCTACATCTTCAATATTATAAGCATCTTTGTCGTCGATATCAAAGTTATCAGGGACTTTCTGAAACTCTTCCTGTGGAACAGGAGGTGGAGGCGGTAATTTTTTTTCCTTTTCAGTGAAAGTGACAGGCATTTCTATTTCACTTTCATCAGTGGGATTTAAGCTCCTTTCGAATTTATTTTCTGTTGGTTCTGATTTCCATTCAAAAGCCAAAAGAATAATTCCAAGAGTAATAACCATTCCAATCTGGAAAAAGAGTTTTCTTTTTCTTTCCAGATCAGCTTTTTTGTTTTTTTTGCGTGTCATAAGCCTGGTTTTTAGGGGTTGAACAGAGTAGTTTTATCTCATCGGCAATTATTTTATTAAGTTAGTTAATTATATAACGTTATATGTAAATGAAATATTGTCGGAAACCCTTATAAATTCATCGAATGATGGAAATTTTGATGTTTCTTCTAATAAAAGTGAGGATTTTTGATTGTAAGGTGTTGATTAGTTGTTTTTTGCTTAGGAGGGGTGAGTTGCTTACATAAGGGTTTTTGTTTGCAGTTTCTTAATTTTATATCTTGGTTCAGGAATTTTAACAACATATTATGTTTTGGCTGAAAGCTGCAGATCTGTTTTTTCTGATATTTCATACTGTATTGACACTGTTTAACCTGACAGGATGGATATGGAAGAAGACACGCAGGATTAATTTGATTACCCTTTTGCTTACAGGGGGGTCCTGGTTTATTCTTGGGCTCTTTTACGGAATAGGATATTGTCCTCTGACGGAGTGGCATTTTCAGATATTAAGAAAGTTGGGAGAAAGTAATCTGCCGTATTCATATATTGATTACCTGATAGAACGTTTAACAGGTATTGATTTTAATGCACAATTAGTTGATACAGCCACCGGGGTAGGATTTTTCCTGGCACTTTTAATTTCTGTTTATTTAAATATCAGGGATTACCGTAAGCAATAAATTAAATATTTTTAGGTAATGATAAGAATCTGTTTTTTTATATAAAAGAAACCTGCCAGATTTTATTTTACTGACAGGTTCCTCGTGTATTCATAACCTATTATTTTTTACAGATTATTCAGAATGAAGTTAGTCATTCTGGTATACAGGTGGAAGGTTGTGTTTCCACCGTAAATACCGTGATTTTTATCCGGATAGAATTGCTGTTCAAATTGTTTGTTTGCCTGGACGAGTTTTTCGGTAAGTTCGATTGAATTCTGGAAATGTACATTATCATCACCTGTTCCATGAATCAGCAGAAAATCACCTTTCAAACCGTCAACATGATTAATTGGTGAATTGTCATCATATCCATCCGGGTTGTCCTGTGGCAGCCCCATGTATCTTTCAGTATAAATAGTATCATAGTAACGCCAGTTGGTTACAGGCGCAACGGAAATGGCCATGGAGAAAATATGGTTTCCCTGGAAAAGACAGTTAGCAGCCATAAAACCACCGTAACTCCAACCGAAAATTCCAATTCGATCCTTGTCAATGAATGGTTTGTTTCCAAGATATTCAGCAACCTCTATTTGGTCAATTGTTTCATATTTTCCAAGTTCACCATAGGTCATCTTTTTAAATTCTTCACCGCGTCCTCCTGTTCCACGGTTATCAACAACTACCACTATGTACCCTTTCTGAGCCAGGTAACTAAACCAACCCAGGTATCGGCCGTCATAAGCATCTCTTACTGATTGAGACCCCGGCCCTCCATAAAGGTGCATAAATACCGGGTATTCTTTATCAGGATCAAAATTGTTGGGTTTGATCATGTATCCGTTCAAATCCCATTTGCTGCTAGGTGTATTAATGCTGATAAATTCTTTTTTGGCAAAATTATATTCATTCAGTTTTTCTTTGAGTTTCTGATTGCTCTCAAGAACCCTGATTAATTTTCCTTTATGATTATGAACACTAATCTCGTATGGTGTATTTGCCGTAGAATGATAATTTATGAAATAATCAAAGGTGCTGCTGAAATCTGCACGGTTCCATCCTTTTTTATCAATAATTTTTTTCTTTTTCGATCCGTCAATTTTTATTGAATAAATGTATCTTTCTAATGGAGATTCTTCGGTTGAGGAATAAAAAATACGTTCACTGTCAGAGTTATAGCCATAAAAGGATGCAACATCCCATTTTCCTTCTGTAATTTGGTTAACAAGGTTTCCTTTCATGTCATAAAGATAGAAATGGTTGTTGCCATCTTTTTCACTCTTAATGAGAAAATGTTTGCCATCCTCAAGAAAAGTAGGATAATCATCATCAATTTCTGTAATATAATATTTGTTTGTTTCTTTGTAAATTGCTTCAGATTCTCCGGTTTGTGGATTGGCTGTCAGAATTTCAACCTTATTTTGTAACCGGTTCATCCTTACAATACAAAGTTTGTCATTATCTTTTGTCCATTTCATGCGGGGGATGTACTGGTCTGTTTCCTCGCCTGTATCCATTTCTTTGGTTGATTCCTTGTTCAGATCATATACAAATATTTTAACAATTGAATTTTTTTCGCCTGCTTTGGGATATTTAAAAGAATAGTCGGTAGGATATAATTCTCTGTTATACATATTCATGTGGAATACTTTAACCCTGCTTTCGTCGAATTTATAAAAGGCGATTTTGTCTCCTTCCGGTGACCATTTGAAACCCTGGGTGAAAGCAAATTCTTCTTCGTAAACCCAGTCAGTGGTACCATTGATGATGTGATTGTACTCCCCGTCGTTGGTTATTTGTTTCTCAACTCCTGATTCAAGATCTTTTATAAACAGATCATTATCTCTTACAAAAGCAATTTTGGTTCCATCTGGTGAAAAAGTAGCCAGTCGCTGTGCACCATTTTTGCTTACAGGTTTCAGTGCATTTTCTTTCCTGTTATAGATGTAAAAATCAGCAGTGAATGAATGTCTGTAAATTGGACTGTAATTTGTTACCAGGAGGATTTTGCTTTCGTCCGGACTGAAACTGTATTGCTGAAATTGTTTAATTCCGGAGTCTTCAAAATCTTTAAGACTAAAAATTGTATCCACCATTTTTCCTGTTTTGTAACTGTATTTTACAATGGATTGATTGTTCTGGCTTCGTTCGATAGTTGTGTAATGGATACCATCGTCCATGGAGGTTAATCCATAAACCATTGCCTGGCTGAATTTCCGGCTTTGGAACAGATCTTTTAATTTCAGGTCTTTTTTGTCCTGGGCAATACCTGCATGGGTCGTCAGCAGAATAAGGGTGAACAGAAATAGATTTTTCATTTTTTTCATAAAAGCATTGTTTTTTATTTGTAAAAGGTTTGTATTCAGTTTTTAATAAAATTAAAAAACAGTAAAATTACAAAATAATTATATAGTTTTG
>CAYWSJ010000140.1:0-6137 GCA_964461045.1 uncultured Bacteroidales bacterium | reverse complement strand
CCTGTCCACCAGGTTATTCTGATCAAAAAAAGTAATCCAGACTATAAAAATAATGATTACAAGTACAAACTTATTTTTAATTACAGGGAGTAATTTTCTTCCTATTTTCTTGATCATGTCTGACATTAGGCAAAATATTTATAAACAAAATTAAAATAAATAGGGGAAGAATCAAAAGAATCTTCCCCTATTGCATATTATTTTATTTTAATTATTCTTCTTCAAGAAAAGGATAACGGTAATCCTTAGGAGGATTGAATGTTTCCTTAATACTTCTTGGAGAGATCCAACGGATCTGGTTCATATAAGATCCTGCTTTATCGTTTGTTCCTGAACCTCTTGCACCGCCGAATGGTTGTTGTCCTACAACTGATCCGGTTGGCTTGTCATTTACATAGAAGTTACCGGCAGTATGCATCAGGCGCTTAGTCATATATTCAATTTCGTAACGATCTTGTGAGAAAATAGCGCCAGTCAATCCATAGATAGAAGTATTATCCAACTCATCCAGTGTCTCTTCCATCTTATTTTCGTCATATACATAAATGGTAACAACTGGTCCAAACAATTCCTCTTCCATAGTATAATAATGAGGATCGGTAGTCTTGATTACCGTTGGATAAATATAATATCCCTCAGACTTATCATATTCTCCTCCGATAACAATTTCTGCATCGTCATCTTTCTTAGCTTTATCAATTGCTGAAGAGTGTTTTTCAAAAGCTGCTTCATCAATCACAGCATTTACAAAGTTTGAAAAATCTTCAGGAGATCCCACTTTAAAAGATTTTACATCCTCTTTCACGCCTTCTATGATATGATCTGCAATATTGCTTGGCAGATATACTCTTGATGCAGCAGAACATTTTTGTCCCTGGTATTCAAAAGCTCCTCTTGTTATTGCTGTTATTACGGCATCTTTATCAGCCTTTGGTGAGGCGAAAATATAATCTTTACCACCTGTCTCACCAACAATACGAGGATACGTTTTATAATTTTTGATATTTTCTCCAATTTGTTTCCATGCATTCTGGAATACTGCAGTAGATCCTGTAAAGTGGAATCCTGCAAAATCCGGACTTGCAAACACTTCTTTAGCAACAGTTGGGCCTGAAGCAAATACCATATTAATAACACCATCAGGTACTCCTGCTTCACGGAAAATATCCATAATTACATTCACTGCATAAATATTCAGTTTTGAAGGCTTCCACACAACTGTATTTCCCATCATGGCAGGTGCTGCAGGAAGATTTGCTGCAATAGCCTGGAAATTAAATGGAGTAAGAGCAAAAACAAAACCCTCAAGCGGTCTGTACTCTACTCTGTTCCACATTCCATCTGGTGAATATACCTGCTGATCATAAATATGGGTCATGAACTCAACACCATAACGCATAAAATCAGCAAATTCACATACAGTTTCTATTTCTGCCTGATGAGCACTTTTTGAAGTACCTAACATAGCAGCTGCATTGATTTTATATCTGTATTTTCCTGTAAGCAGCTCAGCTACCTTAAGGAATATCGCTGCTCTCTCATGCCATGGAGTTTCAACCCATCTTTGCTTTGCTTCTAAAGAAGCTTCGATAGCTTGTTTTACATGAGTTTCATTTCCTTTATGGTAATAGCCTAAAGTATGATTTAATTCATGAGGAGGATGAATAGCAACTTTGTCATCAGTTCTTACCTCTTTTCCACCAATTACCATTGGAATATCAATCTCCTGTGATTTTAATTCTTTAAGAGCTTTTTTTAACTCTTCACGATCTTTCGTGCCCGGTGCATATGAACGGGCAGGTTCGTTTTTTGCTTTGGGTACTTTGAAAAAACCTTTAGGCATAATGTAAATTTTTTTAGGTTAAACTTTGTTTATTCCATACAAATTTACGAAAATTAAAAGATTAGAATATGAGTTTAATCACTTTTTATAAATTCCTGATTAGCATAAAAATAACCAAGTATACAGAACTACATATTTTTTTATAATTTTGAACCTCTTTAAAGCAATTTTTATGAAACGTGCAGAATTCAATAACATCAAACTATTTTTTAAAGAATACACTGAAAAATTTCATAGTGATGATTTTCATTTTCAACGAAATATTGAACTAAAAAGAAAACATAGTTATCGTGTATGGGAAAATATACGAGACCTTGCCCTAAATAATAAACTATCTGAAAATGATCAATTGATTGCTGAAACAGCTGGCATACTACATGACATTGGACGTTTTGAACAATTCAGATTATATAAAACTTTCTACGATAAAGAATCTGAAAATCATGCTTTACTGGGAGTAAAAGTGATTAATAAGTTCAACATATTAAAAGAAATCCCGGCAGATGAAAAAAAAATAATTTTAAAAGCCATAGAAAACCATAACAAAAAGGGAATACCCCAAAGCGAACCGGAAAGAAATAAATTATTTATTAAACTACTACGTGATGCCGACAAATTAGATATTTGGTATGTAGTTACAGAATACTACTGCCAAAAAGACAAAGAAACAAACAATACTCTCCAGCTCGACCTCCCGGATAAGCCAGAAATCAATCCGAAAAATATTGAGGATCTGCTGAATGAAAACATGGTTGATCTCCATAATTTAAAGACATTGAATGATTTTAAACTTTTACAGATTGGCTGGGTTTACGATCTCAATTTTAAACGATCCTATGAAATACTAAAAGAGAAAGAATATTTATCTAAGATTTTCGATGCATTGCCAGATATAGAATCCATTAAAACCATAAAAAATAAAATCCACTCTTATCTGGAAAATAAAACCAAATCTTCCTGAAATATTGATATCATAAATAACCCCAACCCTAAGGCCAGGGCTATCTGAATACCTGTGCTTTATTTGCTATACTTACATAGCACTCACGTTAATACCTTTTTATCGAAAAGCAGCTAAGGCACTGCCGGCTTTACAATGACCGGCTGGAAGCAGGATGTCTTAATAAAATCTTATTTTATCTTGATACAAGCCCGAAAAGTTTTTTGGAACCTGTTCAGGTTGACAAAAAGAGATAAATTTTTCTCCTTTAATATTACCCGTGATAAAATTTTGGAACATTATTAAACCTGAACTGATCCATGAATAATTCAGATTAAATGTGTAGTTCCAACCTGTAAATCAGAATAATCATAAATACGAAGGGATTCCATAAAAAAATTATCACTCCCTTGATTTTAGTTTGAATTATTCATAATTTGCTATATATCAATCTTCAAAACCCATCCTTTTATGAGACGTCTTATCCTTTTAACAGCGTTCGTTCTTGGAGTATGTAATTTATTTGCACAGGCTCCAGATGGTTTTAAGTACCAGGCATTAATCAGAGATTCTAATGGTGAAATTCTGTCAGAGCAGAGCATTGCCCTGAGAATTTCAATTATTCAAGGCTCTGCTTCAGGAACATCTATATTTTCTGAAAGACACATATCAAATACAAATAAAAACGGATTAGTAAATCTTATTATTGGCCAGGGAACACCTGTTTCAGGTACATTTTCATCAATTCCCTGGGGTAATGATTTATTTTTTCTGAAACTTGAAATGGATCCTGAAGGCGGTAATAGTTATACAGAAATGGGAACCAGTCAATTGTTATCGGTTCCTTACGCCCTTTATTCAGAACAAAGCAAAACAGTTGATCATTATAGCTCAGATACCCTTTTCGTTGTAAAAGATAATCAGGGAAATGTTGTTTTTGCTGTTTTTCCTGATGGGGCCAAAGTATATGTAAATGATACCAGTGCCAGGGGGCCTATTGGAGGATTTGCTGTTAGCGGAAGAAACAATACGAAAGGTGAATACGAAGTAATGAGAGTTACACCAGACAGCACCCGGATTTTTGTCAATGAATCCAATAAAGGACCAATTGGAGGTTTCGCTGTGAGTGGAAGGAACAACACAAAAAACAAACAATCAGAATATGAAATCATTAGAGTCACACCCGATAGTACCAATATTTATATCAATCAATCAGGGAAAGGGCCAATCGGAGGTTTCGCAGTAAGTGGAAGAAATAATACAAAGGATAGTACAAATGAGTTCTTCAATGTATCCGGGAATGCTAGTGCAGAGATTATAAATCCCAGTGAACCCAGAATATTATGGTACCCACTTAAAGAAGCATTTCTTACAGGCAGGGTGTTGGTTGAAAGTCCTGACAGTGTTGGAACAAACTCTTTTTCTTCTGGTTTTGAATCAAAATCAATCGGAAATTTTTCCCAGGCAATGGGATACAAAACAAGAGCTGTAGGTATCAATTCTACAGCCATTGGCAATAATGCAAATGCATTAGGCCATAGTTCATTTGCCTTAGGAGATAATGCAATAGCCAAAGGAATCGGTTCGTATGCCATAGGTTCAGTCGGTAGAGATACCATAACCGGTTCTGCACTTGGCAACCCTGTATATGCTGCAGGAAACCATTCAATAGCAGTAGGACTGGGAGCGAGAAGTGACAGTCTTGGTTCAGTAGCTATGGGGATTAATACCAGAGCTGCAAACAAATTCTCTACGGCAATTGGCTTTTTCAACACTGCCACAGGAATATTTTCCACTGCATTAGGAAAAGAAACAAATTCAGATGGCTATGCTTCAACTACTATAGGCTGGTACAATATGGCCTCTGGCAAAGCTGCAACTTCTATAGGATGGGAAACGAACGCTACAGGACTTTCATCAATTGCGTTAAATAGTCATACAACTGCAAGTGGAGATTTCTCCACAGCCATGGGCCATCATTCTACCGCTGAAGGGTGGAGCTCTTATGTGGCAGGTCATACTAGTCATGCCATTGGACATGGTTCTTTTGCTATGGGACAATCAGTTTCATCAATTGGTAATGGTTCATTCGCCATAGGTAATGCATCTTTAGCTGAAGGAGTTAGTTCATTTGCTATTGGTTTGCAATCAAATGCAATTGCTGATGAATCACTGGCTATTGGCACACGAGATACAACCAAGGGATGGAATTCAATTGCTATTGGTTATGAAAACGTTGCTGAAGGTTATATTTCAACTGCTATGGGAAGAGATTGTTATGCTGTAGGCGATTATTCCTTTGCAATGGGGCATTTGAGTGAAGCAAACGGTAACAAATCATTTGCATTAGGTTACCTTTCTTACTCAGGACCTTTTGCTTTTGCTGCAGGTAGTCAGGCTAAAGCTTCAGGAGGAGGTTCAGTGGCTATTGGCCAGCAATCCGAATCAATTGGATTCAGATCCTATGCCTTTGGAAAAAGTATGAAAGTCGGCGGAGACTATTCTTTTGGTATTGCTTTAAACGACTGGTATAATAATGATACACTTAATCAAAACAATACAATGGCCATTGTTGGTGGAATAGTTGGTATCGGAACAGTTTCTCCTGATAAAATGCTACATGTAGCAGGAAACGCAAGAATTGAAGGAGACATTTTTTATGGTTCAGGTTCAGATACTTATTCTAAACCAGATTTTGTGTTTGACAAAAACTATTCAAAAAATTACCCTATTAAGTATGTAGAAAATTTCCTTAACGAGAATGGCCATCTTCCCTGGTTAACTCCGGAAGAAAAAGAAAAAAACGGGATTAATTTCACACGTATGGGATTTGAAACGCTTGAAGCAGTTGAAAATATCCAATTACAAGTAATCAAACTAAAAAAAGAAAATGACAAACTGAAAAAACAGGTTGAAAAACAAAAAAATATGATAAATCAATTAATAGATGAATTTAGAAAACTAAATGAAAAATAAAACTGAAACTATATAATGAAAAAGCTATTCTTAACCCTTTTTATGCTGGTTACTGTCATTAGTCTTCTTGCTCAGGCTCCTAACAGTTTTAACTACCAGGCAGTGGTTCGGGATTCTCAGGGAGAGATCCTTAAAAACCAAAATGTGAATTTTCTTATTAGTATATTGCAAAATTCAGAAACTGGATCTGTAGTATATTCGGAGACTCATAATAAAACAACAAACGATCAGGGATTAGTAACATTAAAAATTGGGGAAGGTACTAATGAATCTGGTAGCTTTAATAATGTTTCCTGGAACAATGGACCCTTTTTTATTAAAACTGAAATGGACCCTGATGGTGGTTCAAACTATACGGATATGGGAACTTCACAATTA
>CAYWSJ010000139.1:0-6248 GCA_964461045.1 uncultured Bacteroidales bacterium | reverse complement strand
CTCCAGATGGGTCAAAAGCATGCTGCCGTTTGTATTTGCCAGCGGCATGCAGATACTAAACAAGGAAACCTCGGTGGTCCTGCTGGGGATTATGCAGACTCCTGAGGATGTGGGCCTATTCCGGGTGGCCCAGAGGGGCGCCCTTTTGATTCCTTTCGGCCTGCAGGCGGTAAACATGGCCATGGCCCCTGCTGTATCCGAGTTGTTCACAAACGGTGAGAGAAAGCGCTTGCAGCGCATGATCAGCAAGGGCATAATGGCGGTACTGGCATTTGCGCTCCCTGTGGCTTTGGCATTGATACTGGGAGGCAAATGGATCATCCCTCTTGTTTTTGGCGCTGATTATGCCCCAGCATATATACCGCTGGTCATTCTGTGCCTGGGCCAGCTTGTAAACGCAGGAATGGGATCTGTGGGAGTGATCTTGAACATGGTAGGCCTGGAGCGTTTCAACGCCAGGGGGGTTACTATTGCTGCAATAATCAGTGTATTTCTTAATTTTGTTTTGATCCCTTTATTTGGCATTATGGGCGCAGCCATCGCAACCAGTGCAAGCTTGGTGACCTGGAATGTTTTGCTTTATACATGGCTATACAGAGAAACCGGAATTGTAAGTACTATACGCGGAAGAAGGGCCTGACCCGAGGGGTTAACAATTTCTTGTTTCATGGGTTGAATTCAATTATGCTGCTAAAATTATAAAAATTTTGACAGGCAATGACTAAACACATAAAAAAACCCAATGTTTTTCTTGCAGGTGCCCCTAAATGCGGGACCACATCTTTTGCCCACTGGTTGGGAACACATCCGCAATGTTATGTATCTCCGAAAAAGGAGCCGCATTTCTTCGGTGATTTTATGCGGAATGGAATGGAAACTAATGAATATGAAAAGCTATTTTTCGGTGCATCAGAAAATCATGCAGTAAGAATAGACGCCTCAACTAGTTATTTCACCAAGCCTGAGGCTATCAGCCAGATATTGGACTACAATCCTGAAGCCCGTTTTATAATAATGTTAAGAAATCCGATTGAACTGGCATACTCATTACATGCCGAGGTGCTTTATGGAGGCGCAGAAACGATCAACAGTTTTGAAAAAGCTTGGCACCTGCAGGAAGCACGCAGAAACGGCCGAAAAATCCCTATTTCCTGCCAGAATCCCGAAATGCTTCTCTACCGGGACCAGGCCTTGCTCGGATCAGCTTTGCAAAATTTATTGGCTCAGGCAGGCAAAGACCGGGTACATTGGATCTTTCTAGAGGATTTAAAAAAAGATCCGAGACAATGTTACCTGGATGTAGTCGGCTTTCTTGGGTTGGAAGATGACGGCCGGAATGAATTTCCGTCCCTGAACCGGTCAAAACGCCACCGTTTTCCTGTATTGAATCGTGTGCTTCGCACCCTAGGCCGGATGCGTTCAGCCACAGGCCTGCCGGGAATTGGCATCCGTAAGACCCTAAACCAGTACGCGAAGGTAGAGGCGGAACGCCCTCCTTTACGTGAAAATTTCAAGCGGGAGATCTACGAATCGTTCCGTGACGATATTAAGTTGCTCGCAGGGCTGACAAATCGTAACCTCTCTCATTGGACACCGCAAAATCTTTGACAGATAGAGTTATGCAACAGCCACGTCAGACTTTGGACATGAATAACATGCTGCATGGGTCAACGCCATCCATCTCTGTTATTATACCAAGCTATCAGCGCCATGAGGAAGTCATACGGGCGGTTAAAAGTGCATTGTCGCAGACTCTGCCGCCATGTGAGATCATTGTCTCCAACGACGGACCTGACCCCGAAAAAGGCCGCCTGCTTGCAGGGCTTCAGGACGACAGGATAAAATACGTTGAGGCACCCCGCCGCAAAAACGCTTCCGCCACCCGCAATTTCGGCGTACGGCATGCCAAGGGAGAATGGATAGCGCTTCTGGATGATGATGACATCTGGCTGCCGGAAAAACTTGAACTTCAGTTCAGGAAACTGCAGCAGGCGGGTGAGCCTGCGGCAATACTTGCTGGCGTCGAGCGGGTATACGATCAGTCGGGAAAGACTTGGTGCCGGCCAAAAGGATGTTTCCAATCAGGTTGCAGCGTGCATGATGTTTTGTTTTCCGGTGCCGGCGGTGTGAATACCTCCACGATCATGGCTCCGGCATGGGCTTTCAGGGGCTACCCGTTCAATGAAGACGCGGAACGACATGAAGACTGGGAATGGCTTCTGGAATCCGGCCAGAAACTTCCTTTGCTCGTAACACCTGAAGTTATCTGTGAAAGACACCTGAAGCCCGGCGAGGGTTTGAGCCGACCAGGAGGATACGAATACACGAAAGACTGGTATGTTCGCAATAGATGCTTGATGCCGGCTGATGCCCAGGGGCGGTTCATCAGCACGATCCTGTCCAGAAAGGCAGCATACGACCGAATGTATCGTGCTTTGCCCTGGATGTTTGCTGAAATGCGCTGGACGAGTTCTATTTCATTTTATAATATTGGCCGGTTGCTTATGCCCTGGATTATACCGTCCCGGGCACGCCAGGGGATTCGTAAACTAATGTCAAGATAAAAACTGGAAATATGAGAACACCCAACTTTTTCATTATTGGCGCGCCAAAGTGCGGCACCACTTCGCTGGCCAGATGGCTTTCGGGGCATCCGCAGGTGTTTATGTCCGTGCCAAAGGAACCTCATTTCTTTAACACGGACATGGCCAACCGGAACGTGCGGCAATGGGATGAGTATCTTGAGCTGTTCCAAAGGGTCGGCGAAGGTCACGAGGCCGTGGGCGAGGCCTCCACATGGTATCTGTTCTCAGAAAATGCCGTATCTGAGATTGAAGCGGCCTTCCCCGGGGCACGTTATATTGTCATGACCCGGGAACCGGTTGATATGGCCCTGTCGCTCTACCAACATAATGTGCGGCACCTCCATGAGGACGCCAGCTCTTTTCAAGAAGCCTGGCGCTTGCAGGAGGCAAGATACTGGGGAGAAAGGATTCCGTCAACATGCACGGAGCCATCCTTTTTGCAGTACAGGAGGGCTTGCAGTCTCGGGTCCATGCTGGAAAGGTTGTTTGACCGGGTGCCAGAGGAAAGGGTGCTGCACATGCCGCTTGATCAGGTCAAACAGGATCCCAGAAACGCCTATCTCCGAGTGTTGTCTTTTCTGGACATAGCAGATGACGGGCGCACGGATTTTAAACCGGAAAACGAGGCCCGGATCTACCGAAGCCGCTTCATTCAAAAGGCTTTTCTGGCCGGCGGGCGTCTGCGGGCCAGGCTGGGGATCAGGCAAGGGTTAGGCCTGACAAGAATTAACGAGTCAAAAAGAAAACTGGCTGAGGATCTGCCAAATGAGCTGAAGGCGGAAATTGAAGAAGCCTTTTCAGTGGAAAAAGAAAAATTGTGTCAGTTCAAAATTAAAAAAAAGCAACGAGTACCGTGTCTCCTTTGATTTTTTATCGGGATTGTATAAATGTCAGCCGTGCATCGGATAATATAGATAAAATGACGATTAAGTCACACATCATTCCTGTAATAGCCTTATACGGTTACTTCATTACAGTCAGTATATATATTATGCCCAGTGGGCTTCCTCAGCCTTCTGATGTAATAGTTGCATTAATGCTATATCCTTGGGCTTTTATCTATATTAACCGCACACCTAAATCAGTTAGGCCCTTCGTGTTGGTTATGCTGGTATTCATTTTTTGGATTGCTATAGTTAGTTTAGTCAATGCCTTGTACCTTACAAGGACAGGGACTTTACTCCCCGTTTTATGGTATGCATATAATTTCTTTTTTATTTTAGGATTGGCAGCTTTGTCCGGATCTTTTCCATATGAGAAATATTTTTTCATATTAAAAAAGGTTCTTTACTTCTCGGTAGCAATAACTTTTAGTTTATTTCTATTGACATTTGACTATGGCGTACGACCTACAGGGCCATTCAACAATCCAAATCAGGTCGGGTATTACGGATTATTAATATTTTGCAATATTGTAATAGCATCATGGGCTACCAATCATGTAAGTCTTGGTTGCAAAATTATTTTAATATTAGCCGCTCTCATATGCGCCATGTCATTCTCCTTAACTGCGACAGGCGCCCTTGCTATCGCAGTAGCAGGGTTTTTTTTTCTTTCGAAAAGGCCGAAATTAAAAGCACGAACAGCTTTTAGCTTCATTTTTTTTCTGTTAGCTGTATCATGCCTTACCAGTTTGTTTTTTACCTCGGCAATTGGTGAGAAGGTTTTAGAAAACTGGGAAAAACGCGTTGGAAAGATCGAAAGGAAAACTGAAGATGTTTTAACCTCAAGAGGGTATGATAGAATTTTAGAATATCCGCAATACCTTCTCTTTGGTGCTGCTGAAGGAGAAACTTGGCGCTACGCTGATAGGGCGACTACCCATGAATTACATTCTACTCTGGGCACTTTAGTTTTTAGTTATGGCATAGTTGGTGTTCTGCTTTTTTTACTGTTGCTCGGGCTTGTCTTATGGGATGCGCCATTTGGAATATGGTTAGTTATAGCTGCCCCTCTTGCTTATGGCTTCACCCATCAAGGGATGAGGCAGCCCATGTTTTGGATACTTTTATTTATAACAATGTATGCAGTTAAGGGAAATAGGATAAAGGCTTATAACACGATGAATGCTGACATGTTAGCAATAAGGGATAGATAAGTTTGCTAAAAACCGAAATACGGAAAAGGCTGGCTTGTGGCTTGAGCTGTAGCCACCTATCTGGCGGTAATAAATGACCAAGCTATTGTGCTACATGCCCACCCCCGGCGGGCTTACCGGGGCGCCACGGCGGCTGCTTACGCTGTGCCGGGTATTAAAATACGAGGGCATAGACGTTTACATTGCATCAGAGCCGTGCAGTGATTTGCTTGTGGCAGCGGAAGAGCAGGGTATTGAAACAGTTCCTTTTGAGCCCCGGGGCGTTCTCGGGCTACGACACGGTGCGCTGTTCGGTGGAGGACTATTCTTTAAGCTTAAGGTGGTGCTCGCTCTTATCAGGCAGAACCTTGCCCTTGCGAGATTGGTTAGAAAATCCGGAGCTGATGTTGTCTGGCTTCGTGGAAGCAAAAGCATAGGATTTGCAGCCAAAGGAGCGTGGCTTGCACAAAGGCCTATTGTTTGGGATATCGACTATGAACTGCCTTCCAGGGGAATAGTAAAATGGCTTCATCGTATCGGCTTATCGCTTTCATGTGCGATTGTTTATCAGTATAATGGCGCTGGAGAACGGATTTTCGGAAAAAAGACCGCCGAGAAATACGGCTATAAATCTCATGCCTTGATCCCTGGCGTTGAGCTGGATCGCTTGAAATCATACATAAAGGAAGCCCAGAGTCTGGAAAGGGAACAGTACGAAGACACTCCTTTTCGCATTTTACAGGTTGGGACCGTCTGTGAACGGAAGAACCAGTTATTAGTGATACATGCCCTTGCTGAATTAAAGAATATGGGAATTAATAAAAAGATATTGTTCCAGCTCGCAGGAGGCGTCTTTGAGGAAGATTACGCAAGACGGCTCGAAAAAGACATTGAAAAAACCGGGCTGCAGGAAAACATTGAGTTCCTTGGCTGGCGGGACGATATTAATTATTTGATGAGCGAGGCCGATCTTCTGGTGCTGCCTTCTTTGGATGAAGGAGTGCCCAATGCTGTGCAGGAGGCAATGTATATCGGCCTGCCGGTTATGGTAAGCAATGCCGGCGGCATGCCTGAGATTGTTGAGCATGGGAAGACAGGCTGGGTGCTGCCCTTTGATGATCCTGTCCAGTGGGCCAGGCAGATTGCAGAATGTATCCAGGATGAAGAAAAGTGCAAGTCTGTCGGTGAGGCAGCGTCAAGGTATGCAGCCAATTATTTTTCCACGGATGTTTGGGGGAAAACATATGCGGAGATTGTCCGGCAGGCTGCTGGACGGTTATAAATTGTTGCTCTTCTTCAGATCGAGCTTGAAAATGAGCTTTCGTAAATACGCTACACGTACTTTTTAAAATGCAAGGCAAAACCGGCCCACAAAATTGAAATCTACATTATTTCTGCTAACAGCTTATGAAAAGGACCTGTCGCCAGGCGCATAAAAGAACTGCCAATAAAAGGCACCGCACATGTTTACCCGTTTAAAAATAAAAGATCTCACAGTTTTTCAAAAAGCTGAAATTGAGCTCAGCCAGGGTCTGAATGTTTTTATAGGGGAAAACGGCAGCGGCAAGACCCATCTTTTAAAGGCA
>CAYWSJ010000138.1:0-6263 GCA_964461045.1 uncultured Bacteroidales bacterium | reverse complement strand
TTATCCTTTTATCCCCCATTACAAAGGTATAGTTACCTATCCATTTAAACCTGGTAGCTTGCTCAATTTCAGGGTACTCATCTTCAAGCATAGGCGCTAAAACACCAGGCGTTACACCAATTTTAAGCTCATCATCTCCTGAACGTGAATTAACCAATACCCTGTATATTCTGTCTTTCTTCTCATGAGAATTATCAAAAGACAATTCATCCATAACCCACATCAGGATCAAAACAGTACAAGCTATACCTATTGCAAACCCGGCAATATTAATAAAACTATAACCTTTATTTCTCCATAAGGTCCTTAAAGCAGTAATTATGTAATTTCTAAACATTTTTCTCTTTGTTTGAATTAGTCAGTCATAAACTACAATCTATATACCAATTCACACAACAGGCTTATAAGCAAGCAAGTATAAAAAAACATCATTAGCATATCAACTAATTATGCACGAAATCGATACATCCTTGTCCGTTATCGCACATACATATAAACATCTATAAATCAAGTGCAATTAATAAGAAAAGGAGAATTAAATTTAAATTAATTGCTGAACATGTCTTGCTATAGCTAAACTTGAAGTAAGTCCCGGTGATTCAATACCAATTAAATTTATAAATCCATGAAAACCGCGACCCTTCTCCTCGTTTATATAAAAATCTTTTACAGGTCCTCCT
Organism: uncultured Bacteroidales bacterium; assembly: GCA_964461045.1. GTDB lineage: Bacteria > Bacteroidota > Bacteroidia > Bacteroidales > UBA12077 > JAGXLC01. Next base: position 5,583 of record CAYWSJ010000138.1, on the reverse strand, counting down.
TGTCTCTGCAGTTTTGGTCTTATACCCGCCATTTCCGGTGCCAGATCATCAAGGTTAAGAAAAGGTAAGAATCTTTTAGTCGATTTATAAAAAGCTTCTATTTTGGAGTGGGTTACAGAATAATCATATTCATTATTCTTCAGCCAGGTAACATCCGGACCCAATTTTGCCATACCTCCCAAATCAACAGTAACATGAATACCAATTCCCTCCAGGTTCTTATTTGGAACCGGATAAACCAACCTGCCCAGCAGCTTATTTTTAGGAGGGTTTATCCTAAAATATTCCCCTTTGCAAAATGTAAGCTTCAGGTTTCCATCGTCAATACCAACCATCCGGGCAATTTGATCGGCATTAAGTCCGGCAGCGTTAATCACACAGTCTGAAGTAAAAGAAAAATAACTTCCATCGGCATCCAATATCTTAATCTCATAACCATTCTCTATCCGTTTAATATTTTTAACTTCAGCATGATAAGCAAATTCTGCTCCTTTATTCACTGCATTTGTCTCCATTTGCTTCATTAGCTTATGAGTATCTACAATTCCTGTAGAAGGCGAGAACAAAGCTTTCACAGCTTTTATTTCAGGTTCAAGCTTTTTAATTTCTTCAGTTTCAATCATCCTTATGTCTTCCACTCCATTTCGGGCAGCTTTCTCTTTCAGTTCAATCAAATAATCTACTTCTTCCTGGCAGGTTGCAACAATTAATTTTCCACATTGATTATAAGGTATCTCAAAAGTATCACAAAACTCGTATAACAATTTTCTCCCTTCAACGCACAATTTGGCTTTCAGACTATTTTCCGGATAATATATTCCTGCATGTATCACCTCGCTATTCCTGCTGCTTGTTTCCTGTCCGAAAGTCTTATTTCTTTCTATGATAAAAACATTTTCTTGATGTTCTGCTAATTCCTGTGCAATAGCTAAACCCACAATTCCCGCTCCTATAATAGTTATTGACACATCGTTCATTTAATTGCTGATTTTTCGACAAACATAGTAAAATTATAGAATTTAACAATTAAAACATATAATCAAGACTCAAAGGATAAAATGTTTAATCCGGTCACTATTGAATCATTCAATTAAAGATAATTTTTGTTTTTTCGTATTAAACATAATTTTATCTTTGCTTCCACGTTAATGTGAATAACTTCAAAACAAGGAAAATGAATTTTTTTCGCTTCATTATTAGTCAGGAATTTCTTAAACATCTTGTAATTGCAATACTTGGTGCAATCGTTATCTTTTCAATAGTATTCATTTTTTTAAATATCTATACGCATCATGGGGATTCATTTGCTGTCCCTGATTTTAAAAAAATGAAACTGGAGGAGGCAAGAGAAAAAGCAGATGACTATGATTTAAAAATAATAGTTACCGATTCTATTTACCAGGCAAAATGGCCAAAAGCATCGGTTGTAAAACAAAATCCGAAGGCCGGTTTTCATGTAAAGAAAGGCAGAAAAATCTTTATTACAATGAATGCCACTAATCCGGAAAAAGTAAAAATGCCCAATGTTGTAGGTATTTCTCACCGTCATGCTAAAGCCACACTTAACAACTCCGGTCTAAAAGTAGGAAAACTGATACACGTACCTGACATAGCTATAAACAATGTCTTAAAACAAAAAGTGAACGGAGAAGAAATTAAACCCGGGGCATTAATACCCAAGGGCACAAAAGTTGATTTGGTACTGGGCAAAGGACTTAGTCATAAAAGAGCACCACTACCTGATTTAAAATCGTTAAAATTGAAAAAGGCCAAAACAAAAATTATTGAATCGGCTATGAACCTTGGTGTTGTGAAATACGACAGTTCAATTAAAGACCAGGAGGATTCAACTAAAGCAAAAGTCTGGCAACAATATCCTCCTTACAAAAAAAGCAAGAAAGTAAGACTTGGCACTTATATTGATCTTTGGTTAACTGTTGATTCAACCAAATTACCACAGCCAGATACAGCGAAGATAAAAATAGATAATTATGCGTCGGATTCTTTATAGCCTGACAATTATACCAATAATATTGACTTTGTTTCATTCTGAGATGAATGGGCAGGAGGTATTAACAGGAGAAATATGGAATTATCGTTTAGATAATAAAAAACAAACTTCACTAAAGTCAGCCAATGACACCATCAACTTACCACTTATTGAAGATTTTGCAAAGACAGTGGGCTACCCGGACGATTCTCTATGGTCTGATGAAGAAGCCTATATAAATTATCAGTTCCCCAAAAACGCTCCTTCAATTGGGGTAGCAACAATGGATGCTATAAACAGGGAAGGCTTGTTACACCCAAATAATAACGATTCTGGGTTTTTAGCTGATTCGTTAACTTCAAATCCCATAAAACTTGATTTTTCAGAGAATGATTCCATTTATTTAAGTTTCTATTATCAGCCTGGCGGACTTGGAGATACCCCAGAACCAGGAGATTCTCTTATTCTGCAATTCTACAACAATAAAAAACATAAATGGAATAGTATTTGGCAAACTTTATATAATAAGGAAGAATCAGAATTAGTTGAGGTTTATATTCCTGAAAAGGATACCAATACGATAAACACAAATCAAGAAGCTAATATCAAATTCTGGCCGGCCATTCTACCCGTTCGCGATTCAATATATAGAACAAAAAATTTCCGTTTTCGATTTATTAATTATGCAAGTGTATCGGGAACAAGTACAGTTCCCAGTATTGTTGGTAATGTTGATCACTGGAATATTGACTTTTTACGACTTGACACCGGCAGGTATGCCCAGGACACAACAATTAATGATATTGCTTTTACAAAATACCTTGATCCCCTCCTTATCAATTACAATGCGATACCATGGAATCATTTTTCAGTGGCCAACACATATGAAATGAAAGATATTATTTCAATAACTTATAAAAATCTGGGAGACGAGGTATGGAATATCTCACGTGAATTTGCAATTACTGACCTCTGGGGCTCAGAAGGAACCTTTGCTTTTACCGGTGGAACCGGAGATAATATTCCCCCCTATACAAAAGAAGAATATCAAAGAAATCTGAATTATATATTTCCTGATAACGATATGGACTCTGCAAAATTTGAAATAGAAAGTTATCTTGTTACTGACACTGCAAGCGAAAGAGCTCCTTACCGATGGAATGATACGATAAAATATTTCCAGGAATTTTTTAATTATTATGCTTATGACGATGGAATAGCCGAGAACGGCTACGGACTTTTAGGTCAAGGAAGTGCAAGTGCGCAGGTTGCAATTAAATTTCATAATTATAAAGAAGATACTCTTCAGGGTCTGCAAATATATTTTAATCAGACAAAAGACAGTGCGAACCAGAATTATTTCAAAATCCTGGTATGGGAGAACAGCAATGGAAAACCCGGAAAAATAATTCATTCTGAAGATAATTTCCTTCCTAACTTCCAGGATTCTGTAAACCAGTTCAGCAACTACATTTTTTATAACAAACCCATCATTCCGGAAGGTGATTTCTTTGTCGGATACCAGAAATTTACAAATCAGATGATGAATGTAGGCCTCGATCTTAACAATATAAACAACGATAAAACATATTATAATCTTGATGGGACCTGGAGAGGTTCAGAAATTGAAGGGACCCTTATGATAAGACCGGTTTTCGGGAAATACCTGGAGCCTACCGAACATGAAATAACAAACATAAATCCCAGAGAAAAGAGTTATGAACTGACATTATATCCAAATCCTGCCAACTATCATATAAATGTCAAAACCAACATAAAACGCGGGCGCTATACAATTTTCAACATTGTGGGTAAAAAAATAAAAGAAGGAATTCTCTTTTCAGATAATGAAAGAATCAACATTTCAGGAATAGAAGAAGGAATTTACATTTTGCAGGTGACCAATTCAAGTCAATCTGCAAGAATCAGAAAAAAGTTTCTGGTAACTCAATAATCTTATGGCCGAAAGCAAAACAAATCAAAACGGAAATGACCAGGAACTGTATGAACATTACAAGTTTATTGCAGATAAAAAACAAAAGCCCCTCAGAATTGACAAATTCCTTGTAAACCGACTTGAAAATACCTCCAGAAACAAAATACAGAGTGCTGCAGAAGCAGGAAATATTCTGGTAAACCAGAAACAGGTAAAGCCTAATTATAAAGTTAAACCAGGAGATGTCATTTCGATAGTTCTGGCTTATCCTCCAAGAGAAATTGAGTTAATTCCTGAAAATATACCCCTGAACATTGTATATGAAGATGATGACCTGGTTGTAGTTAACAAAGAAGCAGGCATGGTAGTGCACCCTTCCTACGGCCATTATAGCGGAACATTAATTAATGCAATGCTTTACCATATGAAAGATTTGCCTGAATCTAAAGATGGAGCCCCTCGACCGGGCCTTGTACACAGAATAGACAAAAATACATCTGGCTTGCTTGTCATTGCAAAAAATGAATTTGCAATGAACCACCTTGCCAAACAATTTTACGATAAAACATCCGAAAGAAAATATGTAGCCCTTGCCTGGGGAAGTTTCAAAGAAGAAAGTGGAACCATTGATGAATATATTGGCCGAAGTTTAAGGGACAGAAAAGTGATGCAGGTATTTCCTGCCGGAGACAGGGGCAAGAGAGCCATCACGCACTACAATGTTATTGAGGATCTGGGATATGTTTCTGTAATTGAATGTCAACTGGAGACAGGCAGAACACACCAAATAAGAATTCACATGAAACACGCCGGGCACTCTCTTTTTAATGATCCGGAATACGGAGGTGACCGAATTCTTAAAGGTACATTATTTACAAAATACAAACAATTTGTGAAAAATTGTTTCGAAATACTCCCAAGACAAGCCCTACACGCAAAAACACTTGGTTTTATTCACCCTAAAACCGGCAAAAAAATGTCTTTTGATTCTGATATACCAGAAGATATGCAAAAAGCTATCGAAAAATGGAGAAATTATACTGCCAATAGAATATAAAATCCCTTGTATCCTTTGAAATATTCAAAGAGAAACCGATATTTGTTCTCATAAAAATTTTATCTTTACTGAATTGAAAAGCATATTACATGAAAAAAAACATAGCTATCCTTGCAGGAGGAAATTCATCAGAATTTCCAGTATCCATGAACAGTGCAAAAACCCTTGAGGACTCATTAAAAAATACTGATTATAATGTCTACAAAATAATCCTGAAAGGCAATAGCTGGAAGCTTCATATGAACAATGAAGAATTTGAGGTAAATAAGAATGATTTTAGCGTTAACCTTGAGAATGAAAAAATAGCCTTTGATTGTGCACTAATAATCATACATGGCACTCCAGGTGAAAACGGTCTGCTGCAGGGCTATTTTGAAACACTTGGAATTCCTTATTCTACCTGTGGGGTTCTCTCCTCTTCCTTAACATTCAATAAAATATTCAGCAAAAACTACATCGGAAGATATGGAATAGCTGTTTCTAAATTTAAAATGATTTCAAAAGGCATTCCTTATAGCACAGATGAAATTCTTAAAGAAACAGGCCTCCCCTGTTTTGTAAAACCAAATCGTGGAGGTTCAAGTTTTGGAATCACCAAAG
>CAYWSJ010000137.1:0-6480 GCA_964461045.1 uncultured Bacteroidales bacterium | reverse complement strand
AGAATACAGAATTTAGAATACAGAATACAGAATTTAGAATACAGAATACAGAATTTAGAATAATTAACAATAAAATTTAAAGCCATGATTACAACAAAAGAATTAGTAAAAGTTTTTAGAACAGACGAAGTAGAAACAACTGCTCTAAATAAAGTAAATCTTGAAATAGCTGATGGTGAATTTGTCGCCATCATGGGACCATCTGGTTGCGGAAAGTCAACATTGCTGAACATTCTTGGATTACTGGATAATCCTTCTTCCGGAGAGTTGAATTTTATGGACCAGGAAGTATCTTCTTATACAGAAAGGAAAAGAACAAATCTCAGAAAATCAAATATTGGTTTTGTTTTTCAAAGTTTTAACCTGATTGATGAACTGAATGTATATGAAAATGTTGAATTGCCTTTGCTTTATCTGAACAAACCTGCTTCAGAGAGAAAACAAAAAGTTGAAGAAGTGCTGGAGAGAATGAAAATGTCTCACAGAAAGAAACACTTTCCACAGCAACTATCCGGTGGACAGCAACAGAGAGTTGCTATTGCCAGAGCCGTAGTTGCTAACCCAAAACTGATCCTGGCGGATGAGCCTACTGGTAACTTAGATTCTGCACATGGTGAGGAAGTTATGAATCTTCTTCAGCAATTAAATAAAGAAGGAACAACGATTGTAATGGTTACTCACTCCCCTTCTGATGCTGAAAAAGCTCACAGAATAGTACAGCTTTTCGATGGACAGGTCGTTACTGAAAATATAAAACAAGTACTATAAATAAACTATCGGGCAGAAGTTCATCAAATTTAGCTATTTTCCCCTTAATAACTATTTTTATTGCTTCTGCCCTTTTTAATAAACCTTAAAACCTTAGAACCATGAAACGATTTAACCTATTATTAATCTTAACAGTCTTGTTTACAGGGATTTTGTCCTTAGGCAACAAGGCTCTTGCAGATGAGAACAACTTCAAGAAAGAGATTGCAATAAAAGGCATAAACAAAATAGATATAACAATTGCCTGTAAAATGTATCTGAAACAATCTCAAACAGAAAGCCTAAGAATTGAGGCTGACGAAGACATCTTTGAAAAACTTGAGATTGAACAAAAAGACAGTACACTCTACATTGAATCTGATTGTAGAACAAATGATTTTGATGACTGGGATGTTGAAATTTATGTTTCAATTAAAGAGTTAAAAAAATTAGACATTGGCGGAGCGGTAAAGCTGAAAAACAAAGATGTTCTTAAAGGAGAAAAATTAAATATAAAAATATCGGGCGCAGCAGATCTTGATCTCAACCTTGATGTAAACAAATTACTTGCAGACTTCAGCGGTGCTGTAAATGCTGATCTGAAAGGTAAAGCAGATTATGTAGTGATGGATATGTCGGGCGCTTCAAAGGTAGATGCCGATGACCTGATTTCGCAAGCTTTTTACCTGGATTTTAGCGGATTTGGAAAAGCTGAAATTCATGCTGAAAAAGTGCTAAAAGTTGACATGTCGGGTATGGGCGTTGTAAAATATTCAGGAAACCCTAAAAAGATTAAAACAGAAACCTCAGGACTTGGTGTTGTAAAAGCCCGATAAAACACTAAAACTTAAATACCATGCTTAAGAATTATTTCAAAACAAGCATAAGAAACATAAGCAGGCAGAAAGTATACTCTTTCATAAACATTTTAGGACTCGCCATTGGAATTGGGCTCTTTACCATCATCGCTTTTTATATTCGCGATGAATTAAGTTACGACAAATTTCATCAGAAAATTGATCGTATTTACAAATTGGAACGAGGAGAACTGGCAATCAGCAATGCCAAAACAGGTGAGTTTTTAAGGGAGAAATTCCCGGAAATTGAACATGTCAATCGTTTTGGAAGAAGAAGTATTAATATTACTTACAACAATGATAACTTTAAAATAAGTAATTCAGTTTTTGCTGATAGCTGTGTTTTCAACATGTTTACTTTCCCTCTTAAGCAGGGTGACCCAAACAATGTCTTAACTGACAAATACAGCATTGTACTTACCGAATCGACGGCAAAAAAAATATTCGGGGAAGAAAATCCGGTAGGTAAAATAATTAAAGTGGGTAAGGACTTAAATTACACAATCAAGGGAGTAGCAAAAGACCTACCGAAGAATTCAAGTATAAATGCCAATGCATTCGTCAATTTTGAAAGTATCCACCACTATTATGATGCTCCAAAAGAAAAAGTATGGAACCACTACAATAATTATTTTATTTATGTTCTTTTGAATAAGGGTGTAGACCACGAAAAGTTTGAAAAGAAACTCAATAAAGTTACGCGTGAATATTTACTTGCCGAAAATTCAATTGAAAGTGCAGAAGAATATAAAGAAAGAACAAGAAATTTAAGACCTTTCTCTGAAGTATATTTTACCCAGGGCGTAAAGTTTGACTATTTTAATGAGCACGGCAAAAAGGAATTTGTATACATCTTCATCGCTGTTGGGTTATTTGTATTGATTATTGCTTGTGTGAATTTCGTGAACCTCTCAACTGCCAGAAGCAGTCTTCGGGGTAAAGAGATAGGAATCAGAAAGGTGCTGGGATCAGATAAAAAGAAGATTATGTTCGGATACCTGGCCGAAGCTATTCTAATAAGTTTTTTTGCTACAATCCTGGGCTTAGGCATAGCTGAACTGCTCACCCCTGTTTTTAACAAGATTATTCTGGCAAATGTAACCATAAATTATACAGTTCAATTTATAATTATTGCCCTGACAGGAGGAATTCTGCTGGGAATTCTTGCAGGAATATATCCTTCAATGGTTTTATCTTCAAAACCCCTATTATCTACAATTAAAGGTGAAGAAGCCGCGGGCAGGAAGGGTAAAAATTTCAGAAGTATTCTTACAGTATTTCAATACACCATCTCGGTTATATTAATTATTGCTACGCTGGTTGTATTTAAGCAACTACATTACGTAAAGACCAAAGACCTCGGGCTGAACCAGGAAAAGGTTCTCTATTTTTTTGCAAATACCAATAAAAGTAAAAAGAAAGTACTAAAAGAAAAGCTTCTTCAAAATCCTAATATTAAATCAGTTGCCTTTGCAAATAATATCCCCGGGAGGGTGATGATGAACCAGGGTTTTAATACAGGCGATCAATCTTTGAATATTAATTCTTTACCGATAGATGAAAACTTCATCGATTTGTTTGATATCGAAATAATAAGAGGTCGTAATTTTATTTCCAACAGTAAAAAAGACCAGGAAACTGCCTATATAATTAATGAATCTGCAGCAAAAATAATAAATAATGAAAATGTAATTGATAGCCCACTAAAGGTGTGGGATAATAAAAAAATGGGTAAAATAGTCGGGGTAGTGAAAGATTTTCATTTTAAAAGCCTGCATCACAATATTGGCCCTCTTGTAATGTACTACAGGCCCGATTGGAGCCATGTATTTTTTACTAAAATCAATGGAAACCAGATTAACAAAACAGTTGATTTTATCAAAAAAACAGGAAATGAAGTTATCGAAGACTTTGCTTTCACACATGGTTTCGTGGATGAAAGCTATAACAGGACATATCACAAAGAACAAAGATATGGGAAACTGTTTGGATATTTTGCTATTATAGCCATCTTTATTGCATCATTAGGACTTTTCGGTCTTGCCCTATTCTCAACTTCACAAAGAATGAAAGAAATAAGTATCCGTAAGGTATTTGGTTCCAGATCTAAACAAGTTATCCTGTTGCTGGTAAAGGATTTTTCAAAATGGGTTATTATCGCTAACTTAATCGGTTGGCCGGTTGCCTATCTTTTTATGCAAAAATGGCTACAAAATTTCGCATACAAAACATCCATTTCCTGGATAGTATTTTTAACGGCTCTTATAATTACACTTTTAATAGCCCTGGTCACAGTGATATTCCAGGCAAGTCATGCTGCAAACACAAATCCTGCAGATGTACTGAGAGATGAATAAACAATAGGTTAAGTAAATAGGTTTAGGTTAACAAACGGGTAAATGTTATTTGCCCGTTTTGTTTTTTGCATAAAATTGTTCAAAAAATTTATACCAATTCTAAATAAAATTTTAAGATATTATCTCTTAGCTTACAATTCATTAATACACCTACATTAATTCTTAAAAAATAAAGAAAAAATCTACGATTATTGTAACCTTTCTAATTTTATTAATTTGAGTTGGGTAAAAAAATACTTAAATTGGCACACCAATAAGAAATGACCAGAGAACTAAACAATTGACCATGAGCGCATTATGCTAAAACCAGTTAGCAGAATAGCAAATTTATCATTCTCTCATATTTTTCAGTTTTTCAGATTGAAAAAAAAATTCTATTTTAAAATTTTCAATTTATTTATTAATTAAAATTTCTAAGGAGGTGTTCGTTTTCAGCAAATTAGAATACACGGAATAAATTCAATTTACCCTAAACCCATTTATTAACACTAAAAAAAGAACTATGAATTGTAAAAATTTACTCATTGGTATTTTTTTATCCGCTTTTATGCTTTCAGCGCTTACAATGAATGCACAGAACTGGAAAAAAATTAACCCCAAAAAAACGGAAAAAACCCAGATCCAATTACAAAAAGCAAAAGACAATCAAACACTCATAAAGTTTGAGTTCAATGCTTATTCGGAAAAAACAATAAATACACCAAAAGGCAAGGCTGTTGTTCTGAATATGCCAAATTGTACAAGAACAAAGGTAAAAGGAGCACCTGATCTTCCCAAAACCAGTCAGTCTGTAATCATTCCTAACCGTTCGGAGATGAAGGTTAAGGTAATTAAAAGCAATTACATTGAACTGAAAAATATTAAGATTGCTCCTTCAAAAGGAATAATGTCAAGGGATAAGAACCCATCTGACTATCCGTTTACTTATGGCAAAGTTTATAGTCAGAATTCATTTTATCCTTCTGAAATTGCATCTGTTAATGAACCCTATCTCATAAGAAATATCAGGGGACAAAGCATAATGGTTCATCCGGTACAATACAACCCGGTTACCAAAACTGCCAGGATTTATACCTCACTAACGGTTGAATTAACGCCATCCGGGAACAAAGGCATCAATACTCTTGATAAAAAAAGCAATGGTCAGGTAAGCTCTTTATTCCATCGAATTTACGACCGTCATTTCATTAATTATAACGAAAATGACACCAAATATACACCTCAACCTGAAGATGGAAATAAAATGCTGATCGTTTGTTACAGCGACTTCACAGATGAAATGCAATCTTATGTAAACTGGAAAGAATCTATTGGTTTCCAGGTAGAAATGGTTGACTACTCCACAATCGGCAGTGCTTCAGCGCTCGAGTCATACGTACAGGATTACTACGACAACAATGGACTGGATTTTCTTCTACTCGTTGGTGACCATGCGCAGGTACCAAGTTCCAGCACTTCAGCAGGGGATTCTGACAACAATTATGGATATGTTTCCGGTAGCGACCACTACCTTGATATTTTTGTAGGTCGTTTCTCAGCTGAGACCTCTTCTGAGGTTACAACACAGGTTGAAAGAACAATTTCATACGAAAGAGATGTAAGCTCATCCGCTTCATTTATAAACAAAGGAGTTGGAATTGCCTCTAACGAAGGTGGTAGCGGAGGAGACGATGGCGAAGATGATGAAACCCACATGAATAATATAGAATACGATCTTGAGAACTACGGATATTCATCTGTTGACCGTATCTACCAGGATGGAGGAAGCGCTTCACAACTTACTTCAGCTCTTAATGACGGACGAGGAATTATAAACTACGTGGGTCATGGAAGTAGCACCTCCTGGGCTTCTATGTATTACGACAATAACGATGTAAATTCATTAACCAATACCGGCAAATTACCTTTTATATTTTCTGTTGCTTGTGTGAATGGTGATTTTACAAGTACAACCTGTTTTGCTGAAACATGGCTTCGTGCAACTTATAACGGAAACCCAACCGGAGCAATTGCTTTCTGTGGTTCAACCATTAACCAGTCATGGGCTTCGCCAATGTGTGCGCAGGATGAAATGAATGACCTGCTGGTAACAAATAACTGGCTAAGATATGGTGGTGTATTTGTCAACGGTATGTTCCAGATGATTGACGAATACGGAAGCGATGGAGAAAATATGGCCGACACATGGACAGTCTTTGGAGATCCATCAGTTCAAATGAGAACACCAGGTCACCCTGACGGACCAGATGGCGGAACAGTTACTGCCCCCGTAGCGGATTTCTCTGCAGGTTCCACAACGGTAACTGAAGGCGAAAGTGTAAATTTCAGCGATCAGTCATCTAACAACCCCACGACATGGGAATGGAGCTTCGAAGGAGGTGATCCTTCAACCAGCACACAACAAAATCCAAGTGTTACTTACAATACAACAGGAACCTACCAGGTTTCATTAACTGTAAGCAACTCTGCAGGGTCAGATTCAGAAACCAAATCAAATTATATTACAGTAGAGGAATATG
>CAYWSJ010000136.1:0-6709 GCA_964461045.1 uncultured Bacteroidales bacterium | reverse complement strand
AAAATGTTCACATCTGCCGCAAGCAATATTTGGTGAAAATGAGTGATGAAAAAAAGTGGCAGTGAACAATGAGCAATGAGAAATGAACAGTGGCAGAAGGCAGTAGGCAGTAGGCAGTGGCTGTGAACAGTCTGCTAGCGTGCGTTTAAAAAGCGTGCAATGTAAAAAGGCACTCGTTACAAACGAGACTCAGAGGAGTCGAATCTTTTTATTAATGCAACAGTCGTTGAAGGATGGCGCGGTGGTGCCCCTTCAGGGGACAGGGGTAAGTTGGGTGGGAAGGAATGAGTGGCAGATGGCAGTGGCAATGGCAGTGAACAGTGAACAATGAGAAATGAAAAATGAAAAATGAACAATGGCAGTAGCAGTAGGCAGTCCTCCTTCGCTGAAGCTACGGAGGATAAGAAAAGCAGGGAGCAAAAGTTAGAGGGAGATTTAATAGTTGAAAGTTTAAAATTTAAAGTTTGAAGTTAACAAACAGCAGGTTGACCATCGAATGACATTGGTCCAGCCGGTGAGAGAAAAGAGCAGCAAAAAGCAAAGTCCGTCCCCCGATAAAATTTTCTCTGACGTTACAACCAGGGATCATTCTGTTCCTGCTTCTTTAATATTTCTTATTCATCGTTTTTTTTCGTAAATTTTGATTTTCATTTTTAAAAGATTTCGCTATGCAAAAAAAACTTTTTCTGCTGGATGCCTATGCTTTAATATACAGAGCCTATTATGCATTTATTAAGAATCCAAGGTACAATTCAAAAGGATTAAATACCTCAGCCATACTTGGATTTACAAATACCCTGGCCGAGGTGCTTGAAAAACAACAGCCCAGTCATATTGCTGTAGCTTTTGACCCTTCCGGCCCTACTTTCCGGCATGAAATGTATAAAGAATATAAAGCTCACCGCGAAGAAATGCCTGAAGATATAAGAAAGTCTATTCCTTATATTAAAGAAATAATTAAGGCTTTTAATATACCTATCATTATGGAAGAGGGTTATGAAGCCGACGATGTAATTGGAACCCTGGCCTGCAAAGCACAGGATGATGGATATGAGGTTTATATGATGACTCCTGATAAAGATTATGGTCAGCTCATTGCTGATAAAATATATATGTATAAGCCTAAACGATCAGGCAATGAGGCAGAAATACTGGACAAAGAGAAGATTTGTGAACAATTTGGCGTGGATAAACCTGAGCAGGTAATTGATGTTTTAGCTTTATGGGGCGATAAATCTGACAATATTCCCGGAGCACCAGGAATAGGAGAGAAAACTGCAAAAAAACTTGTTGGAAAATATGGTTCTGTAGAAAATATTTATGAAAACATAGATGACTTAAAGGGAAAGCAAAAGGAAAATTTAATTAATTATAAGGATCAGGTGTTTCTTAGTAAAAAACTGGTAACTATTAATTTAAATGTTCCCACTGAATTTAAAGGTTTAGAGCTAGACGTGGAAAAGGCAAATGAAAAAAAACTTAAAGAATTGTTTGAGGAATTAGAATTCAAAAATTTAGCAAACAGGATATTAAACATTGAATTATCGCAGGAGCCGAAAGGGGGTGCGGTACAACAGTCGATGTTCGGAGATTTTGATTCTGGTAAAAAAGAAACGGGTGAGTCTGAAAAGGATCAGTTTGATGGAGATAAGAAAGCTTATAAATTGGTGGATAAGGATATTGAAAATTTAGTTAGCAAATTAAATAAACAAAATGAATTTTGCTTTGATACCGAGACCACCGGGCTAAATCCTCATAATGCTGAACTGGTAGGTCTTTCTGTTTCTTTTGAAAAAAACAAAGGATATTATATTCCCTTTCCGGAAGAGCAAAAAGATGCTCATCAACTTGCAGAAAAAATAAAAAAGCCTTTTGAGGAAAGAAAAATTTTAAAGATTGGGCAAAATCTTAAATATGACATTATTGTATTAAAACAATACGGAATTGAGGTGAAAGGAGATCTTTTTGATACTATGATTGCCCATTATCTTTTGCAGCCTGAAAGAAGGCATAACCTGGACTTTCTTTCTGAACAATACCTGAACTATACGCCTATTGATATTGAAACGCTTATCGGGAAAAAAGGGAAAAAGCAGCTTTCCATGAGAAATGTTCCTGTGGAAAAAATTGTTCCATACGCCTGTGAAGATGCTGATCTGACCTATATGCTAAAAGATATTCTGGAGGTTAAACTCAAAGAGAATCATCTTTGGGACCTTGCATCAAAAATTGAGATGCCCCTGATTCATGTTTTGATTGAAATGGAGTGTAATGGAGTTAAAATTAATCAGCAGGCCCTGAAAGATTATGCAGGAGAGTTGAAAAAAGAACTGGGAAATATTGAAAAGGAGGTGTTTGAAATGTCTGGTGTGGAATTTAACATAGGGTCGCCAAAGCAATTGGGTGAGGTATTGTTCGATCGCATGAAAATAGTGGATAAACCCAAACGAACAAAAACCAAACAGTATTCCACAAGCGAAGAGACACTTATGCAAATTCGGGATAAGCATCCTGTTATTGAAAAAATTCTGGAGTTTCGTTCAGTAAAAAAACTGCTTACCTCATACGTTGAATCTCTTCCTGAACTGATTAATCCAAACACAGGAAAAATTCATACTTCTTTCAACCAGGCTATTGCTGCCACGGGCAGGTTAAGCAGCAACAATCCGAATCTTCAGAATATACCCATTCGTGAAGAAAGGGGAAAAAGGATCCGTGAGGCATTTATTCCTTCGGATAAAAAACATATTTTGCTGGCTGCTGATTACTCACAGATTGAGCTGAGATTAATGGCACACATGAGTGGTGACCAAAATTTGATTCAGGCTTTTAAGAACAATGAAGACATTCATACTTCAACTGCTGCTAAAATTTTTCACCTGGAAAACCAGGGAGATGTAACTAAAGATCAGAGAAGAAAAGCCAAAACGGCTAATTTTGGTATTATTTACGGCATTTCCGCTTTCGGCCTCTCTCAGCGGTTAAGTATCCCCCGAAAAGAAGCCAAAGAACTAATTGATGAATATTTTCATAATTTTCCGAAGGTGAAAGAGTATATGGATCAGCAGATTGAAAAAGCCAGGGAAAAAGGATATGTGGAAACCATCAAAGGACGGAAACGATTTCTGGAAAATATTAATTCAAGAAACGCTACAGTAAGAGGAATGGACGAACGAAATGCGATTAATGCCCCGATTCAGGGCTCTGCTGCAGATATTATAAAGATTGCCATGCTTGATATTCAGAAAACCCTGGAAAAAGAAAACTACCAAAGCAAAATGATTTTGCAGGTACATGATGAATTGATCTTTGATACCTATCATTCTGAATTGGATAAGCTGACCGGAATGGTTGCTGAAAAAATGGAGAAAGCCTTTGAACTTGTGGTACCGGTAGTTGTAGATACCGGGCATGGGAATAATTGGCTGGAAGCGCATTAATTTATAAGAATTAATCTGAGACGGAGGCAATGAAATAATAAGGAAAAGATGGTTATTTTAGTTTACAGTTTTTTCCTGTTTTTAAGCGCGTTGTATGCGATCTAAGGAGTAGCCCGGGGGAATCGCATATTTATCAGGATGGTGGTTTGCTTTGCAATATGCTTTGAAATTTGAACTATTTATTATGGCAGACGTTTAACCAAAAATTTTTGACGTTTATCATTATTTTTTATACGTTTAATAAATTTTGTGCTTTATTTCTAAATTTTTGGAAACTTTGTAGTCTTTAATAAGTAAACGCTTTGTATATACGATTGATAGCATAATGAGTAGTACAATAGAAACTTCACATGCTGAATTATACGCCAAAGAAGACATCGCTAGGCGTGAAATGAGTGTGGAAAAAATTCTTAATTATATAAGGTTTACAGTGTTTTTGTTTTTAGCACTGGTGCAACTCATTAGTTCTCCTCAAAGTGATTCGTTTTTACCAGTCTTTGCAAAGAGCACTCATGCTATATGGCTATTTCTGATTCTTTTACCTCTAATGATTTTTATACAGGTAATAATTTCAAAAAGATATAGATATTATTTGAAATTTGTCACTACAATAATTGATTTTTCCCTGGTTTTCTATATTGCAATGGTTGTATTGACAAAAACAGAAGTTGATACCGGGTTTACAAATGAAAAATTCGCTCTTTTTATCAGCAGTGTCTTTGTTTTATTCAGTTCTCTCGTAGCTGTAAAACTTAATCGTTACATAATTATTATTGCAGCCAGTTTATCCATAATTTTTAATATTATTCAGTATTGTACTATTAATGCCTTTCTTCCTTTAGGTCTGATAACTTCTGTTCTCATATTTTTATTAAGTCTTTTTACTCTTTGGGGACTCGCCTATGTAAAAAAATATTTTCATACAAATGAAAAGCTAAATATAGCTGTAGAAAACCTTCAGAATATTAACCACAGCATTAATCAAAAAAATGAGGAAATTACTGCTCAGCGGGATGAATTAACCAGGCAGGCAAAGTCACGTGAAGAAGCAATTACTGAACTGAACGATAGCATTCAGTATGCCCAGAAAATTCAGGGAGCAATGATTAACCAAAAGTCACTGCTTGATTCCTCACTGAAAAACTATTTTATCCTTTTCCAGCCGAAAGAAATAGTTAGCGGCGACTTTTACTGGGTGCATTCAACAGGTGAGAAAATAATTCTGGTGTTATCAGATTGCACAGGACATGGGGTTCCCGGGGCTTTTATGACCATGCTGGGTTCTAGTTTTTTAAATGAAATAGTGGGCACACATAATATCACTGAACCGAATGAAATTTTAAATGAGCTGAGATACCATATCATTAAATCTCTTCACCAGAAAGGGAAGTTATACGAAAGCAAAGACGGAATGGATGTGTCTGTTGTACAGATTGACAGAAAGGAAGAGAAATTACGATTTTCGGGAGCAAATAATTCGTTTTTCTATATTCCGCATCTTGATGATATTGAGAAGAAGGGGGTCTATGAATTTAAAGGGGACAGGATGCCTGTAAGTTTTCATTATAAAATGTACTCTTTTTCACAAATAGAAATGTCTTATACTCCCGGAGACATTATTTATCTGTCTACCGATGGGTATGTGGACCAGTTTGGAGGCAAAAGGGGTAAAAGGTTTAAAACCATTCCGTTTAAGAGACTTGTGCTTGAAAATCACTATAAGAGTTTTGAAGAACAGAAAACCATTCTCGAAGATACATTCAATAATTGGATTGGCAAGAAATATGAACAGATCGATGATGTAACTGTCCTAGGATTTGAACTTTAAACCACCGGAAGTTTCTAAAATCTTGTTATTTTTGTAAAAAAAGTATGGCATCAAAAAATCTATCCTCTCAATTAATTGCTGATATTAAGCAATTCCAGGAAAATGAAATAACAGAATATCATATTTATAAAAAAATAGCGGCAAAAACCCGTAATCCTGAAAATAAAAAGGTCCTTGAAAAAATTGCAGATGATGAGCTGCGACATTATCATTTCTGGAAAGATTATTCCGGAACAGAGATAAAACCTAAGAAATGGAAAATTTTTAAATTTTATTGGATTACCCGTTTTTTGGGATTGACTTTTGGAATAAAGCTCATGGAGAAAGGAGAAGAGGGAGCACAGGAAGCTTACGAAAAAGCTGCAGAGCATATTCCTGAGGCCAGACAGGTGGTTGAGGATGAAGATCAGCATGAACAAGAGTTGATTCAAATGCTTAAAGAAAAGAAACTGGATTATGTAGGATCAATTGTTTTGGGATTAAACGATGCACTGGTTGAATTAACAGGAGCTCTTGCGGGTCTTACATTTGCCTTGCGTGACACACAACTTATTGCAGTGGCCGGATTGATAACAGGTATTGCTGCTTCTTTTTCCATGGCTGCTTCTGAATATCTTTCTACCAAATCGGAAGGAAATGGCGGAAAAGCATTGGCCTCTGCACTATATACCGGTCTGGCATATATTATAACAGTAATAATCCTGATATTGCCTTATTTACTTTTTTCGAATTATTATTTTTGTTTGGCACTGACACTGGCCTTTGCTATATTAATTATTCTGTTGTTTAATTATTATATCTCAATCGCTAAAGATTTTAACTTTAAAAAAAGGTTTACCGAAATGGCTTTTCTGAGTATTGGTGTCGCAGCTTTTACCTTTGGAATAAGCTTTTTCGTGAGAATGTTTTTTGGAATTGATGTTTAAGAGAGTTTCTGAATAAAAAACTTGAAATGGATTTATAAAAACCGTATGTTTACTTTATAACCAATAAATCCATTTCCCATGAAAAAATTAAAAGAAACAGACCATGCAATTGTTCAGTTTGAAGAGGAAACCAAAACCCTCGAGTTAATCTGGAAGAAAACAGTTACAAAAGAAATTTACAGGGAAACTTTTCTTGAATCACTGGATTTGCTGATTAAAAAAAATTCAGAAAATTTTATTTCCGACATCCGGAAAGAAGGAGTTGTAGGTCCGGAAAACACAAAATGGTTACAGGAAAATATCATTCCCAAAGCCCTTAAAAGTGGTTTGCAAAAGATTGCCATTGTGATGGATGAGGACATTTTTAAAGAATTTTATACCGAGAATATTAAAAAGGCAATTGAAGGAAATGCACAAATCAATCTTTTTAAATCCATGGAAGAGGCTTATCAGTGGATTAAGAATGAATAAATAGCGGATGTTACTGCCAGAGGTTCTGTAGCCCCACCAGGACT
>CAYWSJ010000135.1:0-6830 GCA_964461045.1 uncultured Bacteroidales bacterium | reverse complement strand
AACTCTTCGTTGTAGAAAAAATTTGTGTTTCCTGTGCTCTGACTATCTTGACGAACAACCTTTCGACTTATTATCTATCTCAAAAATTCAAAGAACTTTTATAATTCGTTTTGGTAATTTTCAAAAAACAGTTTGCAAAGATATAAATACTTTTTAAATCTCAAAAATCCGTATTGAAAATTTTCCGTTTATTTTTTGTTAAAAGAACATCATGTTTGCGGGGTGCAAATATAGACTAGAAATTTTAATTCACAACTTTTTCTATAAAAAAAATTGAGTTTTTTTAAAGATCATTTATAGTCAATAAATTAAAAACAAGTTCTGTAAAATACTTATTATCAAACCAATAAAAACAGCATAGCTAAATTAACCTTCAGTAAAACAATTAATTATATAAAATAAACTAAAATTCGTGTTTTTTTAAATAATTAAAACATAAAAGGACTTTAGCGGTTATATTTTGAGATAATATTTCTTAATTTCACATTTTGAAAATAGATTGAGAATGGATTTTATTAAAGTCATAAAGGCAATTGAATTCTCAGCAGAAAGACATGCAGGGCAAAAGAGAAAAGGCAAAAAACAAACTCCTTATATTAATCACCCTGTTAAAGTAGTATCCCTGCTGGCAGAATATGGTGAGTCTGATTTGGAGTTGCTTGCAGCTGCAGCCCTGCATGATGTTATTGAAGATACGGCAAGAGAAAAGGAAGAGATCAATAAACTGTCTGCCATTATCGAGCAAAAATTTGGGAATAAAGTGCTGAATCTGGTATTGGAAGTATCAGACGACAAATCTCTTCCTTACCAGGAAAGAAAAAGATTACAAATAATCCATACTTCTTCATTAAGTTCTTCAGCAAAAAAATTAAAAATAGCAGACAAGATATGCAATATCCAGGATTTAAGAGAAGACCCACCAGATGAATGGCCTCAGAGTCGTAAAATTAAATACATAGAATGGGCAGAGAAAGTTATTAAGGGAGCACGAGGTGTTAATCCTGGTTTAGAAAATTATTTTGACCAGATTGTAAAGGAAACCCTCACACTTTTAAACAATAATAAAATATGAAAACCCCTGTACAGAAAATAGCAGCAATTCATGATTTGTCAGGTTTCGGAAGAGCCTCATTAACAGTTATTATTCCAATTTTATCAAGGATGGGGATCCAGGTATGCCCCCTTCCGACAGCAGTGCTTTCAACACACAGTAAATTTAATGATTTTCATTTTGTTGACCTGACAGATGAGCTCCAACCTATGATTGATCATTGGAAAGAACTGGATCTGGAATTTAATGCAATATACAGCGGTTTTCTGGGATCGCACAGGCAGATAGAAATTGTCAGTCAATTCATTCAGGATTTTAATAAAAACAAACCCCTTATCGTTATAGACCCTGTACTTGGTGATGACGGGAAGCTCTATGCCACCTTTAATATGGATCATGTAAAAGAAATGAGAACATTGATCGGGCAGGCAGATGTTATCACTCCTAACCTTACAGAGGCATCGTTGTTGCTGGATAAAGAAATCCCTCAAAATCTAACTGATGAACAGATAAAAGACTGGATTTTGGAACTTTCTGATAAAGGACCTCAAATTGTTATAGTAACCAGTGTACCTGAACATAAAAAAGATAATATTACGTCAGTTATTGCTTATAACAAGAAGGGAAATCGTTTCTGGAAAGTTTCCTGTAATTATCTTCCTGCAAATTATCCGGGAACAGGTGATGCATTTGCCAGCGTCATCACAGGAGCTCTGCTTCAGGGTGACAGTCTGCCAATAGCCATGGACCGTGCAGTAAAGTTTACTTCTACTGGTGTAAGGGCCACTTTTGGATATGATTATGATACCAAACAAGGAATATTACTGGAACGGATTTTAAATACACTTGATGCCCCTGTACAATCAGTAAGTTATGAAATTCTTTAATTCATTTTTATTGCTATGGATCAAAAAACAAAAATGGTTATTACAGATCTGGACGGAACCTTACTCAATGATGAGCAGGAGGTAAATAAGAGAGATAAAGAAACACTTCAAAGGCTAAAAGAATTGAATATTGTACGTGTGATTGCAACAGGCCGGAATTATTTTTCTTTGTCCCGGGTTTTAAGTCCTTCCTTTCCGGTTGACTACCTCATATTCTCTTCCGGAGCCGGAATTCTTAACTGGCATACAAAAAAGCTGATCTATTCCAGTTACCTGATCAAAGAAAAAGTGGCAGAGATCGCACGATTCTTCATCGATCATAAGGTTAATTTTATGATTCATGAGGTTATTCCTAACAATCATAAATTTGTTTACCATGATTCCGGATCGCATAATCCTGATTTTGAAAGAAGATGCCAACTTTATAAAGAGTTTGCCGAACCACTGAATCCTTCTACTGAAACTTATGATCATGCCTGCCAGATACTTGCTGTTTCAGGAAAAAGCCCGGAGTTTTATAATTACGTATTAAACAAAATTAAGGGTGTTAAAATTATAAGAGCTACCTCGCCATTAGACGGCGAGTCTGTCTGGATTGAAATCTTTCCGGAAGATGTTTCAAAGGGACATGGCGTTGAAAGGCTATGTTCCTTGCTGGATATTCATAAATCTCAAACCCTTGGTATAGGAAATGATTACAATGACCTGGATTTGCTAAACTACACAGCAAAAAGTTTTGTAGTGGATAATGCTCCTTTGGAAATAAAAGAACATTTTCTTTCCTGCAAAAGCAATACAGACTGTGGTTTTACAGATGCTGTGAACCAGGAAATATTCAATAATCAATCTTCATAAAAGGCATCAATTCCGGGATAATCCAATTTTTTTCTTGCTATTTCTTCGGGGAAGATAAAATAGCGAAAATTCCCTTCTGCACATACTTTCCCTTCATGATCCAGCAATTCAGCAAAGATATATGCAAAGCGCTTATCCGTATCCTTTAACTTTCCTCTTATAGTAAGATTCCCTTTGTTGACATATACTGTTTTTTTGTATTTCATTTCCATGCTGGCCGTAACTCCACCAGTCTGAGCTTTCACATAAACGATCCAGCTTGCAATTTCATCAAGCAGTGTGGCCTGGATTCCTCCATGCAACACATTTCCATATCCCTGGAGATAACTTTTAGGTTCCCATTCACTTAGCAGGTACTCACCATCTTCATAAATTTCCATTTGTAAGCCGTGTGGATTATTCTTTGCACAGCCAAAGCACTGGTAACCTTGAATATCCAAAAAAGGATTTTTTATTTTTCGCATATAAACAGATTTTAAACCTTCTAATCATAGTATTCAAATGACCTTCCTGTAATAGAAGCAATCGGAATTTTGATAATCCGGACATTATTTACAGCTGGTTTGGAATATTTAAATTCCTTGTCAGAATAATTCTTCATAAAAATGTTCAGGCCTTTAACTTTCTCCTCATAATCTTCGACAAATACTGCTTCCCCTTCAATTATAACACTTCTGTAGGCCCATCTCCATGAACAGGCTACTTGTTCATGGCGGGCAAATAATTTATGGTCTGTATCAAACTGAATACATACATTATTATTCTTTTTCAGAACATCCAGCTTTCTTCCTTCCTTTGCGCAATGAAGCCAAACAGTCTGATCTTCATAGCCAAAATTAAAAGCCAGTACATAAGGACGATTTACATCAACCATGCCTACGTGACAAATATCACATTTTTCAATAATTTTTTCCATCTCTTTCAGGTCTGTAATATCCTGAATTGCCTTATCCTGAACTGTTGCCATAGAATTTCAATTTTAAGGTTAATAGTTCTTTCAAAAATAATGAAAACCTGAGGAGAAAATAAAAAATATTTATAATTTAGAACCATTCAGAAAAAGCAGCAATGAATAAATCAGCAAAAAAACCTAATAACACACAAAATAAATCCTCTATACTTAGGCAGCCTTACCCGAGTCTGATAGACAAAAAAAGATACAACTGGATAATTGTTATAAGCATCAGCCTGTTTGTTTTATTGTTTTTAATTATTTTCCAGCCTTTTGGCCTAAGCCGGACAGCAATGCCCAATAAAATCTTATTTCTGGCTGGTTATGGTGGTGTTACTTTTATCGCTTTAGTTATTTTATTAATCCTCGCACCAAGAATATTTACAAACTTTTTTTCTTTTGAAAGCTGGACTGTTGGCAAACATATTTTATGGCTTATTATCATACTTTTTGGAATTGGTATTGGTAATTTTCTATACTCCCTTTATTATATTGATCAGTTTATATGGAACTGGAAAATATTTCTCCTGTTCCAGGCCTTTACTTTACTAATAGGCATATTTCCAATTGCCATCGTTACATTAATTAGTTTCAACATCAGGTTAAGAAATAATCTAAAAGAAGCTTCGGGCCTCAATCATAGCATTCAGGGGAAAAGATCAGAAGATTCATCAAAAGAAAAAATTATAAAACTGAAAGGGAAGAATAAAGATGAATATTTCAGTCTGAGTTCTGAAAACCTGCTTTATATAGTCTCAGAAGGGAATTATGTACAGATTTGTTATCTGGAAGATTCAGAAACAAAACAAAAAATGCTCAGAAACACGATTGGAAATATTAAGGATCAAACAAAGAATGTTGAATTCATAGTACAATGCCACAGAGCTTTCCTGGTTAATATTAAGAAAATAACAGAATCCCGGGGAAATGCACAGGGATTTACACTTTCCCTTGAAAAATCATCTTCGTCCATCCCTGTTTCCAGAAAATTTGTTCCAACCATTAAAGAAAAATTATCTCAATAAAAGCTTGTCATTCATACCAATTTTTTGACAAACATCACAGACCCTTGTATTTTATCACTAATTCTTGCTATCCCTCACTATTATTTGCTTACAGAAACATTAAGAAATAGTTTTGCTTGCAAAATGTTTCACTTAAATTTTATAATTATGAAAAAGCATTGGATTTTAATTACAGCAATTATTTTAATCTTAACCGGAATAGGAATAAATTTTCTAACCGGGGATGTAACAAGTGCAGGTCAATTCTCTCTGGACTATTTTGCCATAGGCAATTTTGCAGCAGGAGTTTTTGCCGTTGGAAATTTTTCCATAGGAATTTTTTCAATGGGAATTTTTTCAATTGGTATATTTTCACTTAGCATTTTTAATATCGGAATTTATACCATAGGATTCTTTGTCCTGGGCTGGCACAAGAAACTACCGAACCTTGTCAGCAAACCTGTTTAAAAAACAAATCAATTCACCATTAAAAAAAGTTAATTATGAAAGCAAGAATTTTAATAGTATTTATCTTATTATCAACAATCACAGCTTTTAGCCAACGTGATCAGAATTTCTCCCTTGTAGGTGGCTTTGGTGGACCTATGTTTTCCACAACAAAAATAGACCAGGGAACCTCCCTCATCATTGGTGGCGGTGGTGCAGCAGTATTCAGCAATAATCTTTTTATAGGAGGTTTTGGTGTGGGAACCAGTGACATGGTCTCCAACAACGCAACAATTACTGGTTATAAAGATTATGTAATACAAAGAGAATATGGAGGTCCATGGGTTGGGTACATATTCAGAGCCAGTAAAAGAATGTATCTTACAGGTTCGCTTAAAGCAGGTTTTGGAGATATATGGCTTAATAACAAGAAAGAAAACCATATTATTTACGATGACATCACAGTTTTTACCCCTCAAGTTACAATTGATTACCGTCTGCTTAATGTGGTTTATTTATCTGTTGGAGCAAGTTATGACCAATTTATCAACACAGACTTGTTGAATTATAATGAAAAATATTTCAACAAAGTAAAGTTGAATTTCAGTATAAAATTTGGCTATTACTAATACAAAATTAAGATACAAAACACTGAAAACGCAAGAATTAACCTCTTGCGTTTTTTGCTTCCCATTAAATATCTTCGTAATTTAGTAAGAAATTTTATCAAACATATTAAACAAAATCAAAATTGATTTGTTATAATTGAAAATTACTTTTAAATCGGAATTATTATTAATTAGGATTAGTTATGATTAACATGCAGAAAATAAGAGACAGAATTGCGGAAAGCGGTTTAAAAGTTACCCCGCAGCGTATTGCAGTCTTTGAAGCTCTGATGAATATTAAAGACCACCCTTCTGCTGAGATGATAAAAAACTACCTGTCAGAAACTTACCCTTCTGTTTCCTTAAGCACAATTTACAATATTCTGGAAACATTTGTGGATAAAGGATTGATCAAAAAAATTAAAACTGAGAACGACATTAAAAGATATGATCCGGTTCTGAATAAGCATCATCACTTATACTGCCAAAAAAGTGATACCATTTTAGATTATTATGATAAAGAACTTGATAACTTAATCAGGGATTATTTTCGGGACAAGAAAATCCCAGATTTTGAGATAGAAGATATCAAACTACATATTACAGGAAAAACGATAAATAAAAATTAATTGTTGAACTTAAAAAAAAGAAAAAATGGAAAACAAAGAAGAAGTACAAGGATTTCCACTCATTGGAGACAAATTTCCAGAAATGGAAGTACAGACAACTGAAGGTAAAATCAGCTTACCCAATGATTACAAAGGCAAATGGGTAGTATTGTTCAGTCACCCGGCAGATTATACTCCGGTTTGTACAACAGAATTTGTAGCTTTTGCCAAACGAAAAGAACAATTTGATGCCATTAATACAGAACTTATTGGATTATCTATCGACCAGGTATTTTCACACATCAAATGGGATGAATGGATTGAGGAAAAGCTGGATGTTGAAATTCCATTTCCAATCATAGCAGATTCAAATGGTGATATTTCCAAAAAAATCGGAATGATACATCCCGGCAAAGGT
>CAYWSJ010000134.1:3223-6889 GCA_964461045.1 uncultured Bacteroidales bacterium | reverse complement strand
AGACAAAGCATATAAATTGTCAATACTAATGATGCATATGGTTTAAGTGATTTCATAATATATAATTTTAGTTTATATTCTATTCCAAGTTATAACAATCCTTTCAAAAGTTTAATACAAGAATTCTGGTATTTTACCCTCTTGCAACAAAAGAACTACTTAAAACATTCATTTTAATGCTTCAAGCTCAGAAATTCAAGGCATTCAATAACCCTTTTATTCATCTTTAACGCACCTTACGCTTAAACCAAAATCCTTGCCTATCATGGATCGTTCCATTCCTTTAGAAGTTGTCGTTAAACACCAGTATCGTGCTGAACTACCATCATATTCTGTTGAGGTCCAAAAAAAGGCGCTGCTACCTCCATTGAAGAAATCTCCTTTGTTTGTACGATTTCCCCCGGGTAATGCGGAAAAATTATAATCGTCTGTTCCAACACCACTGCCGTGCCAATTCGTTTTTGCTTTTAATGCTTCTCCCTCGACGTTTCTGTAGTCATTATACCGTAAAAAGCTGAATAGTTTGCTCCATTCATCGTCACTTGGCAGGTGCCAGCCTTCAGGGCATACTTTTTTGGCCGTCTTCCATAAATAGAGATGACCAAATCTTTTTGCAAGTTTGGGATTGTTGTTATAAGTCCAGCAATTTTCATTAGCTCTATAGGCTAAATTTTCTGCCATCCAGATTTGATCACCAATTTGAACCCATTTATAGGTTTTGTTATCTCTTTTGTCGGTAAATTCTCCCTTTGTTTGCGAAAGAACAAACAGTGAGGGTATTAAAAGCAAAATTGTTAGCAGAGTTCTCATAAGCTTAAATTTTAATTTTTGTTTTTGTCTATGTCTTGAGATTAAATCCTTAAACCCATTACTTTTTACAATATCAAACCTATTGAGACCAGTGGAATTTTACTGATCCCTACTTCTCCTGTTATCCCAAATCCATCATTGAAAAAAATATCTGCTCCAAGGGTAAGATTGTAATATAAGGACCAGTCGGAGAAGTTTGTTCTTTCTGTAATATCCATAATTTCAATTTTCGTTTCACCTTTATAATAAACCGCACCTGCAACTCCCCTGATAAATACTCTAATCCCATCCATATCAATTCCGAGAGGATAACTTAAACTAAATCCATAGAGGTTATCCTCATATTCAATTTCACTTGTAGAATAATAACCGGATGACAACATAAGTTCGAGACTAAATTCATCAATGCCACTCCCTGCCCAGTAAAGAGTAGTTCTGGACAGGCCTCCTTCTACTTCCCCGCTTCCGCTGAAGTGATAATTATTTAATGCATAGAAAATTCTTCCAACTCCAAGATTGTAACCATCTCCATCAGATGATTCTGAAGATAAACTCTTAGCTGGCCTTTCAATACTGGAATTTGGAGAAAATTTTGTATTAACCGGTCTATAAGTATAACTTGTATTTAAACCAACCTCCTTTTTTTCCTCTTTGAGGTTTTCATTTTGGCCTGAATCATCCCGGTCTATTTTTTCATTTTTGTCTTGTGCGTAAATAAAAGCTGGGATAGTACTTAAGAAAAACAATAAAGCAAGATTTTTCATGGCTGCAGATTTTTTTGGTGTAATATTTCTATTTAATAAAAAACCGATTGAGAATGCCAGTTTTCTCAGCAAGTTAAAGAGTATATTTATAACATTCAATACCAGAAAATGGGTATTTTTTTGATTTGGTTGTCTATAAAAAATTAAGACAAATGCTATTTATAAGCAATACAAGAAATAAGGTGTTTTATTATTTTAATTAAGTGTGGTGTGATTGAAATAGCAATCCGTATTAATTGAAATAATCCTTTTTTAGTTTAAAGCTTTCCCAGAAATTGTTTTCTATATATTTACCTGCCTCCGGATCATTTGATCTGCTAATGTTAACCCATACACTATTACCATTTTTTTCAAATATATAAATGGATTTATAGTAATTAACACCTCCCTGCATTCCTCTGGTTTTAGCAGCACTACAATTGTAATTATCTATATTCGGACATTGAATTTTTTGAGGAGATTGAACATTATATAAGTATTGTGTTACACTATTAAAAAATGTATCAAGGCCCTTTTGGAGACTTTCTTCTAATTTTGAGACAGCGAAGATTTTAAATCCCAACCAATTCCCGTTAATATACATGGAATATCTCATTAAAGTGTTATTTATTTCAGAATCGCTAAATCTTTGAGTTTTTGTGTATTTTGGAAGCACAAATGATGCAGCAGAATAAGAAAAGTTTTTAAAAAGTGTATCAGGAAGATAATTTTTTAATTCAGTGTTTTCCCATATTTCCTTTGCATCTTTGTCTCCATTGCGATAAGCTTTTTCAAACCAGTAGGCTGCTTTTTTAAAATTTTTTGATGTTTCCTCATTTCCTCTGTAATATAACATTCCCAGGATTGCCTGGGCATTAACTACTCCTTGATTGCCTGCCTTTTCTAACCAACTTATAGCTTTGTTATTATTCTGAATATTTTCCGGTCCATTTAAATATTCACCTCCCAGCTTCAGTTGTGCCTTAGGATATCCATTCTCTGAGCTTTTCGTCAACCAGGAAAGAAATTGGTCATAATCTTTCCCAACTCCATCTCCGTTTTTGTATAGATATCCTAAATTATACTGAGCTTTTTTATGACCTGATTCTGCACTTTTCTTAATCCAACGGAAAGCTTTCTTTTTGTTTTTATCAACCTCATTACCCATATAATAATCCATACCGAGATTATAAAAATAATCAGCTTTTCGTTTTTCATTTTCAGTAATTTCCTTATACAAATCATCAGTAGAATCAATGATAAATACTGAATTCGATTCAAAAGGTTCAAGGCCTTCAACCTTATAGGATGATGTGTCTTCCTGGCTGTATCCCCTTATTATGCAGGTAAAAAATATTATAAACAATGCAATAGTTGGCTTTAAATACTTAACAAATGCAAGTAAATTATATAAGTAGTTATCTTGCAAATGATTCTTTAGCTTAATGATAGATATTCTCATATTTTAATCTTATTGAGTTTGATTTTAATGTCCAAAATCAGACAGACTAATCCTTTTATTCGGAGTATAACCGTTTATTTCGAATTCTGAAACTTTTCAGGATTAAACTTAGTAATTTTGTCTCCTTGTATAATGATTTCATTGTTGGAACTTATATCAATCCACTTAAAATTATTAACATTTTTAATGGTTAACCGACCTACCTCTTTTTTTTCTTTTAGGTTATAGATAAATATTATGGGAAGGTAGTCACCATCTTTATTGTCGCTATAAAGCCTTAACGTCTCATAGCTATAAAGGATCAAATACTGCCGGTCTTTTGAAATTTTAAAATTTGAGGTTAAAATTGGAATCTCTGGTCTATTCTGGTCGGGTATTTCAAAATAGAGTTCTGTATCACCAGTCTCCTCATTAAATTTGCAAAATTCGAGAATTTCAAAAGATACAAATGTTGATTTAAATTTATCAATAGCATCATAAAATTGCCTATATATGTGTAGATCTGTTTTTTCATACTTATTAATTGTATAATAATGGCTGCCTGCTTTAGATAATTTCTTTATTGAAGGGATATAATTACAGGTTGTTTTTATGATGGGTTTAAAGCTGTTGATATCATACTCTGTGACATGGCTTTTAAGGCTTAATGCC
>CAYWSJ010000134.1:0-3123 GCA_964461045.1 uncultured Bacteroidales bacterium | reverse complement strand
GGGTTTAAAGCTGTTGATATCATACTCTGTGACATGGCTTTTAAGGCTTAATGCCTTGGTTGCTACAGCCAGGGTTTTATTTTCATTACTGTAATATAGGGCTGTAAACTTTTCCCCTTTTGGGGCATGAATCTGGCTAATCCTTTTGCCACTATAAAAATTGTAAAAATCTAAGAAGTCAGGAGACATGGAAACTAATACAGGTTTTTCCTTATTATTTATCAAACTTAGAGCTTTTATATGGTAAGTATTTTTTGGACGAATTGTTCTTATTAAGTGCCCGGTAATTTTTGAATGTATTTTAATATTATTATGATCAATAATAGCTATATAATTTGAGTCGATATATGTAGAAGAGGAATAATAATGGTCAGGAATATGAAATTTGGTTGATGGTTCATTCGGAATGGCATCTTTTCTTTTCAATAATTTTATAATTTTATCGAATTTCCAATATTGCGCCCAAAACAAAGGGGAAGCTCCCATATTACCCACTTTGTTGACATTTGCTCCTTTTTTTATCAAATACTTTGCAATACCCGGCTGTCTCATAAATAAACTATAAAGTAAAGATGATCTGCCGGCTGAATCTTTGGCATTGAGGTTTGCATCATTTTTGACCAGGTATTTAACCATGCCTGGTTTGTTATAATAAATGGCCTTGTGAAGCAATGTCATTCCTTCCTTATTTTTTTCATTTAAATCATATTCTCCGGATTTTATCCCTTCTATGAATTGAGCCTTTTTCTCAAACTTTAAATAGAGGAATAAGCGTTTTCCTGCCTTTTTAATTTTGTTGTATTTTTCTTCTTGCACCAAATCCGGATACAAAAAATGCCAGTATTCTGCATTAGGAATTTTCTTTTTATTCGCATAATTGCTTGAAGAGTCTGTAAATAATGAATCAACGTTGAGCCCGGATTCAATGAATAGATCAATTATCCTTGGAGTTCTTGCAAAATCAATTGGATATTGAATGGAGCTGTTTTTACCATCGTCAATTTTTTTAACAGCCCAAATATCTGCCCCGTTTTCTATCAGGAATCTGCACATTTTCAGGTCATCATACCCGGCTGCATAATGCAATAATGTATATCCCATACCGACTTTTGTATTGATCAACCCGGGTTGGTTATTTATGATATTTTTGATCTTGTTTTTTATGAGAGGACGATCATTTCTGTAATTTGCTTTTATGAATAATTCATCTGTTTTTTTCTGCTCAATCAGTTGTGCCAGTTGATCAAATCCTTTTTCACTTGCTGTATCTGCGGCAGTTTTTCCTTCATTATTTGTTATATTTATTTTTGCATGGTTTTGAAGCAGAACGTATAACAAAGGGTAATCTTCATTAATTGCAGCAATATGCAAAGGAGTCATCCCTTCATTATTTTTTTTATTTATGTTGATACCCTTTTCGATTAATAATTTTGCAAGCTCATCTCCATAAGATTTTTTAGCCACATAGTGCATGGCATTGGCTCCATTTAAATCTTGCGTATCGACCCTTACACCGTTTTTATAAAGGTAATAAGCCAATCTCATGTTATCAGGATAGCTGCAGGTATTATCCATAATCCATAACCCCGCATTTAATGAGTCGGCGAAAGGAATTACACAATTCAAATCTGCACCATTTTTATGCAATAGCTTTATAGCTTTAACATTCTCTCTTACCAATGCGAACTGAACGGGAGAAAGGTACTCTGTTGCCTGTTTATTTGTATAAAGAGCCGGTGAGTTTGTAGGATAATCATATTTTTCATACAACAATTTTAACAGTTCAAAATTTTCCTTACCTACGGCTATACCAGGCAGACTGGAATAGTAGCCATGTTCCTCTATATTATCGTTAAATGGATATTTCCACTCAGTTTTAATTATTCCTTTTTCCCTGGCATTATTTTTTATAAGGAAATCTATATATTTAACAGGTACTTTTTCGTATGCTGCTCTCATTAGTAAACTGACACCATTCCTTTCAGAGTTTATATCTGCTCCTTTGCCAACCAGGTATTTAATAAATGTAATATCCATCTCTCTTTTGAAAGCCTCCATTAATACCATTATGCTGTTTTTCTTCAGATTTGTCCCCTGGTCGATGAGGTACTTGATAATACTTGTATCTGCCCCGTAAAATAAGGCATCTGCTAAAATACATCTGTAATAAATACTTTCTGTCCTCTCCCCTTCTTCGTTCCTGATAAGTATTGTATCATGCCAGTTATTGATCTTATAACCATCCTCAATAAGTTTTTTTACGCTGTCCGCATCATTTTGCTTAAAAGCCTCTATAAAGTAGTCTCTTTGTCCGAAGGTTGGGAGCGTGCAGCATAGAATAATAAAAATCACCATTAATTTTTTCATGATATTTTGATTTGGTTTATTGCACATTCATCACCGGTAAATTCTGCCCATAGCCATAAGTAGTGAAATACTCCATCAGTATTCTCTCCTTTTTAAAAAGTTCCAGGACATGTTTGAAACTTCGGATAGACGACTGATGCTAAATTTTTTAATTTCATACTTTAAATTTTTAGGCTATTGACAATAAAAAAATAGGAGACGATTCTATCCTCATCTCCTCCTCATAGTTTATAAATAACCCCTAAATCGAAGGCAAAATATAATCCTGAATCATATCTCATATTATAGCTTAATCCTGCGCCAGTATTCAAGCCAATATTTTCTATAAAAAACCAATCATACCCCACCATAATTTTCGGACCCATCATAAACTCATCCCATTCTTCCATATATGAGCCGAAATAATAGGTTTTTTTATGTGTCCCGAATATTCCAAATTGGAAGTCCCCATATAAATTATTCCAGAAATAAGCTTGCACTCCAACCGAGAATCCAAAAAAGCCAACATCAGAAGGAATATACCCAAAACCACCATGAAATCCTAATTTTGTTTTCCAGGGATTAACATACTGAAATTCTGCCCCAAAACCACCATAACTGGTTCCGTAACCACCACCTAACGTGAAATAACTTTCGTTATCTTCTGATTTCTTTAAAACGTTATCAAAAGAAAAGAGCGGGTCTTGATCTTTAGTTGTTTTTTCTGCTTTAGGTTTTGGCTCTTCTGTTTTCTTTGGTGTATGCACTTGTTTTTCA
>CAYWSJ010000133.1:0-6907 GCA_964461045.1 uncultured Bacteroidales bacterium | reverse complement strand
CCTTAGCCTAAATAAGCGCTTCGTAAAGTACTTCTACCGGGTGTTTTGCTTTTACATTTGTGCCATCCTTAATCTGGTGTCGGCAACTGGTCCCAGGTGCAGCAATAATAGTTCCATGGGGTGCTTTTCTGACTGCAGGAAAAAGGACCATCTCTCCCACTTTCATAGAAACTTCATAGTGTTCTTTTTCATAGCCAAAAGATCCGGCCATGCCGCAGCAACCAGAAGGTATCTCTTCAACAGAATAATTCTCAGGAAAGGATAAGACTTTAAGCGAAGGATCGGTGGAGGCTACAGCCTTCTGTTGGCAGTGACCGTGTAAAAGAATTTTTTGTTCATCCTTACTAAATAAATCCTTGGTGATTTTGCCTGCATCAATCTCTTTGGCAAGGAATTCTTCAATAGTCAGGGAATTCTCAGAAAGTAACCGGGCTGCTTCCTGGTTCTGTTGTTCTGCCAGGTCAGGATATTCATCGCGAAATGTCAGGATAGCCGAGGGTTCAACGCCCACCAAAGGAGTTTCGGGAGAGATAAAACCCTTTAGTGCCTCAATATTCCGGTTAGCAAGCTTTTTTGCCTTTCTTAGAAGTCCCTTTGAAAGGTATGTTCTGCCACTTTCAAGATGTTTAGGAATTATTATTTCATAGCCCAGTTTCGTTAACAATTGAATGCTCTTAATTCCAATATCTGTATCATTATAATTAGTAAATTCATCATTGAACAGATAAACCTTTCCTTTGGAGGCTTTTTCATTTTTAAGTTTTTTTACATAGCCATTCATCCATTTGTTTAAGGTCTTTTTATGGAGCAAAGGCATGCTCCTGTCTGGAGCAAAACCAATTATTTTATTGATAAGACGTAAAACAGGTTTATATTTTAAAAAGAAATTATAGAACCATGGCCAGATAGCGCCTAGCTTATACAATCCTGGTAAATAAGCAATTAACCTTGTTCGAATTGGTATTCCATGTTCATCATAATAATGCTGAAGAAATTCCGCTTTCAATTTAGCTACATCCACACTGGAAGGGCATTCAGACTTACAGGCTTTGCAGGACAGACAGAGATCCATTACTTCATAAATTTCTTCATGATCAAATGGATTCTCTTTTGGCGAATGGGTAAGAAATTCTCTTAAAATATTTGCTCTTGCACGGGTCACGTCGTTTTCATTACGTGTTGCCATATAACTTGGACACATGGTTCCTCCCGTTAACTCTGTTTTTCTACAATCTCCACTCCCATTGCATTTTTCAGTAGCCCTGATAATTCCACCAACATCAGAAAAATCGAACACTGTATCAATTTCACGCACTTCCCGCTCTGGTTCATAGCGAAGACTGGAAGTCATATCCGGAACATTTACAATTTTCCCGGGATTCAAAATATGGTCCGGATCAAAAGTTTGCTTCACCTGTTGCACCAGTTTGTAATTCTTATCTCCAAGTATAACAGGAATAAATTCACCTCTCACTCTTCCATCGCCGTGTTCTCCGCTCATAGAGCCCCTGTATTTTTTTACCAGATGAGCAATTTCCATTCCTACCTTTTTGAACAACTCCACATCCTCTTTCTTCTTTAAATTTAATATCGGACGAAGGTGCAGCTCTCCTGATCCAATATGGGCATGGTATACACATTCCAGTTTATATTTATCCATGATACTCTGAAAATCATCCATATAATCAGGCAAGTCCTCAACTTTAACTGCCGTATCTTCAATAAAAGAAACGGGTCTGGCATCGCCCTTCAGATTTGACAAAACACCCAACCCGGCTTTTCTGAGACTCCAAACTTTATCTACTTCCGGCTCATAAACGACGGGAAAATGATATCCATATCCCTGCTCTTTAAAATCTTGTATCAATTTTCTGGCATCATTTTCAATTTCTTCACGTGTATCTCTGGCAAATTCAATGATCAGGATAGCGCCCGGATTGCCTTTCACAAAGAACCTGTTTCTTTGCTGGTCGCGGTTTCCTTTGGTCAGGTCAAGAATGATTTCATCCATCATTTCAACGGCTCCGGGATTATGCCGGAGAGCAATCAAATTAGCATAAAAAGCCTCACGTCTTGTTTTAAAATGAGCTGCCAGCACACCTTTATGAGCAGGAGGTAATGGTACCAGATTCAGTTTTATTTCAGTAATAAAAAGAAGCGTTCCTTCTGATCCACAAATTAAATTGGCCATGTTCAATGGAGAATCAGACTTGTCAAAAATTTCGGTATTTAAAAGCAAATCAATTGCATAACCTGTATTTCTTCGGTATATGGATTGATCAGGAAATTCTTTCATTATCTCTTCCTGGTTTGCCGGATCACTAAGCATATTGCTCAACATTCGGTAAATTTCTCCTTCCCTGTCCTGTTGTTTGGTTTTTTGGCTGAGTGTTTCTCTATCAACCGGACCGAGTTCTATCTCAGAACCATCACTGAGCAATCCTTTTACAGAAATTGTATGATCTCTTGTAGAGCCATATATTATAGAGTGAGAACCGCAGGCATTGTTTCCAACCATACCTCCTAACATGCACCGGTTTGAGGTAGATGTTTCAGGGCCAAAAAATAGTCCGTAAGGTCTGAGGTACATATTCAGCTCATCAAGAATTACCCCGGGTTGGAGACGTACCCATTTTTCTTTTGCATTTAATTCCAGGATCCTGGTCATATATTTAGAAACATCCACAACGATTCCTTCTCCTACAACCTGTCCGGCAAGTGATGTACCGGCTGTTCTGGGAATAAGAGAGACTTTATTTTCTCTTGCAAAGCCAATTAACTCTTTTATATCATTTTTATGCATAGGCAAGGCAACAGCTAAAGGCACTTCTCTGTAGGCAGAAGCATCTGTAGCATAAAGCAACCTTGTCTTGTAATCTGTAAATATATCTCCTTTAATATTGAGTTTATTGAACAGTTCCTGCATAAGGTGAATATTTATTTTACGCAAAAATACTAAGAAAATTGAGGTTATCAGGTAAGAAATAAAGATATTATTTGCTGATAAACCTATTTCTTAACCTAAACATTAATTGAACTTTCGTTCTTAGATCCACCGGATTGAAAGGTTTGGTAATGAAATCATCAGCTCCTGCTTTAATTGCTTGTTTATAGGAATCTTTATCGGCAAGTGCAGTTACCATAATTATAATTGTTTTTTTAAAAGCCTCATCTTCCCTTAGTTCTTCACAAACCTCAAAACCATTAAATTTGGGCATCATAATATCAAGTAATATCAGGTCTGGTTTAAAACTACGGGCCTTTTCAATTGCATCATGTCCATTTTCTGCAAAAGAAAGATTATAGTGGGATCCCAATACTTCCTCAACAATTTTTCTTATCATTTCTTCATCTTCGGCTACAAGTATTTTTCCCTTTTCAGCCATATATAAGTATTTGTCTTTTAATTATATTTTTTTAAAATTGTCTAAAAATAAATATATTTTTTCAGGATAGGTAAAGCAACCACTAAAAAATGACAAATCCAATACTCCAGGTAATTGTAAAGCTTTTTGCAATATTTTCCAATATTGATAAGGAAACCCCAACTGAAAAAGTTAAACCTTTAGTTCGATTCTATGTTTCCAGATTTATTCAAACCTCAAAGATAAAAGAGTATCTTTCAATATTTGATTTTTATAACAAACAGCAGAAAAAAACAAAGAAAAAAGATTTTTTTAAGGAGATATCAATCAAATCTGTTAAAACACTGCGTCTTGTTGACCAGATAAACAGAAACCTGGAGTACAGCCAGAAAGTTTATCTTCTGGCCTATCTTATAGAAGTGCTGAATGTTAAAATAAACATTCTGGAGGATGAATATGATTTCCTGGATACACTGGCATTGTCTTTCAATATTGAAGAAGAAGAATTTTCAATGATGAAAGGTTTTATATTAAGCGGAGCCAAATCCATGGAAGACAAGGAATCAGTTCTTATTATATCTAATTCGGAAACAATTGAAAAAGAACAATTTCAAAATTATATAATCAGAGAAAACCTGAATGGGACAATCTATTTTTTAAAAACCAGGTCGGCCAACCTTTTTATTTTCTATTATACAGGTACTGAGAAACTCTACCTTCAGGAGAAAGAGGTTATTCCTAATAAAATATATTCTTTTGAAAAAGGCAATGCTATCTCAAGTTATAAAATTGGATTTCAGGACATAAAATTTGAACCGATATTTTACACGGAATTGGCAATGGGCTTTCTACCGGAGAACCAGAAGTCAGTCCAATTCTCTGTTGAAGATATTGAGTTTTCCTATAGCAAAAACCAAACAGCAGTTAAACCTTTTAAATTCAAAACAGAATCCTTTCTTCTTGTAGGAATAATAGGTTCAAGTGGTGTTGGAAAATCAACTCTTCTAAATTTACTCAATGGAAATCTGAAACCAGAAAAGGGAACTGTAAAAATTAATGGTTTTGATGTTTATACGGATCATGAAAATCTCAAAGGCATAATAGGCTATGTTCCTCAGGAGGATTTGCTGTTTGAGGAACTGTCTGTCTTTGAAAACATGTATTACAATGCTCGTTTATGTTTTGGCAATCATACTAAGAATGAAACTATTGAAAGAGTTAACTATATACTTGAAGAATTAGACCTATTGCATGTAAAAGAGCAGAAAGTCGGGGGAATAAGTGAACGTAATATCAGCGGAGGAGAGCGTAAGCGTGTGAACATAGCACTTGAGTTAATCAGAGAACCTGCAGTTTTATTAGTAGATGAACCAACCTCAGGCCTATCGTCTAATGATGCCATAAAAATAATGTCGCTGCTACGAAAACAAAGTTTAAATGGAAAGTTAGTTATTGTTAACATCCATCAGCCCCATTCAAAAATTTTCCGGCTTTTTGATCAACTACTTGTAATGGATCAGGGAGGCCATGTTATTTACGCCGGTGATCCGATGGAAGCGCTCGTTTACTTTAAAACTATTGATAACCAAGTGGATACACAACAAAAAGAGTGTCCGGTTTGTGGAAGCATTAATCCCGAGAAAATTCTTGAGATTATTGAACAGAAAGAAGTAGATGAAAAAGGTAAAACCAGCAAGACAAGAAAATTGCCGCCTGATAAATGGTATAAGCTTTATAAAGAGAACATTGAGTCCGTTAGGCCATACGAAGAACAGAAAAAAAATACACTTCCTGATTCTTTGTTTCGTATACCTTCGTATTTCAAACAATTTAAAGTTTTTTTCAGTAGGAATTTTTCAACTAAGATTAAAAATGTTCAGTATGTATTGATAAGTCTTATAGAAGCTCCTTTACTCGCAGTTATTCTGGCATATTTCTCTAAATATACCGTTGGTAATGAAGAAAATCCAGCATATTACATGTTCAGTGAAAATGTAAATATGCCATCGTATTTGCTTATGAGTATTGTGGTTGCCCTTTTCATTGGAATGCTGATCAGTGCTGAGGAAATTTTTAAAGACAAGAAAATTCTTATTCGTGAAAAATTCTTAAATCTTAGCCGATCCTCATATTTACTTTCGAAAATTTCATATTTATTCATTTTATCGGCTATTCAAGTCTTTACCTTTGTTATAATAGGAAATGCTATCCTGGAAATAGAAAATATGACATTTCCTTATTGGCTTATCCTTTTCTCCACTGCCTGTTTTGCAAATATGCTGGGTCTAAATATATCTTCAGGATTAAAATCCCAAATAGCCATTTATATTTTAATTCCCTTTCTGCTGATTCCTCAAATATTACTTTCAGGAACAATAGTTAAGTTCGACAAACTTCACGCCAACCTTACCAATGAACTCTATCCACCAATTGCCGCGGAGCTTATGGTTTCACGCTGGGCTTTCGAATCATTGGCTGTTATTCAATTTAAGGACAATGCCTATGAAAAACATTTCTTCCGGTTAGAACAAAAAGAAAGTGAGCTTACCTACAAAACGAATATTTATATTCCTGAATTACTCACCATTCTTGATGAATGCCAAACGGAGCTAATAAGAAAAAAGAAAAACGAAGAAGAAATATCCGAAAACCTTCCTCTTATTCTTAATGAGATACAAAAAATAAAAAAAGAAAACCCTGTTAAAGTTCCGGTTAAAATAGAAACACTTTACCATAAAACACCTACAATAAATGATATAAAAGAATTAAGAAACTATCTTTTCAAGGTAAGAAAATACTATGCAAAATACCTTGATCAGTTGTTATATAAGAAAGATGAAATTATTCATTTTATAAATAACAGGCAGAATAAACCTGAAATAACTTTGCTTAAAGAAAAGCACTATAACTATGCACTTGCTGATTTAGTTAAACGGAAACAAAATCCTGTCCATTTTATAGAAAAAAATAATCAAATAATCCGAAAATTTGAGCCTGTATTTCATGAACCAAAAAGCAGAAATGGACGTGCTCACTTTTTCGCACCGGTTAAAAAAATTGGACGTTTCACAATTTCTACCCTGCTATTCAATTTTGTGATTATATGGATTTTTAATATAACTTTATATGTCGCTTTGTATTATGATATTATAAAAAAATCATTAAATTTTTTCAGGAAAAATTAATTTTTATTTGAATCATCCATTTTTTATTTTTGTATAAATTCTCCAATTAGACTATTAAATGAAACTAATTATTACACATTTATTATTCATTTCTCTTATTGCTCTATATGGTTGTCAGTGTAATCAAGAAGAAGACAAGAGTAATAACCTGGGTTTTGAAGAAAAAAAGAAAGAAGAATCAGGAAAGAAAACGGATGAGATTTATTATCGTTTCCCTTCAGCAAAAGAAATGCTGACTTACATACATACCGACAAGATTCTTTTCAGAACTGATTTAACAAATAATCCTGAACGGACACGCTTATACAACGACAGCAAATCTCAAATGCTGAACCTTGGAGTTTACCTTGCAGATCT
>CAYWSJ010000132.1:4634-7127 GCA_964461045.1 uncultured Bacteroidales bacterium | reverse complement strand
TTTCCGTCAGCGTTAATAGGTTTAAACGTCAGACCGCCAAAAAAACTCGAAGGTTTCGTTTTAAAAACGGATTAAACCTCCTTTTTATTTTTCCTCCATATCCTTAAGACTTTCAATACTCCATCTATTCGTATAAAATTCCTTAAAGTCTTTAGCGATCTCATAATTTTCTTCGCCCGATTTATCACCGAAAAATATTTTTTGTTTTGATCCGTCGCTGAAACGAAACCGTTCGGGATATAAACTGTCATGTAAGTCTTTAACTCGTGATTTATATGGAGTTGCTATTCCTCGACCGTTTACATATATAATCACAGTTGATAATTCTATCAAACGAACATCTATAACTCGACGAGATGGGACAGTAGCGACCGTATATAAATTTCTAAATCGCATATACTGCCATAAATGCGATATATTTAGATTTCCTTTAGACATAGAACGCCTATTATCAGCGTCTCTGCCCATTTCTTCCCACAAGATAGCCGTATTATCCTCTTGCATATTATAACGGCTTATATAGTCTTTTGCGTTATATACGATCCGATCGGGGTCGAAAGTTTCATCTAACATTTCACATAGATGTAAGCCCAGAGTCGTTTTTCCTGTCCCCGACCAACTGTCTGAGGCAACGATCAATATTTTTAGATCGTAATCGTGAGTTTTTATATATTCGATAAAATCATAAAATCCGAGGATATCATACGGATTTATGACATTTTTATCACTTATTTTCATGCTCAACCATCTTCTTAAACATTTCGTGTTTTTCTATCTCATTTTTCATTTCTTTAGTGAATATTTTAACAGCGTCGCCTCGCCCACGACCATTGATAGACAATTTACGTTTTTCTATATTTTTCGCCATATTTTTTATTTCTTTTACGAATTCCCCATCACCGAGAATATCTTTTATTTGAGACAGATATAAATCCAGAATTGAAAACTGAATACTTTCACGTTCACTTAAGATCCCTTTAAATTTTATATCTTCTGGTTCTATAAATTGTTTTATTCCTTCGGCAATATCCGATTTTTCGCCATATTTTTCCCCTTTAATTTCAATCCCAGACATCTATATCAATCCCAGCATATTTATAACCGATATAGCCAGTGTTCCGATACTAGTTAATAATATTATAAATACGATCGTTTCGAGTTTATCTTTCGGGTTAAATATATCTTTTATGATAGAGGCTTTTAATACATCTTTATACCGATCCGATTTTTCCAATTTTAATTTTTTTGAATAATTGATATAAATTGGATTTGTTTTTCCCTTTATAAATATATTACCGTTGATATAGGAATTTTCATCATATACCTGTTTACCGTTTTTTATTTTATCGATATGTTCGAATACATGGCGTATTTTATGTTTATCTAGTGTTACTATATGTCGATATTTTTCGCTTTTTTCGAGATATTTACCTGTAATTTTATTCGTATATTCTACTATTTTGTCTAAACATTTGAATAACATTTTTTATCAGCTCCATATATGTTTTATAGAATTTTAGTTTAAGATAGCACGATCTATGAACCTTTTTATTTTCCCATTCGATTAAAATTGTAAAATTTTCGTAACCGAGCGGTTTACCGCATAGATAACATTTTTCACTCATACATATCCCCCATTATTATATCCGTTCATGAGCATAAAATAAACAATTATGAACATGAAAGCGAATAAGACATAAACGAAACTTATCAATTCCATGAACCATCCGACAAATGTTAAGATCGTTAAGACGAATGAAAAAATAAGTCCGTCTCCTGTGAAATATAATATTATAAATGCGATAAATGATATTATCACGATCGTGATAACTCCAATTTCACCCCAGATATTTGCAAATTCACCCGCTGTAGTAGCGTCAGTATAAAGATCAGTATTTTGACCTGTTCCATATTTATCTACATCTTCTGAAATAAAAGATATACCATAATGTGTATCCCGATCTAAATTATTCCATGTTTTTACATATCGGCCGTTACTCGTTATATTGACATATTCTATATCCGTGAAATTACCACTATCCAGATTTTTTAATGAACGGTTAAATCGTGAATATCCCAGCGTGCTATTTATGACAATATCATATGTTACCGTAATGCTCGTTTCCGTTGCAGTTGCTGAAACTATATTCAAACCCGCTTGAGCTGACGTTGTGAATTCTATTGTTTCACTTTCGATATTGTCATAAACCGTATTATTTTCATAATCCGCTACAGTCCTATATCCTATTATAAGAGATTTTACATAATATTTCGTATCAGATTTTAATGGCGTGCCAACCATATCTATTATATATATTTGTGTTTGATCAGTGAAATAATCATGTCTGTAAGAAGATTGTGAATAAAAATTAGTTCCATCTTCTGATATTTGGATTTGTGATGAAACGGCATATAAACCGTTCATATTTACCGTTTCATTGATATATGCCGTTCCATACGTTTCCTTCCAAAATGAAATTTCAATAGTATTTA
>CAYWSJ010000132.1:2988-4534 GCA_964461045.1 uncultured Bacteroidales bacterium | reverse complement strand
GCGTAATAATCAGTGTCGGGCGCTGTCCCTTCAGTTGTCCATATACGTTTTTCATCCGTTTCAGTGTCATATTCAGTGCTTTCGAGATAACCTACAACGTCTAAATATTCTCCAGCATATAAATTCGTTAAACTAAATTTATGAGTTTTATTTTCACTTATTGAAACCGTCGAAGTCGTATTTATATCGTTATTGATATTTTGATATTGCATATATATATCTACTTCTGAAACTTCTCCCAATTCTATATCATAATGAACATCTATCGACGTGCTACTTTTATTTGTAGTTTCATTAAATTCAATACTCGGTGGAATGAATTCAGTATTTGTCGAATAAGATCGGGTAATACCGCTTAAATATGTGTCTAAACTATCGTATGCGGTATATTTGAAATCGTATTCAGTATTCGAATCCAAACCAGTAACAACATCGTTTACAGTGCCACTTCCATCTATCCCCATATGAGTGTTTTCGAGCGAATAAGACTCTCCGCTTTCCCGATATTCTAATTCTATATAATCACCGAAAGCGGCGTTACTATAATCTACAGATACGCTTATACTCGAAGTCGTTGTATTTGTATTTTGCATATTAGATAAACCCGTTGCGCCCGAAACGCTAAATGGAATTGAAAATAAGGAAAATAATGTTACGAGAGTTATCATATAAACTATAATTTTAGTTCTAATCGTTACCACTTCCAAAAACTATAGTTATTCCGATCCCAATTATCTGAAATATAAAAACATAAAATATAAGATCGACATTTGAAATATATTCGAGGATATATAAACTCGTGAATATAGCGTTAAATATCCATATCCCCATATTTATAATTGACCTACTTCGTAAAAACACCACGAGCGTTAATATCCCAAATATTAATATTATATCTATCATTTTTATCAGATCCCGAAATCTATCGATTGCGCAACGATTAAGATCGTTATAATATAAATTCCCCCAAATATTGACTTAATAAACCAATTCGTGTGATTGATGAAATAAAGAAAATAACTCATTTTTTCCCATATATCCGAAAAAACAGGAATATATTGGACCGCACGCTCCCAAATTAAACCGTCAGGTTTGCTTTCGCTATAAGTTTCGTCATAATTTACATCGATTATCGGGGCGATCGCAACTAAAATGGCAGTAACGGTTATGATAACAAATAAAAATCTTAAACCCACTCGATCAAAATCTAATTTCATTTACGCCCCACCTCGACCGAGAAAAGATTTTGCCATCTTAATTGCGATTATTAAAATTAGAGCAAAAAATATGAGTAAGGAAAAATAACTTTCAAAAACCCCCGCTGAAACTCCTATAAGGATCAGAAAACCACTTGGTAACAGTGCTATCATATAATTTTGAGAATAATAATAAGTTACGCTGAAAGAGATCGCCATAAAGATATAAAACCAGAATTGCATGGTTTG
Source organism: uncultured Bacteroidales bacterium (assembly GCA_964461045.1). Lineage (GTDB taxonomy): Bacteria > Bacteroidota > Bacteroidia > Bacteroidales > UBA12077 > JAGXLC01. The sequence continues at coordinate 3,089 of CAYWSJ010000132.1, read as the reverse complement.
AATAAATTCACCTATCATATAATTTCTCCTATTCCTATTTTATAAATTATGCCAATCGAAAGTAAGATTAATACTATGAATATTACATTTTTCATTAAATT
>CAYWSJ010000132.1:0-2888 GCA_964461045.1 uncultured Bacteroidales bacterium | reverse complement strand
TTAAATCAATGTTGGAAAAGCCGAGCGGAATTATCGTAACTAAAAGAATGAAAAATATCACGAGCGCACCGATCTTATACACATATTTCATTTTTTATCTCCTTATTCTTATAGGAATAAATTGAAAATAGGGGTATTACCCCCTTATTTCCTATCTTAATTTCTGTATGGCGAACCCTGCCAGAATGCCTAATGGCACGAGGATAAGTAAGATCGGCATGACCGACCACACTCCCTGGGAGGCAGTTGACCAGTTGGATGTATCAGCGCTGTTGAACGCATTCATGCCCACTGGAAACAGATATCCCAGAAAGATACCTGCCATGACTACAGTCATGATAGCCGCCAATATTTCTTTAGTAGACATATCAATTATTCCTATGAGAATAAACTATTTAAAGTTTTTGGGTGAAATACCCCTCTATGGTATATAATATACATATTATTATGATTAATAATAATATGTATCTATAATATTGCCCTAAAAACCCGTCAGGTATTAATATATAATCCATTTCAAAAAATAAAAATCCGAAAGCGTATAATTCAATCGCTAAAAATGCCATAAATTCGAGTGTCTTATATATTAATTTCATAAGTCTCTAACTTTCAACGCTTTTGAAGTAACATTATTTTCTAAAATATCGGCACAATCTTTAAAATCCCGATCAAAATTTCTTTTATCGCATGAATTTATTTTAATCTCTTTTTTGTCTACTATAAATTTATTTGTATCTATTTTAGAATATTCTAATGAATTCAAAGATTTTTTTAAAGTTATCGGGCGTAATTTTTTCATAGTGATTTTATCACGATCCTTATTTTCTTTCAATTTGTGTAGTAGATCAGTATCATTTCGTGAATTAAAAAAGTTGCTTATACCCCCTCGAAGTGTATATTTTCCCGACTCATGGTATTGATATATGCCCGTATTCAATATAGTAATTTTATCGTTTGTAATTTCACGATCCCAGTCTCCTAATTTGTCAGATGTTTTAATATGTTTGGGTTTATATCCGTTCGCAAATGTTACGCTATCTGTTTGTATCGCTATAACATCTTCTAAACTTTCATGAGCCAGTTTTAAGCATGAAAGTCGGGTATTCGCTGTTATTTGTGATGCCCAGAATGGGTTAAAAAGTTTGCCATATTGTTTTATTTTATCATAATTTATTTTTTCGTCTCCAATCTCCATAAAAAAATCTGAAATTCCTTCGACTATCTCTTTTTTTGTGATAGATTGTATAAATTTGCCATATATACTATTCATAATAATTTTTATTACCAACTGTAAGTCATCATCTTTTATTTTCAATTCGTTACGCCATTCATACAATTTATCTATAAATCTTTCGAACGGTAAAACGATCTCAAAAGGAATAAACTCCCATCCGTCGACAACTTCGACCATTCCGAGATCGTGCGATCTTATAAATTCTATTTCTCTTTTTGTTATATATTTATTTTCAAAACATCCTACAGGATAGTATATTTTCCTTTTTTTATAAGGTAACAAAGGTTTATTTAATTTAATTTTACATTTATACCAACCATCTATATGCGATCCCTTTGAAATTTCATGAACATACTTAAAATATCCTTTTTGTAAATCTTTTAAAAACTTGATCTCATAAGGATAAGCTGAATTAATATCATAAGAATTAACTTTATCAAACGTTCCTCGTTGATATATGTCAAATAGCCCGCCATGATAGGAATTTAGAGCATATTTAATGGCGTCATGTGGGACATGTTTAAGCGTGGGGATATCACATCTATCAATAAGATTTATCTGACTTAAATAAGCGGGCGAATAAGGATCTACAAATTTAAAATTCGCACGTTCACATAATGTAATAAAATATCGTGCCAGTTCACGAGTTAAAACACAATCTTTTTTACAATATTTCACAATATCATCCATTTTATCTTTAATATATTCTTTATCGTCAAATTTTTGAACGTCGATATTATCTATCTTATTTTCACCCAGATATTTTAGAGCATTTTTATTAAGCCCACCACGTAAAAAACTCGAAATGTCCCAATATTTATAAGCATTTTTGTGTTTTGCGATCGTGATAAATTTGTTATCAACACCGCTAATTTTATAATTTTTATATTGACATTCTCCAAATTCGTAAAACCTTTTAATTTTTTGTTTAGGTAATAATTTTAAAATAGATTGCATATCGAACCGCATATTATAAAAAAAATTATATGATAATTTGTTTTTACGATATGTTAAAAAACTTAAGATCTGATCCAAACTTAACGGCTTTGAATTATTATGCAAAACCCGAACATCATCAGCGATAACAAATATATTACCTTTGCACGTTTCCGTATCAAACCCTTTTATGATATTACGATCCTTAAAACCTCTATTTTTGTGGTATTCACGATTGTATTTTTTATATTCCCATTTCATGTTAATCACTATGGAGATCCCGTTACTGAACGTCGTGCGCTCTTATAATCTTCGAAAGTTACTTCGAGATAACCCTCGTTTTTTAGTTTTTTTAAATTTTCTGTTTCCTTAACAAATTTTCCTGTTTTCTTATCGTATAAACGACCGTCTTTGTTTATTTTAATATTAGAATATTTGACCGCACCACGATAAGATTTTTTTAACCGACCTAATCTAGCTTTCATTTCATTGTATGAAACACCCTTTTTATCAGCAAAATATTGAATTTCATTTGAAAGTGAAACGGCTTTATTAGATCGTATGTAATTAGATTTTTCAGAATGAGGGACAAAACTATCTTTATAATATTTTTCCCCACGTATATAAACCGTTTGTGTTGCACGCCACTGTCCATTTTTATCTTTGTAAAAACCTGTTCCTTTTTCTGTTCTTTTTATTATTTTTCCCATGATTTCAC
>CAYWSJ010000131.1:0-7263 GCA_964461045.1 uncultured Bacteroidales bacterium | reverse complement strand
GAGAATCCTACGAAGAAGCCAAAGGGCTGTATTCCGAGGCCCTGTTCATTAAGCCGAATGAACAGTATCCGAAGGATCAGATTGATAAGATAGATCAGTTGCTGGCAGATCTTCAGCGTAAAAAGGCTGAGCAGGAAAAAATAAATAAGGCTTACAACGAAGCTGTTAAAAAAGCAGATGCCATGTTCAGTATGGAAGAATACAGTCAGGCAAAATCGCTTTATAATGAAGCTTTAACCTATAAACCGGAAGAACAATATCCCAGGGACAGAATCGATAAAATCAATTCGATCCTGGCTGAAATGGAAGCTGAGAAGAAGGCTTATGAAAATGCTATTGCCAGGGCAGACCGTTTGTTTGGGGAAGAGGAATATGAATCTTCAAAGTCTGCTTATCAAAAAGCGCTTGATATTAGACCTGAAGAGCAGTATCCTCAAAACAGGATTGATAAAATAAATGATATTCTTGCCGAAAGAATGGCTCAGCGAAAACGACAGCAGGAAATTGACAGGAAATATAAGAATGCAATTGAAACTGCCGATCGCTTGTTTAATACGGAAGAATATGAGGATGCGAAAATTGCTTATAATGAGGCTTTGAACATTAAGCCTGAGGAACAATATCCTAAACAGAAAATAAGCGAGATAGAGAACATTCTGAAAAGACAACAGGAGCAGATTGAAGATACTTATAAACAAGCTATTGCAGAAGCAGATGATTATTTTGATAATGAAAAATATAATGAGGCAAAATCAAGTTACCAGAAAGCTCTGGATGTAAAACCTAATGAGCAATATCCTAAAAATCAGATAAGTAAAATTGAAGACATACTAAAACGCCTTGCAAGGCAGAGAGAAGAGCAGGCACGCAAAGAAAGATTGTATGCAGAAGAAATTGATAAGGCAGATCAGTATTATGACAAGAGCGATTATCATAATGCCAAATCGCATTATCAGAAAGCATTACAATATAAGCCTAATGAAGAATATCCGAAGAACAAGATTAAACTGATAGATCAAAAATTACGACAGTTTGAAGAAGCTAAAAAGAGAAGAGAAAGGAAAGAGCGAGAAGAAAAAATTGCTGCTCAAAAGCAAAAAGACTCAAAACTGAGGGATATGAATTTTAAAACCAAGGCAGAGCGCGATAAATACTTGAGTCGACTTGCAAAAGAATACCCGGAAGGGGTTACAGTAGAAAATTATGATCTTGGCAAACGCAAAGTGAAAAGAGTTATCGTGAATTATGATGGAGTAGCAACAGAATACAGAAGGGTGAAACATGACTGGGGAGGTTTATTCTTCTTCAGAAACGGACAGAGTATTTCAAAAGCTGTTTTTGAATCAGAAACAGAGGAAAAATGAGAATTTTAAGCAAGAATTTTTATAAATTTGAAAACAAATCCTAAAATTTAATCTGTATGAAAAATCTTAAGTCATTAACAGCTTACTTATTAATAGGTTTGATTCTCCTGATAACAGTCATTTCACTGCTTGGTGTCTGGGATATTATTTCTCTGGAGGATGTATTAAAAAAAATAATATCATCCTTACTAATTATATTTGTTGCTGCAGCTGTGGCTCTTTTTGTTTTCTCCGTGATGATAAAGGATGATAATGACAGAAGTTCACCAACAAAGCAATAAAAATATATATGTAATAAGTTATCATATTGATCACCGGTTTGTTTTGAACCGGTGATTTTTTTAATGCACTGATAATTCCACTTAACATATTGTTTAAATTAAGCTGATAAATGTTTAAAGAACAATACTTTTTATTGAATATTATACAGAAATCAATTGTGTTTTCATCTCAGGAAAAAAATAATAATTCAATAATTAAAATCAATTTGTTAAACAGAATACAAATTTTAATTTTATCCCGTTAAAGTATATTAGGATATTTTGTTGAAAATTTGAGGACGGTTTTCCTAACTAAAGCAATTTCATGATCAAAAAAATAAATCTGTTTTTATTGTTTTTTACTTTACCTGTTTTGTTGTTTGCCCAACAGGTTGAAATAGGCGGTATTGTAATTACACCCGGAAATGAACCTATGCCGGACGTAAACATTCGTATAAAAGATTCAAATTACGGTACAGTTACAAACATTAATGGGGAGTTTTCCATAAAACGTGAATTTCAAAAAACGGATTCTTTAATTTTTTCTCACCTGGGCTATCAGACAATAGTATTACCTGTAGAGAAATTTCTTTCAGAAACGAATGAACCTGTCACGATGCAACCTGGCTCTGAAGAATTGGAAGTAGTAGAAGTGAAAGGGAGAAAATCAATAGACCGGACTTTAATAAAAATTGATAAGAAAGAATTTGAATATCTTCCTACCACGGCTGGTTCTGTGGAATCTATCATTAAAAAGATGCCGGGTGTTGCAGCCCGGAATGAACTCAGTTCGCAGTATTCAGTACGTGGAGGAAATTATGATGAAAACCTGGTTTATGTGAATGGAGTAGAGATATACCGCCCCCTGATAGTAAGAAGCGGACGACAGGAAGGATTAAGTTTTTTAAATTCAGACATGGTTTCGACCATTAATTTTTCAGCCGGAGGATTTGAAGCAAGATATGGAGATAAGATGTCGTCCGTACTTGATATAAAATATAAAAGGCCCAGAAAATTTGCAGGAGACTTTGATATAAGTTTTTTGGGTACCTCTGCACATATTGAAGACCAGGTTGGCAACGGAAAATTATCTTACAATACTGGTTTTCGCTATAAAACCAATCAGTATTTGTTGAATACATTAGATCAGGAAGGAGATTATAAACCTAATTTTTATGACTGGCAAGCCTTTTTGAATTATAAAGCATCTGATAAACTGGAGTTTGAATTTCTCGGGAACTATAGTCTGAATAAATATAAATTCATTCCACAAAAAAGGGAAACTTCCTTCGGTACTATTAAAGATGCATTAAATATTAACATTTACTATGAAGGACAAGAGGTTGATCAGTTTGAGAATTATCTGGGAGCCTTTACAACAAAATATTATCCTAACAATAAACTTTTGATGCGCTTTATAGCATCTTCTTTTGTTACTCAGGAATCGGAAACCTATGATATTTTGGGAGAATATTATCTGAATGAACTGGATAAAGCCTATAATTCGGAAACTTATGGTGATAGTATTCTGAATATTGGAGTGGGTGGATTCCTTGAACACGCGCGAAATTATATGACAGCTAAGGTGCATACTCTTTCTCATACAGGTATGTGGAATGAAGGTTTGAACGTTTTAAGATGGGGTATTAAATTTAAACACGAAATAATTGATGACCGCACTAATGAATGGAAAATGGTAGATTCCGCAGGATATTCAGTGCCTTATAACGATTCTACTATTAATTTATATCATACTTTAAATGCTGATAATTTCATTGTTTCAAACCGGTTAAGTGGTTATTTGCAAAATACTTTTCATCTGCCTGGAGAAAAAGCTGACTGGTACTTTAATGGAGGAGTACGATTTTCATATTGGTCGTTTAATAATGAATTTCTGGTAAGTCCCCGGATTTCTGTTTCTTACGAACCAAGAATGAATAGTAGATTCAGACACTACTTTTCTGCAGGATACTATTATCAACCTCCTTTCTATAAAGAGATGAAAAGACCTGACGGAACTTTAAACCATAATATTAAAGCCCAGAAATCCATTCATTTCGTATTGGGAACAGAATATAATTTTATGGCCTGGGGACGGCCTTTTAAATATACTGCAGATGTTTACTACAAAAAGATGGATCATTTAATCCCTTACAAGATTAATAATGTAAAAGTGAGGTATGCAGGTGAAAATATGGCAAAGGGTTATGCAACCGGAATTGATATGAAAGTGAATGGTGAATTTGTTGATGGAGTAGAATCGTGGGCGAGCTTGTCAATTATGAAGACGGAAGAAGATATTAAAGGAGACTATTATTTTAATGAGCAAGGAGAAAGGGTTGAACCTGGTTTTTATCCCAGGCCTACCGATCAGCTGGTTAATTTCAGCCTGTTTTTCCAGGATTACGTGCCCAGTTTTCCAACCTATAAAATGCAGCTCAGTCTGCACTATGGCAGTCGCCTTCCATTCTCACCACCCAATTCAGAACGTTACGATCTTATTTTTGAAATGCCATCATACAGAAGAGTAGATATCGGTTTCTCAAAACTGATCATTGGCGAAAAAAGTGCTGACAGAGGTTTTTTTAAGCATCTGAAAACATGGTGGATTGGCCTCGAAATATTTAATTTGCTGGATGTAAACAATACAATTTCTTATCAGTGGATACAGACAGTAAACAATCAATCAGGAATTTCAGGAGAATATGCAGTTCCTAATTATTTAACATCAAGAAGATTTAATTTAAAAATGATTGTGAAATTTTGATAATTTCTTATTGACAAATATTATTCATTATGGAAAAGAGTCTTTCACCGGCAGATTTTAAACAAATCCAAAATAAAGGGTTAAGTGAGAAAGTAATTGAAAAACAACTTGAAAATTTTAAGCGTGGATTCCCGGAATTGCAACTGGTTAAACCTGCTCAATTAAATAGCGGCATTATTCGCCTGGAAAATAAAGATGTTGAAGATTACAAAAATAACTACGAGCAAAGTATTGGCACCCAAAAGGCCATGAAGTTTATTCCTGCCTCAGGAGCTGCTTCCAGGATGTTTAAGTTTCTTTTCGAATACATGGATAATCCGGTAGAAGGATCAAAGCAAGTAGAATTGTTTGTTAGCCGAATAAAAGACTTTGCTTTTTATGATGATCTAAAATCTGTTTTGAAGGATAAAGGAGAAAATATTGAAGAATTATTGCATAACAAACAATATAAAAAGATTATCCATTTTCTGCTGACTAAAGAAGGATTAAATTACGGGAATCTTCCCAAAGCGCTAATAATTTTTCATAAAGATGAACAAAAAAGCAGAACACCAATAGAAGAGCATATTGTAGAAAGTGCGGATTATTGTTTGAATGAAAACAAAAAGGCCTATTTGCATTTCACGATTTCACCTCAACATGAAATTCCTTTCGATAAGCACTTAAAGGCCATTAAAAGCAAATATGAAAAAGAACTCAATGCTGAATTTGAAATAACTCATTCTTTTCAAAAGGAACATACCGATATTATTGCTGTTAAGCCTAATAATGAAATTCTAAGAGATGAGAAAGGGGACCCTGTTTTTCGGCCAGGAGGCCATGGAGCTTTGCTGGAGAACTTGAATGATATTGAAGCGGATATTGTTTTTATTAAGAATATTGACAATGTAGTGGTAGATAAACTAAAAATTGAAGGAAACAGGTATAAAAAAGCCCTGGCTGGTTTAATGCTTAGGTACCAGGAAATAATATTTGACTATCTCGAAAGGTTAGATATGGAAGAGGAGATAGAAAGAAATGAATTAGATGAGATGCATAAATTTCTACAGGAAAAATTGAATGTAATTCCTCCTGAAGATTTGAATACTGAAGATAAACAATGCTATATAGATTATCTCAGAACCAAACTTAACCGGCCTTTAAGGATTTGTGGGATGGTTGAAAACAAAGGTGAACCAGGCGGCGGACCTTTTTGGGTGAAGGATAAAGATAACAGCATTTCTCTGCAAATTGTAGAAAAAGCCCAGATTAATATGGAGAATCCTGAACAAAAAAAGGTTATAGAAGATTCAACTCATTTTAATCCTGTAGACCTTGTCTGCGGACTAAAAAATTATAAAGGGAATTCTTTTAACCTGCTTGAATTCAGGGATCCTTCAGCCGGTATCATAACTCAGAAATCTAAAGGAGGAGTTGATTTAAAAGCCCAGGAATTGCCCGGTTTATGGAATGGAGGAATGGCCTACTGGAACACCATTTTCGTTGAAGTGCCACTGTCTACTTTTACACCTGTTAAAACAGTTAATGATTTGCTAAGAGAAGAACATCAGTAATGAGTTAACATAAACTTAACCTATTATTCATACCTCTTTAATGAATAGTTAACATCCGGTCTTTATATTTGTAGCAAAAACAATAAAGATGAAAAGACTATTCTCAACAATCACAGTTTTAATTGTTCTTTTAAGCTTAAACACGGTTGTGTTAGCAGACAATGAAAACGATAAAAACAGCACGAACACTACAGAGGTTGCAACTACTTCAGTAACAGGTTCTGTTGTTGATCAAAACACTGGTGAAGAATTAACAGGTGTTAAAGTACAAATTGAAAATACTGATGTAAATACCTACACAGATTTTATGGGTAACTTTACATTAAACAACCTGAAACCGGGAAAATATGAAGTAACAGTAAGTTATGTCTCTTATGAAAAAAAGACTGAAAAGGTGAATATTTCTGTTGAAAATGAAAACAAGATTAAAATAAAGCTATCGAACACTGAAAAATAGTTTTTAATTTTAATTAACTTACTATAATTTTAACCGGGTAATCAAACCCGGTTTTTTTATGGAAAATAAATTAATACAGAAGTTGCTCAAAAAATATCATAATTCATTTTATCCAGTAATAGAAATCAACGATAATCCAATAAAAGTTTTAGACTTTACAGAAAAAAACAAAGCTTTAAATGAGTTTGATGTTTCTGATACAAGGGCTTTTGAGGATTATATACTGCAGCAGTTGGATAATTACAAAAAAATTGGAGTCGGAGGATACGGAGAAGATCGTATTATATACAGAAGAAGCAGCCTGTTTGATTCGGAAAAAGAACCCAGGTGTATTCATCTTGGAATAGATATTTGGGTACCAGCAGATACTCCGGTTTATGCCCCGCTTGATGCCAGAGTGCATAGTTTTGCCTACAATGAGACCTTTGGTGACTATGGAGCGACGATTATTTTGCAGCATGAGTTGGAATCGACAGTTTTTTATACTTTAAATGGTCACCTTTCTAAGAAATCACTTGATGGTAAGAAAGAAGGAATGAAGATAGAAAAAGGCGAAATTTTTGCCTCTGTCGGTGATCCTGCCGAGAACGGACAATGGCCGCCTCATCTGCATTTTCAACTTATAACTGATATGCTTGGCAGGAGAGGGGATTATTTTGGAGTAGCACCTCCTTCAGAGAAAGAAAAATATTTTGAGCTATGCCCCAATCCGAATTTGATACTAAACATTCCTGAATTGGAGTAAAAGTATATCTTATACTTAGAAGTGTTTTGATTTTGCCCTGCATTAATAAGATAGTTTTTTGATTTATAAAAATATCATATAGAAACGATGTTCTAATTAAAATGGCTTTTTCCCGTT
>CAYWSJ010000130.1:0-7268 GCA_964461045.1 uncultured Bacteroidales bacterium | reverse complement strand
AAATAATAAAATTAATTCAAAAAACGTTTTGGTTTTGAACATATGTTCATTATATTTGTATCAAAATTAATTTAAAAAGGAGGTTATTATGCCACGAGGAAATCGAACAGGACCAGAAGGAAGAGGCCCAATGACAGGAAGAGCAATGGGTTTCTGCGCGGGTTATAACGAACCCGGATTTACAAGTAATGCACCTGCCATGGGTTATGGCAGAGGAATGGGAAGAGGCTTCAGAGGAGGCTTCGGAAGAGGATTCGGACGAGGCACGGGAAGAGGTTTCGGACAAGGAGTCGGTTATAATTACCCAATGGACTATGAGGCCGATTTCACTCCCACAAAAGAAGAAGAAATGAATATGCTTAAAGATCAGGCAGCAAGGTTGAAACGATCTTTAAATGACATTCAGAAACGAATAGAAGAACTGGAAAAAGAGGAAGACTAATCAACATTTTTATGTTCTTTGAAATAAGATGTTAAATAATAGTTTTTCGTTTACAAACAATCATTAATTTTGTAAATAAAAGTTTTGTCCCCAAGACCCAAAAAACATAGAAAACTGGGAACTCCGCCAAGGCTGAAAGGTTTTAAACCCATAGGGGTTCCTATGGCATTAAGTGATAATATCTCTGTTCAGTATGAAGAATACGAAGCACTGAGGCTGGCAGATTATGAAAACCTTTCTCATGTTGAAGCGGCAAAACGAATGAATGTCTCCAGACCCACTTTTACGCGTATGTACGAAAAAATACGCCGCAAACTGGCTGAAGCATTTGTAGAAGGTAAAGCCATTGTAATCGAGGGCGGAGATGTTGATTTTGATAAACAATGGTATCGTTGCAAAGACTGTCACAATATTTTTCACAGCAAAAAGGAAACAAATCCTGAATGTACTTTTTGTCAAAGTCATAATATTGAACATATCAATGCATCAATACAGAATTGGAGAAACAGAAACAGGAGGGGGCAAAATTTAACGAACCAGGAAGAAATGAAGCAAGAACAATGTATTTGCCCATCATGTGGGTATTCAACATCCCATATCCCGGGAATACCATGCAAAGAAATACAATGTCCGCAATGTGAAGTACACCTGGTTCGCAAATAAAAGAAAGGAGGTATTTTATGCCGGGACTAAACAGAAAAGGACCGAACGGAGAAGGCCCTATGACAGGAAATCAACAAGGCCTTTGCAATCCGAACAAGAAAGATAAAGACTTCTCTTCTGTACCTGGAAGAGGACAAAATAAAAAGGAGGGAATAGGTCTTGGTTTAAGAAAAAGGAAAGGACGAGGCCTTGGTAAAAGGTTTCGAAACAGGCAAAGCAGTTAAAAGCAAGGGTGTTCCATTATGGGACACCCTTCAAATAACAAATATTCACTTAAAACAAACATTTATGAAAAAAATAGCGATTCCCGTGATTGAAGGAACACTATGCAAACATTTCGGACATTGCCAGGAATTTCATGTTTTCACGATCGAAAATTCAGAAATTAAGGAACAAACGGCACTAACTCCACCACCCCACGCTCCTGGAGTAATCCCCGACTGGATCAGCAAAAACGGAGTAACAGACGTAATTGTTGGTGGAATAGGACAAAGGGCCATAGACATTTTCAACAATAAAAGTGTAAACGTGTATGTTGGAGCTCCGAGCAAAAAATCTGAAGCCATTATTAATGATTTTCTGAACGGAACTCTTGAAACACAGGCAAACATGTGCGATCACTAAACTTTACTTAAAAATAGCTACTTTCTATGGATCCCAGATGCTTATTCTGCTTTTCCAGGGCTTTTGAAAAGCTACTGGATCAGCACGTTAATAATAATAATGAAAAACACAAGTTGTCCAAAAAATTTTTTGGATTTCTGTCTGAAATTGAAATAAATCAACCAACACCCATTGTTGCCAGGGAAATTCATGCAATGATAAGAGATTATCTGAATGAACCGGACCCTTACAGGGAACAAAAAATACAAAGCAATGACCAGGCAAAATCACTTGTAGATGAATTAAAAAACAAGATCGAAAATGCACGGGATCCATGGAACTTATCACTCCGTTATGCCATAGCAGGCAACATTATAGATTATGGACCGGGACACAAATTTGACATTAAAGAAACAATACAACAAATTGAAAAGGCTAAACTTGCAATAGATCAGTCGGACCAATTAATTAAAAAAATTAAAAACTCCGGTAATGTTCTCTATTTGGGAGATAATGCAGGAGAAATCGTTTTTGATAAGTTGTTTCTTCAGACACTGAACCATCCGAACGTTACCTTTGTAACACGCGGAGCTCCGGTAATCAATGATGTTACGCTAAAAGAAGCGAAAGAAGTGGGGATGAACGAAGTAGCAAAGGTTATAGACAACGGATGGGATGCCCCGTCAACGGTGTTAAAAAAAACAAACCAGGTATTTAAAAAAGCCTTTGAAGAAGCAGACCTGATTATCGCCAAAGGACAAGGAAATTTTGAAGGTTTAATGCATGAGGATGATCCAAGATTATGGTTCCTGCTTATGGTAAAATGCCAGATAATAGGTGATTTCCTGGGCGTTAAAAAAGGAGATATTGTAGTGAAAAACAACCATATATAAACTATTTATTAATTCTTAAATCTTACACTATGAGTCATCATAAAATTGGAATTATTATATGCGACAGATACCACCGTTGCGGTGGTGGTAAATGCTTTAAATCTCTCAGAGAAAGAGAAGGGGCTTTCGATATCTACAAAAACGACGAAGTTGAAGTAGTGGGTTACACAACATGCGGAGGATGCCCGGGTGGAAACATTGAATATGTTCCTGAAGAAATGGTGAAAAACGGTGCTGATACCATACACCTGGCAACCGGAATGATAGTTGGATATCCACCCTGCCCAAGAGTCGATTATTTTAAAAAATATATTGAAGAAAAATTCAATGTAAAAGTAGTAGCAGGCACTCATCCCATACCAGAAAAGTATTATTCCATGCACCAAAAATTAAAAACCTGGGACAATGACTTATGGCAGGAACTTATACAGCCCACCCTGGCAGATGAAAAAACAAGACTGGCCTACAATTAAAAATTTTTTATAATCTTATATTAATCAAATCTTAATAAATTTTGTGTTATGCAACAAACAGATGTACTAATTATTGGTAGCAGCGCAGCCGGACTGGCTACAGCTGTATCAGGAAAAAATAATGCCCCTGAAAAAGAATTTACAGTAATAAGAAAAGAAGAAAAAGTGATGGTCCCTTGCGGAATCCCTTACATTTTCGGTTCTCTCGATAATTCAGATCAAAATGTGCTTCCGGCAGATGCCAAATATGAAGCACTGGGAATAAAAAACAGAATAGGTGAAGTAAAAACTATTGACCGTGAAAACCAGGTTTGCGAACTTACAGACGGAGAAAAAATCAAGTATGAAAAATTAGTTATCGCCACAGGATCCAATCCTAAAATACCTTCCTGGTTGAAAGGTACGGAGATGGAAAATGTGTTCACGATTCCTAAAAACAAGGATATTCTGGACAATATTAAATCGAAAATGCAGGATCTGCATAAGGTTGTGGTCATCGGTGGTGGCTTTATTGGTGTCGAATTATCTGACGAATTAAAAAAAGCAGGGAAAGACGTGACACTGGTTGAAATCCTCCCCCATATTCTCAATCTCGCTTTCGACAAGGAATTTGCAGAAAAAGCGGAAAACATCCTGAGAGATCGTGGAATAAACATTGTTAATGGAAAAGGAGCTAAAGAGATCAAAGGAAAAAACGGTAAGGTAAATTCCATCTTACTTGACAATGGCGAAGAACTGGAGGCCGATGCTGTTATTTTATCAATGGGCTATAACCCTAATACAGAGCTTGCAAAAAAAGCCGGAATAAAACTTACAGAAAAAGGTTTTATTGCAGTTGATGAATACATGCGAACCAGTGATGAAAACATTATTGCTGTGGGAGACTGTGCAGAAAAGAGACATTTTGTGACCAGGAAACACAACGAAATCATGCTGGCTTCAACTGCGTGCGCTGAAGGCCGTATTGCAGGAATGAACCTGTTTAAACTATCTGCTATTAAAACTTTCAGCGGGACTATTGCAATCTATAGTACAGCCATAGGCGATTATGCTTTTGGAACAGCAGGATTAACAGAAGAAGAAGCTGTTAAAGAAAATTTTAGTGTAGTAACAGGAACTTTTGAGGGAATGGATAAACACCCCGGGAAATTACCAGGAATGCACAAACAAACTGTTAAATTGATTGTTGCAAAAGAGTCTGGCATCATCGTTGGAGGGGAAGCATGCGGAGGAATATCTGTCGGTGAGTTAACAAACTTGCTTGGCTTTATCATCCAAAGCCGAACCAGTATCCATACTCTGCTAATTTCCCAGATAGGAACCCAACCTCTGCTCACAGGGTCACCGGCAGCATACCCTCTCATGAAAGCAGCGGAAATGGCAGCTAAAAATATTAAATGTAAAGAAGATTAACGTAAACCCGGGTAAAATTAGCAACTTATTTGAAACCACCCTTCTCAGGGAGGGTGGTTTTAATTTTAAACATAAATTATAAAAATATAAATCCTCAACAGAATGAAAATTACCATAGCCAGTGGCAAAGGAGGAACAGGTAAAACCACACTATCAGCAAACCTGGCTACTTTATTAAGCAATCTTGTAACTAATACTAATGTAGTCCTGGCTGACCTTGATGTGGAAGAGCCCAACTCGGGCATCTTTATTAAAGGAGAAAAAGTAAAAGATGAAAAAAAATACAAACCCATCCCGGAATGGATCCCGGAAAAATGCACTTTCTGTAACAAATGCAAAGAGGTCTGTAATTTTAATGCAATTATCATGCTTCCTGAAAACGTTTTGGTATTCCCGGAGTTATGTCATTCCTGCTATGCCTGTGTTGACCTTTGCCCCGAAGATGCTCTTAAAATGAAAGACCACCAAATAGGAAATTTAACTCATTTTAAACAATCTAACCTTAATTTTATTGAAGGAGAGCTGGCCATTGGAGAACAACAGGCAGTCCCGATGATTGCACAAACAATCGATTATACGAATAAAAACTACCCGGAGGATAGCTTGTTCATCTACGATGCCCCTCCCGGGACATCCTGCCCTGTAATCGAATCAGTCAAAGATACCGATTTCGTTGTCCTTGTCACAGAACCAACACCATTTGGTTTGCATGACCTGAAACTTTCAGTAGAGACTATGAAAAAAATCGGGAAAAAATTTGGCGTGGTGATTAATCGCCATGGAATAGGGAAAAAAGATGTGGAAACTTTTTGCAGAGAAGAGAATATTCCTGTTCTCGGACGCATCCCAAACATGGAAAAAATTGCAAAAGAATATGCCAAAGGTGAACTTCTTTTAAAAATACCTGAAGTAAAGGAAGAACTCATGCATATTATTCAAAACATTGAATCAGAAACCAATAGTCATTTTAACCTTAGAGATCAATCCTAGATAAAGAAATACCCTATGAAAGAAATAGTAGTTATATCAGGAAAAGGAGGAACTGGTAAAACATCCATTACTGCATCGTTTGCAAAAATCAATGGCAAAGAAGCTTTAACAGCCGACTGTGATGTGGATGCTGCAGATATGCATCTCCTGCTCCAGCCGGATTTTGACAATAAGAAAGACTTTTACAGTGGTCAGCTGGCATATATCAATCCTGAAAAATGCATCAATTGTTTTAAATGTAAAAAAGCATGCCAATTTGATGCTGTGGAAGTAATAAACGATACTTTTCAAATCAATGAGCTCAACTGCGAAGGTTGTGGGTATTGCTATCACGTTTGCCCGTCGCAGGCAATTACAATGAAAGATGCCCTTGCAGGAGAAACATATCTTTCCAAAACCCGCATGGGAACAACACTTGCTCATGCTGCCCTGGGAATTGGAGCCGACAATTCAGGGAAACTGGTAACTGAGGTCAAAAATATGGCAAAAAAAGAAGCAGAAAGACAGAATAGCGCATACATTCTTGTAGATGGTACCCCGGGAATCGGGTGTCCGGTAACTGCTTCAGTAACCGGGGCAAATTATGTGGTAATCGTAACTGAGCCTTCGCTATCAGGTCAGCATGACCTTGAAAGAGCTTACGAACTGGTAAAAAACTTCTCCATCCCGGCCGGATGTATCATAAATAAAAATAACCTTAATCCTGATGTCACAAAAAAAATAAAATCATGGGCCAAAGAAAACGGGATAAAAATTCTGGCAGAAATTCCATACAATGAAAATTTTGTAAAATCTCTTACAGACGGAATGACCATAATCGAATATGATGAAAAACTGAATAAATTAATTCACCAGGCGTGGGATAATATTGTTGAGGATGTTGGAGGGTTATAGTAGAGAGTAGACAGTAGATTATGAATACAGAATTTAGAATACAGAGCCGAGCGATGTTTTGTTGTTTGTTTTATAACTATTATTCACATAGTTCATGAAGGGGCACGTTGTTCATTTCTCATTGTTTACTGCCACTGCAACTGCCTCTGCCTTCTTATGTGATCTTATATGTCTTATGTGGTTCAATTTAGTAGTTAGTAGACAGTAGTCAGTAGTCAGTAGACAGTAGTTAAGTAGATGGTGGATTATTCAGTTCGTTCATGAATTTCTAAATTGTTCTATTACTCACTTCGTTCATGAAGATAGACGTTGTTCAATTGTTACATTGCTTTATTGTTACATTGCATTCTACTACTGCCATTGTTCGTTTAAAACCGCAATGGCGCAAGGGTCGTCCCTTCGGGACTCCGGCTGAAGCAAAAGACTGTGTATTTATTATAGTTTTTTGGCTGTTTCTACGAATCAACCTTAAACCTTAAACATTGAACGTTAAACTATCAAAACTCCCCCTAACTTTTGCCTACTGCCTTTCTCATCCTCCGTAGCTTCAGCGAAGGAGGACTGCTTCCTGCCTCTGCTCACCACTCATTTCTCACCACTTCTTTCTGCCTACTGCCTACTGCCTACTGCCTACTGCCACTTTTTTTTCTCGCAAAGACACAAAGACGCAAGGGTCGTCCCTTCGGGACTCCGGCTGTAGCAAAAGACTGTGTCTTTATTATGGTTTTTTGTCTTTTTCTACGAATCAACCTTAAACCTCAAACATTGAACGTTAAACTATCAAAACTCCCCCTAACTTTTGCCTTCTGCCTTCTGCCTTCTGCCTACTGTTCATTTCTCATTGTTCATTTCTCATTTCTCATTGCTAAGAAAACATCTGCATCTCATGAAGCTTTT
>CAYWSJ010000129.1:0-7308 GCA_964461045.1 uncultured Bacteroidales bacterium | reverse complement strand
AATATGACAAATTCAACAAAAAAATTGATAACATCTACAGGTTAGACAGAGACGACTGGGGTATCCTTGGTACGGCCTATGGTCCGGAAGCTAAAGCAAACTTCCCGGAAGTTAAAGAATTTGTTCGTTTTACACTAAACAGCCATAGCAACCCGATCATAAATTTTGAGAACAGTGAAAAACAACTGCATATCCAGAATTTTGCTTTTACTGATCCCCAGGTATTCGACATTTTTACCTTCAATTTTATTAAAGGGGATCCGGAAAAGGCTTTAAATGAACCTTACGGTGTAGTATTAACAGAAAGCACTGCCAGAAAAATGTTTGGTAAGCAAAATCCCGTGGGAAAATCTTTTATCCTTGATAAAGAATTTACTTTTAAAGTTACCGGCGTAATAGAAGATCTGAATCGTTTTCATCTGAATATCAATGCTCTTGGAAACATTGCCACTGTTGGCAAAATGAATGGGTGGGATAATTACCTGAATAAGTTCGGTTCATGGAATCATCCTACTTATCTTCTTTTGCAAGATGGAGTGGACATTGCTTCTCTGAATAAAAAAATCAGCAATCACTTCGAAAAAATTATGCAAAAGAAGTTTAACATCCAGGAGGAGCTGAATTTCCATTTAAAACCACTAGCAGATATATATTTCGATACGGAAACAAAACACGAAATTAATGTCAATCATGGCAACATAAAATTTATTTATATTTTTATTGCCATTGCCGTTTTTATTCTTGTCATTGCAGCCATTAATTTTATTAACCTGACAACTGCAAAGGCTGCAAACAGATCAAAAGAAGTAGGACTGAGAAAAGTGGTTGGCGGCCACCGAAAACAGCTTATCAGACAATTCCTCAGCGAATCATTATTAATTTCACTGATCGCTTTTATCCTGGCAATAGGACTGGTAGAACTTTTACTCCCTCATTTCAATGATCTGTTGCAAGGTGAGATCTCGAATAATTACTATATCAAACCCTTTTTCTGGATCATTTTTGTAGGAGGAATCATTTTAGTAGGTATTATTTCTGGTCTTTATCCATCATTTTACCTGACCAAATTTAGTCCGGTCTCTGTTATTAAGGGTGAAAAAACAAAAGGAACAGGCGGATCAATGTTCAGAAGAGCCCTGACGGTATTTCAGTTTTTTATTTCGGTAGTTTTAATCATTGGCACATTGATCATTTTTACCCAAATAAACTACATGAAAAACAAAGACATGGGATTTGACAAAGATCACCAGATACATTTCTCTTTAACAGGCCAGATAAGAAAGAAGAAAAAAACATTTAAGGCAGAATTATTAAAGAACCCAAATATTAAAGGCTTAACTTACTCATCTCAACCGGCAGGACGCATAACCTGGCAGGAAAGATGGGAATTCAACGGTGAAGGCAAACAGTTCACTTATCAACCAGCCGATCCTGATTACGTGAAAGTAATGGGTTTAGATATACTAAAAGGAGAAAATCTTTCGTGGGATAAACCTTCGCATCAAGACAGAAGAGCTGTTTTACTCAACGAAGAGGCTGTGGAATGGTTTGGACTGGAAGACCCTGTTGGTAAAATTATTCATACGAACAGTCGTTTCTGGCAAGATGTAGAAGTGGTCGGAGTTTTAAAAGATTTTCATTTTAACTCCCTGCACAAAGAAATAGCACCCCTGGTTGTGGCATGGGATAGTCGTGTGTATACAGGAAATATGAAAATAGCCGGTAATGACATTCAATCCACACTTAATTATTTAAAAGAGACCTGGCAAAATTTTGAACCTGCATTTCCACTGGAATATCATTTCCTGGATCAGTCACTGGATCGCCAGTACAAAGATGACGAACGTTTTGGAAAATTATTTACTTTCTTTGCTGTTTTTGCTATTGTAATTGCCTGCCTCGGCCTATATGGCTTGTCGCTTTTCTCAACACAGCAGCGAACCAAAGAAATAGGAATTAGAAAAGCCAATGGCGCCAGTGTTAGGGATATTCTGAGCCTGTTTTTGAAAGAATTTACATTGAATGTAATTATTGCAAATCTTATTGCCTGGCCATCAGCTTACTTCTTTATGAAAAACTGGCTTACCAACTTCCCTTACAGAACGAATATTGAAATATGGATATTTGCAGTTGCTCTGGGTATTTCTCTGTTTATCGCAATATTAACGGTTTCTTATAATACCATTAAAGCTGCAAATACAAACCCTGCATATACCTTGAGAGATGAGTAAATAATCTTAAATCACTATGAAAAATCTATCCATGTTAAAAAAAATATTTGTCCTGGTTGTTCTGTTTATTTTGTCAAGTTCAGGTTTTACTAAAGCACAGCCCAAAACAACTTTTCATACTAAATCTGCTGATGCATTATTAAACTGGATAAATCAGAACAAATCCATTTCTGAAATTGACAGAATAACAAAATTGCCTGGATCGCAAATCATGGAGCAGCTTATGTTGCGGCAGAATAAAAAGGCAATTGCTTTTAATCAGGCTTTAACTGAATTTGCAGAAAAAGACAGTATTCATGACAATCAATATTTGCTCAACGAAGTCTTCAAAAACCGTAATGATTTAAAACAAACACTTTCTGTTGTAAAAAATTCTGATCTGTCAGGTAAAGCATATCAAAGAGCTATCATGTACTTCCCGGATCATTATGCCCCATCTGAAAATTTTGATGTGTTTTTTACCCTCACCGGCTGGAAGTGGGGTGATGCTATGACTTTTCATTACATAAAGAAAGGAGATCGTTACCTGGTTGCCGATACTGGAAAACCCGCAATGCTTTTTAACTTAACACTGGCACATAAAAACTATGGGAGTTCTCTCGATCAACAAATAAAAACACTTCAGGATGTAATGGCTCATGAACTCTTTCATGCCATTTTCTCAGGTTACAACAAAGAAACATGGGAATCTCCACAAATGGATAAGCTGAGTTATGCAACCTTAAAGCTTATGCTAAATGAAGGTATGGCACACTATATTGCAGAAAAAGAAAACCTGACTAAAAACTATCATAAAATCCAAAATTTAAGAGATAAAGAAAAAGAAGCTTTCAAAATTTTATCAAACCAGGCAGATTCTATGTTTAACCCCGATATTGATCCTGAAAAAAGAAAAAAACGCATACTTAAAGGAACCTATGGAAAGTACTGGGAAAAATATACTTGTATTCCACCAATGTTTATGGCTTTTCATATTGAACAACAATTGGGAATAAAAAAATTAAAAGAATGTATAAAAAATGGGCCTGTTTTTTTTATCTTTAGTTATCAAAAGATACAGGCTGAAAATTATGAATTGCCCCCAATTCCTGATAAATTAAAAGATCTTATAAATAGTTAAAATATTATAAACCAAACAATTAAACTATGAAAAATTTAACTTTATTATTGGCACTTACAATTGTAGTATTTACTGCAAATGCCCAGGAGCAGGCAGAAGAAAAAGAAAATATTAAACAGGTCATTCAAACAGCTTATGTAGATGGTTTACAAAATTATGTGAGCACTATAGATGAAATTGAAGCAGGCTTTCACCCGGGATTTAATCTGCTGGGGGTTCGAAATAATGCACTAACCAAATTTCCTATCTATAGCTGGGTGAACAGTGTAGAAGCAAGAAAGAAAAAGCACCCCGAAGGAAGACCTGAAGAAGAAAAAATAACCTGTAAGTACAAATCAATTGATATAACAGGTAACGCTGCCATGGCAAAAATTGAGCTGTATCAGAAAGATAAAAAACTGTTTACTGATTATCTCCAGCTTTACAAATTCGAAGAGGGTTGGCGTATTGTAAGCAAAATATATCACAGACACCAATAACACATACAAAAGGCACCAGGTAATAACAGAACTGGTGCCTCTGTTTCCTCCTTACATTAATCACCTGATATTCTCAACCTGGCTGTAAGGCTCTCCTCTCAGTCCTGCTTTAAAAGCTTCAATATGTTCACTCCAGTTAAAAATTAAATCCAGGAAAAAGGTAAAAATAATTCCCAGGATAAAAGCAAAGACATCTCTTTTGGTAATTTTTAATTTCATTTTTCTCTTTTTTAAATCCGCAAATCTAAATATTTTGAAAAGTCTGTCGTTAAACAATAAATAATATAATACTTCTTTTAAAAAACATCCGTTATACTTAAACGATGATATTCAAAATTATAAAAAACTTTCAATATTTCACTTAAACATTATTAACTTTGAGTAAGTCCTAATAATAAATATTAAATTAAAAAAATAACTAAATCATGAAAAAACAAATAATTACATTACTCCTCATTGTTGCTTTTATATTACCTAAATCTCTCAGATCAGACGAAGGAATGTGGATGGTTAATTTACTTAATAAACTTAATTACGGTAAATTAAATGAAATGGGACTTAAACTGAGCCCGGAAGATATATACAACATTAACCAATCAAGCCTGAAAGATGCCATCGTTGTTTTTGGAGGAGGATGTACAGGAGAAATTATTTCCGATAAAGGACTATTGCTCACCAATATGCATTGCGGATACGGCCAGATACAATCTCATTCAACGGTTGAGAACGATTATTTAAAAAATGGATTCTGGGCAAAATCAATGGATGAAGAACTCCCCAACCCCGGTCTTTCCGTTAAGTTTTTAAAAAGAATAAAGGACGTAACTAACAAAATCAACTCTCAGCTTACTCCTGAAATGACAGAACAGGAACGAAGCGCCAAAATTAGAGAAATCAGCAATAAGCTTATAAAACAAGCTGAAGAAGGAAATCACTACGACGCAAGCGTTCGCCCGTTCTATAGCGGAAACGAATTTTATTTGATGGTGTATGAAACTTTCAAAGATGTTCGGCTGGTAGCTTCGCCTCCAACATCAATAGGAGATTTTGGAAGTCTTACAGACAACTGGATGTGGCCACGCCATAAAGCAGATTTTTCAATGTTCAGGGTATACATGTCTCCTGACGGTAAGCCTGCAGAATATTCCGAAGAAAATATACCCTATCAGCCGAAACATCATTTACCGGTTTCACTGGAAGGTGTTGAAGAGGATGATTTTGCAATGATTATGGGATATCCGGGAAATACCGATCGCTTCATGACATCATATGGAATAAAAGAACTGAAAATAATTGAGCACCCCAACCGAATTAATATAAGGGGCAAAAAACTGGATATCATGAAAGAAACAATGAATAAAAGCCCCGAACTCCGAATCATGT
Source organism: uncultured Bacteroidales bacterium (assembly GCA_964461045.1). GTDB lineage: Bacteria > Bacteroidota > Bacteroidia > Bacteroidales > UBA12077 > JAGXLC01. The sequence continues at coordinate 2,095 of CAYWSJ010000129.1, read as the reverse complement.
ATTCCTCAAAATACAAAGGCACCAGCAATTACTGGAAATATTCTATCGGGCAGATGGAAGGATTTGAAAGAATCGATCTTGTTTCAAAAAGAAAAAAATTAGAACAGAATTTTATTGAATGGGTTACAGGAAATGAAGAAAGAGAAGAGAAATACGGAGAAGCCCTTGAACTAATCAGAGAAGCTTATAAAAACCGAAAAGAATATAAAAATGCTTCACAATATGTACTGGAAACAATGCTGATTGGTCCTGAAATTACACTATTTGCAAACAATGCCAACAATTTAAAAAAGAAACTGGAAATGCCTTTCTTTAAAAGGTTATTCAATAAAAAAGAAATAACTAAGGCTAAAAATAAACTTAAAGAGACAGGTAAAAAACATTTCAGGGATTATCACAAACCAACCGATAAGGAAATAGCAAAAACACTTTTTTCATTGTTCAAAAAGGATATCACCGAGGATTTCTATCCTTCTGTATTTGCCGATAATATTGAAAAATACGATGGAAATGTTGAAAAATATGTAGAATCATTATACAGTGAATCCATATTTACAGATAAAGAAAAGTTTATGGATTTTCTTGAAGATCCGGATAATGAAAAGCTTAAAAATGATCCGGTATATAAATTGTCGCAGTCAGTTTTCAATAAATACAGGGAACTAAACAGGCAATCAAGCCAGTTTGATTCAAAACTTCAAAAAGGACAAAGATTATTTGTCGATGGAGTAATGAAAATGAAGGAGGACAAAACTTTCTACCCCGATGCCAATTTTACTATGAGGCTTACTTACGGAACTGTCGGGGGGTATGAACCCGAAGATGCTGTCAGGTATAATTATTACACTACCCTGCAGGGGGTAATGGAAAAAGAAGACCCCGACAACTATGAATTTGTCGTTCCTGAAAAATTAAAAAAATTATACAGGAACCGAGACTATGGCCGATATGGAGTAGATGGTGAAATGAGGGTATGCTTTATTACCAACAACGATATTACAGGCGGAAATTCAGGCAGCCCGGTTATGAACGGAGAAGGAGAACTTATAGGGCTGGCTTTTGACAGCAACTGGGAAGGAATGACAGGCGATATCGAATTTGAAGAAGGAATGCAAAAAACTGTTTGTACTGATATCCGCTACTTGCTTTTTATCCTCGATAAATACGGGGAAGTCGACTGGCTGATTGATGAAATGACTATTAAAAACTAGGTTAAACCAAAATCAAATGATATGTTTTCAAAAAGAAAGGTAATAATAATAATGCTTCTGGCAATTTTTGTTATGCCAGGGATAGTAAGCGCTCAAATAATTGATGTCTCAAAAATTAAGTATCTGAATTCTGCCCTCAGAGATAAAAAAGAAGATTACAATTATGAAAGTATTAAGGGAAACCCATATATGGAAAAAGAATTCAAAAAAGGACTGATATCTTATGCAAAAGAAGAGAAAAAAATAAGGGCCTCTTTGCGGTATAACATGCTAAGCGATCGGTTTGAAATGGAAATATGGGATGATGTCTACTTATTAAAAACAAATAAAAATATTGAGTATATCAATTATTTAAACAAAGTATTTAAATACAAGGAGTATATAAACAAAGATGGCCAAACAAAGAAAGGCTATGTGATTCAGTTAGTTGAAGGTGAATACCCTCTTTTTAAAAAAATGAAAACAGTTTACAGGGAAGCTGAACCACCTGAGACAGGATATGATTCATATAAGCCTCCTCGTTTTGAAAGACTCGATGATCTTTACTTAATGGAACTTAAAGATGAAGTTTTTGAAATTGAATCTTTTAGAAAAAGAAAATTCTTAAAACTCTATTTCAAAGATAAAAAATCTGAATATCTCGATTATATGAAAGAGAACAATATTAATTTACGAAGAGAAGATGAAATGATTCAGTTTTTCAAGTATATTAATAATTGATTGTCACCAATAATTCAAAAAGCTGTCGATTTTTCGACAGCTTTTTTTACGATAGAAACTTTGAAATAAAATTGTGCCGTAGCCTCCGTATTAGAACCCAACGTATCCGGCTTTGTTTATATCTTCTATAGATTTGATCTTCTTTGGAGGATCAAGTTCCTTAT
>CAYWSJ010000128.1:0-7445 GCA_964461045.1 uncultured Bacteroidales bacterium | reverse complement strand
CATCATGTTCGTACCTCAGGATGCCCCACTTTCATTCGAGAATATCTTCTGTGCAATAGACCTTTCAAAAGAATCAGAGAAAGCATTCGCACTGGCAAACAATTTTGCACGAAAAACAGGAAAGAAACTCAGTTGCTATTACATTTTTGATACCAGTGAGAGTTATTTCCCTGCTTCTACACTTCAGGCCTATAGTGCACTGGGAAATAAAGCACAGAAAAAATTCAAAAAATTTCTAAAAAAAAGAGACATTAAAGAAAAAGAAGTAAATTTTTACTTTACAGTCGAAGCAGAAGCAGAGAACCAGGCTAAAAAGGTCTACGAAAAAGCAAAAACCTTAAACGCATCCATGATTGTTATAGGAGCCAAAGGCAATACCAATAAAGTTACCTCTCTGCTGGGGAATATAACTGAAAATTTCAGACAAATTGAAAAGGAAATTCCCGTGTTGATTATACAGAATCCGGATAAAAAAGGACTGTTTTAACAAACGTATAGCTGTAATGCGCCGTGCCGTAAAAACTTACTAAAAGCGACCACTTTAGACACTGTAAACCCGCCCTCATGGCGCATTACAGCCTATTTAGGTAGTGGCTATTTGCACGTAAGACTAGTCAACATAATCATTTAAAGTCTCTTTTAATCCAATCAGGCTGTTCTGAATTATTTGCCAAACTTCCTCTGCATCAATCCCAAAATAATTGTGGGCAATAATATTTCTGAATCCAACCCACTTTACGCCAATCAACTCTATCGGCAGTCTCTTTTTTTATTTCATCGGATAACTTATCAGCCATCTCTCCAATTACAATAAAATTCATCATAGCAGCATCAAAAGACTTTGTATCTTCGTAAAACTCATCGGGATTATTAAATTTTGAGGTGTATTCCAATATTTTTTCAATCGAATCCAATATTGAAACAACAGATGCAAAATCTTTATGAGACATCTTAGACATAACGAGCGTGTGATAATATATGGTTCTTAATTCTTGGTTTAATATACTTTTCCCGGCAAATATCTACGGGTCGTTTAAATTGCCTATTAATCTCAGCACGTAGTTGTTCTTTTATCCAGTATAAATCTTTAACCTGGTCATCAAATTCGACAATGAGGTCAATATCACTTTGGTCTGACTCATCACCCCTTGCAATTGAACCAAAAACTCCAATCTTAGTGAGATGGTACTTTCTCATTAATCGATATTTATTTTTCGTTAAATATGCAAATATCCGGGAAGAGTCATTCATATCCATGCATTTTATTCAAATATACAATTATTTTTAAACTTTATCATTATGAAAATAGCCACTTCTTGCCATTACATACAACGTATTTATTTTTTTCAGCAAACCCTATGTATGGTAAACTTAGAAACCGTTTTGATTTTTCTTAATTAGGCAGTTATACTATTTATTTAATGGACAGAGGATAAACCATATTGATAAAATCAACGAAAAACCACCCAGCCCCGGTCTTTAGAGATTGAATTGATGGCGTTGGTAATGGCCTGGTGTTCCTTGAGCAGGTTGTTCATTTCTTCTTCTGACAAGCCTTTCTCCTGTGCCTGCTTTAGCTCAGTTACTTTATCCGATTGAGCTTTCTCAAGAATCTTCCGTTTATAAGCAATAATGGCTTCAGGAACCAGCAATTTAAGTTTCATATCTTCGGTCTCTACCCTCACTCCGCTTCTCTTCTTAAAAAAGTCGCTGATCTCATAAGTAGGTGAAAGCAAATCTGCTGATAATTTGCTCACATTTTCATCACTGTGGTAAATAAAATAAGTTTTCTCCGGGTGAGTCCTTTTATTAATGAACTCCAGGTATTCTTCAAATATTTTTTTATAAATTAAATTTTTGAACTCTAATTCATCGTTCAAAATTTCTTTAATCACATACTGAGCAACTGTAATTATCTGTGGTTCCGAGTATTTATCTTTTTTCTCAGAGTAAAGCTCCTGATCCCCATACATCAGCATCAGCCGTATGATTTCTTTTTCCTGTGTCTCTGAATAAACATCGGTAATAAAGGAAGGAACAGATGTCAGTGCCTGGTTATTTTTGCGCTCCTTTTCCTCTTTAATCTTTTCCCTTTTAAATTTTTGTTTGGCTCTTCCCCGGCGGATTTTATTAGTTTCTGAATATAAAATTTTCTCATCAATGTCGAGGATGGTGCTGCAGTTTTTAATATAGACTGAACGCGTAATTCCTTCGGGAATCATAGAAATTGAACGAACAATTTCTGTTATAAGGTTTGCTTTTTTTACCGGGTCATTCTTAGCCTTTTCGGAAAGCAACTTTGTTTTAAAAGTAATAAAATCTTCTTCATGTTCATCAATATAGTTCTTCAGGTCCGAGGCATTTTGTTTCTTTGAAAAAGAGTCAGGATCCTCTCCTTCCGGCAGCAACAATATTTTCACATTCATCCCCTGTTCCAGCACCATATCAATTCCCCTCAGGGAAGCTTCAATTCCTGCAGTATCACCATCATAAATAATCGTTACATTGGGAGTAAATCTTTTGATCAGCCGGATCTGATCCTCTGTTAAAGAAGTACCTGAAGAAGCCACAACATTTTCAATTCCTGCCTGGTGCAATGCAATTACATCGGTATACCCTTCCACCAGGTAACATTTTTCATTGCGTGTTATTGACTTTTTAGCGTGATAAATCCCGTAAAGGACTTTGCTCTTATGATAAACTTCTGATTCCGGGGAATTCAAATATTTTGCCGATTTCTCATCTTTTTTCAGTATGCGGCCTCCAAAACCAATGATGTTGCCTGACAAGCTTTGAATAGGAAACATAATTCGCCCTCTGAAACGGTCATAGCGCTTATCCTCTTTAACAATGGTCAATCCGGTTTTCTCCAGGAATTCCTGTTTAAAACCTTTTTGGATGGCTTTTCGTGTAAAGCTTTCCCACTGATCCAAACTATAACCCAATTGAAACCGCTCTATCATGTCTTCCCTTATGCCCCGTTCTTTCAGGTAACTCAAGGCAACAGACTTTCCTTCGTCCGTATTTTTCAGGTTTTCGATATAATGTTTGCCGGCAAAATTTGTAACAATCATCAGACTGTCCACCAAATTCTTTTTTTCAACCTCTTCGGCAGATATCTCCTGTTCATTAATCTCGATATTGTATTTATCAGCAAGATATTTCAGTGCCTCAGGGTAGCTCATGTGTTCGTGCTCCATGATAAAATTGATGGCATTACCACCTTTTCCGCATCCAAAACACTTAAAAATTCCTTTAGATGGAGAAACCGTAAAAGAAGGAGTTTTTTCATTATGGAAAGGACACAAACCCAGGTAATTGGCCCCTCGTTTCTTGAGATTCACAAAATCCTGCACAACATCGGTGATATCCGCTGTTTCAATTATCCTTTCTATGGTTTCCCTGTCTATCATACAACCAAAACTTAAAAGCTTATTATCAGGCACTTAACACAGCACGCTGTATTTGCTAAATTAATAATTTCAAAGATACTTTGTAGACGAAAAGTAATAAAAAGATTTAGAAAAGATACTCCTTTAAAAAACGAAGTTTTTTATGCTGGCAGAATAATAAATTTAAGTCTGCGTATGGCATAAATTTCATTTTAAATCTATTATGGGATTCTGGTTTTATTGCAAACCATAAACAAAGAAATAACTTTGTTGTTAAATAGTTTAAAAAATAAGATTTTATGAAAAGAATTGATTTACCCACAAGATCGCTTAAGGGAAGGCTTTCGCTCAACGAAACCATGCAAAAAAGGGTTTCATGCCGAAATTATAAGAAAAGATTACTTACACTCAATGAGCTCTCAAACATATTATGGGCCAGCCAGGGGTTAACAGACAAAAAAAATAAAAACCACCGAACCACACCCTCTGCTGGTTCCTCATTTCCTCTTGAAATATACCTTGCTGTGCACAAGGATGGAATTGACAGTCTTGAACCAGGAATTTATCATTATGAAATAGAAGAACATGCGCTTCAAAAGATTTCGGAATCAGATATAAGCGAATCGATTGTTGAAGCCACCTGGAACCAGGAATTTATCAAAAACGCCAGTTTTACCATTCTGATTGCCTTTAACAACGAGGTTATTAAAGATCGTTATCCGGGAAAGTGGAATGCCTATGCAAACATGGAAGCAGGTGCAGCCGCACAGAATATTTACCTGGAAGCAGTTGATCTGAAACTTGGAACAGTGATGGTCGGAGCTTTTGATGAAGCGATGGTAAAGGATCTGTTCAATCTTGAAAATTTATTACCTTTGGCTCTGTTACCAGTTGGAAACCCCGAAAACAGAAGTTTATATGCCTAACCCGAAGAAAGAAGTACCTATCAGCAAATCAACCAGCCTGATCAACCCCGGTTGTGTTGTTCTTGCTTCTATGAAACCCTTAAACCATAACCCAGCCAATATTATTACACTTGCCTGGCAGACACCTTTGAGCATTAATCCGAAACTGTTGGGCATTTCTATAGGCTTTAAAAGATATTCACATCATTTGACTGAACAGGCAGGAGAATTTGTGATCAATATTCCTGCTAAAAGACTCCTTCAACAAGTGCATGGATGCGGCAGGGTTTCCGGCAGGGATACCGATAAATACAAGGAATTTAATTTACACGAAGAGTCCTCCGAAAAAATTGATTCGCCTGGAATCAAGGAATGCGTAGGTATTATTGAATGTAAAGTAGAGAACCAGTTTGTAACCGGAGATCATACTTTCTTTGTGGGCAAAGTAGTCCATGCCAGGGCAGATGAAGATGCTTTTGATTTTCAGAAAAACTGCTGGAAACAGGATGCAGCCAATAACCTGCTATACCATCTGGGTGGCAATAAATACCTGACGGGTGGTGAAATTGTAGAAGTTTGATTCTTTTACAAATTAAAAACATCAGCAGACCCTGCTATAAAAAGATAAAAAGTTAACAAATCAATAAACTTTTCCCTTATAAAACACTTTATTCGTATTTACACCCTTATTAAACCAAACCACGCCCCAGAAAACATCAAAATCATTTACCGGTTCATAAGATACTGTGCGAACTTTGCCATTATAAAAAATCTTTAAATGGCTTTGCTGGTCAAGATAAGCTAATGCATTGTAATGAAACTTCATCTTGTGCGGGATATAATTTTCAAGCGAATAGACTCTCCCTTTTTGATAAACTTTCAAGTGGCCCTGTTCTTCAAAAATCAGTAGTTTATCTTCCAGATGATAAAAACGCGGCCGGAAAGAACTAACATCTCTTATCTCACCCTTTTCAAAAATCCTGAAATAATCGTTGTTATCCACAAAAACCATTCTTTCATCAGCCAGATCGTAATCAACAGGATGAAAGTACATCAGATCATAAGTACGATTCTTATAAACAACTTTAAAAACAGAAGAAGATTGATCGTAATAAGCAATTAAGTTGCGGTCTGCTTTATAAGAGGGTCTGCCCTGCGCGAGCATTAATTCATTTTTTTCTTTATTCACAAAACTCTTCAGGTAGCCATTGGCATCCAGGTAAACTGCGAGTCCATCTCCCACCTGAAAGTCAGACACTTTATTCCGTGTAAGCGCACTCTCAAGTTCATATATTTCTCCATCCTGAAAAACCTCAAACATCCTGTCTGCCCTATCATAATATGCTACAATCCCACTGTCTGCTTCATAATTTATGCAATTTATTGAAAGGGAATATTTTTCTTCGCCGTCAAAAACAAACAAATTCTGACCAAAAGAATAGATTAACAAATTTTCCGTTACATCATAATCCTCAATCACTTTCGAAATTTCTCTTGTATCTCCATCAGAATACCATTTTAACGATTGATCGTTTGCTATATAAGCGATACCATTTTTAGCAACTTTAAAGCTTCGTACAGGATGATGCTCTATCATTTTACTACTCCCTTCATCGAACACATAGAAATAGTCTCTGTAATCGGTAAAGGCTGCAAGGTCTTGTGAAAAAGACAGTGTGCCTGTCATCACAAAAAGACCAATTAAAAATAATCTGATCGTTTCTTTTATCATTGTTTCATCATTTTTTCTCTTACTGATTTAAATTCTGCTCCTTCTTTCCATTCAGGAAATATGGTGTCGTTGGCCAATTCATAACCAACCTGGAAAAGCAACCTGGCATCATCTCTTATGCCCGATAGGTCCCATGTTTTAGGGTTATACTCATCACTGGGTTTGTGATACCTTTTTTCCAGCCAGAACTTTTCTTTTTTGGCAGCCCATTCTTTGCCATGTTTTCGCGAATCGCAATTACCCCTTGCAAAAAGCGCCGGTACTCCTGCCCTGGCAAAAGCAAAATGGTCAGCCCTGTAAAACATACCTGTCTCCGGGTTTGGATCGGGATAGATATACCTGTCAAACTTTTCTGCTGCTTTTGCTACATAGTCTTCCAGTTCTGATTTCCCGTAGCCTGTTATCATCACATCTTTATAACTGCCATAGGGCAGCATCAAATCGTTGTTGATGTTGGCAACAGTTTTTTCGAGTGGGAAAACAGGATTTTCCACGTAATACTTTGCTCCGAGCAAACCTTGCTCTTCTGCTGTAGGTGAAAGGAAAACTACCGATCGTTTGGGTTTCTCTTTCAGCGTTTGGAAAGCTTCGGCAATTTCCATCATCCATGCTAGTGAAGTACCATTGTCTACCGCTCCATTATAGATTTGATCTCCCTTGAGGGTTGAATCCACACCAAGATGATCCCAGTGGGCGGAATAGATAATGTATTCATCTTTACGGTCAGTCCCGGGAATATATCCAATCACATTCCGGGAAGTATCAAATCGGTGTTTGCTCTTCATAGAAAGGCTCAGTCCGGCGTTCATCTCAAAAGGCTCAAAATCTTTTTGCCGTGCCTGTCTTTTCAATTTTTTGAGATCATACCCCAGTTCACTGAATAATTTTTCTGCTGCCGGGTATGTAAGCCACCCTTCCAGCTTGCACCTGGATAAGTACTTGTTTTCAGGTTTCAGATAAAGCTTGGGAATAACAGCGCCGTTCAAAACTACACTCCAGGGATAGCCGGCCGGACCATCTTCATGGATAATCAACAATCCTTTGGCGCCCTGCCGGGCAGCTTCTTCATATTTGTATGTCCACCTGCCGTAATAAGTCATTGCATTGCCTGTGAAAAAATCTGTATCTTCTCTTCCATAGCCCGGATCATTCACAAAAACAACCACCACCTTATCCTTTACATCAATATTATTAAAATCATTCCACTTGTATTCAGGAGCAACAATTCCATAACCGGCAAAGACCATTTCGGTTTCTGACAGATCAATCCTTTCTTTTAACTGACGGGAGAATGCAACAAACTCGTTTTTATAGTTCAACTTAATTGTATTATTCCCGGTGTTAATTTTCATAACCTTATCAGGATTCACGGAGACCTCTACCATAGGAACTTTCTGGAAGTAGCTGTCTCCATTG
>CAYWSJ010000127.1:0-7502 GCA_964461045.1 uncultured Bacteroidales bacterium | reverse complement strand
ATTGGTGGCCGAGATGAATCGGAATCGGTGGCCGAAATCATCCGGAATATGCAGTCATTATTGAGTGATGGATGACAAGTCACTGTTCGGTAATTTCGGCCTTCCAAATAGGCATCTCTTTTTAAATTGCCATCTTCTATTACATAAAGCCCGGCTTTGCCATTTGATTCGATTAAAATGATTTTGGGTGGCGTGCCTTCCTTGACGCAAGCAGCGATTATGTTTTTGGGTGTTCTCATCGTAACTTCAGGCTGTTCTGAATTTGCCGACCAAATTTTCAATTGGCCGTCCAACATACCAACGGTTATTAACTTATCCCCATATGGTGACAGGGCATAATAATCATGGCTATGTGCAAACAACGTTTTTGCAATGTCCGCTTCAGGGCTAAGCAAGTTCAGCTCACCACCGGTGCCAGGACAAACAAAGACATATGCATTTGACCAATAGACCATTTGCACAAGACCACCAATTGACGGTGGACTGCATACACATTTGCTGTACGTTGAAAATCCGGCCACAACATCCCATAGTTGGAAAACACCATCAGATGTCATGCTGGCTAAATAACCGCTATTTGCACTTTCAAGAGCGCAAACCGCTGTGTCCGTTTGATGGAGTATTTTTGGCGAAGGATTCTCTTTTTGGGTTTCCCACAGAAGAATCCTGCCGGCATTATCACCTGCCGCCAAAATCGATCTTTCAACCCAGCTGACGGACAAGACAGGAGCGCCTTGAATCAGCTTTGAATAAGGCTGGGTCTTATCCAGCGGACTTTTCCTATCCTTGTCACAGATAAAAATTAATCCGCCTTTGGTACCCATGGCTATGGCCCCATTTTCAGGCTCAATATCCATTGCATAGCAGCTATTTCCGGATGGCAAATTAATTATGTCTATTGTTTTGCCCACTGACGCGTCGTAGATTTCAAGACCTGGCGTTTGGCCACCTTTGCCCCAAAAAAATAAGTCTGACGATTGATTCATTTTTAAACGCCTTTTATTGGGCCCATTTCAATAAGGTTGTTAATTCTTCTTTCTGAAGTGGATTGAAAACCCTCCGGCTCGTTATCTTGCATTTCCTTTTCAGGCCAATTTTTCTGGCTTGCCTCCTTTAATAATTTCGTGGCTCGATCAAGCAGATCATAGGCTTTAACCCTTAGTGCAATAAGTTCATTGTATTCCTTCAGCTGCACAGCCCTGGCCCTTTCATACCCATTCCTGGCATCGCCGCTATGAATTTGCCCGCCTCCGGCTTTAATTTTTTCAAGGTTTTTACGGCATCGATCGATTTCATTTGCAAGTGGCATTAAATATCCTTGTAGCCGCATGAACTGCTTTTCCAAATTCCGTGCAGCAACTTCTTTATCTTCATATAACTCTCTGGCAAAAGGACATTCAGAATATCCATGTTCATCAACCTCTGGCAAAGCCAGACGGTTCGTTAATTCTTCAATCAACTTTTCAGTTTTTTTTAACTCTTTATTCATTATTTTAGGATCGAAAATAGGGGGCTCTTTTTTGGATCCTTCAGCGCGATAATTATTAAGTTCCATTCTATTATTTCCCTTTATTTGCTGTAGACTTTGGATTTGAGTTTTTCCTGAATGGCGTCACTTTCTTCTCTTGTTCGGCGCTCTTTGTCTTCCTGTTCTTTTAAGAGATCGATATCCCGTAAAGTTTCTTCTTTGGCCCGCAGAAACTCCTTATCCGGTTCATTTGTCTTAAATTCAGCACTCGCATCGGAAATTTTGCCGATATCCGACTCAGAATGGTTTTTGCTGTCTTGTATTTCTTCTCCAAACTCACTGCTTTCATTTTGAATTTGCTCAAGCTCGCTGTCTTCTTTCTCAAAGGCTTCGGTGGTGTCATCTTCTGCGTTTTCTATCGCCTTTTCGACCTCTTCAAATCCTTCACTGGTGCCGCCTTCAAGCTGCTCAAGAGTTTTTCGAATAGTCTCGATGTCTTCTGTATCATCATTGAGGATGGCTTCCTTTTCCCTCATATCCTGCCCGCTTTTCTCAAGCCGTTGCTGAATTTCATTTCTTCCCAACCGGTTTTTCCTTGCCATAACACGTCCTCCTTTTATAAAAACTTTTAGCAACGTCCAATAAATGCCTCCAGAATTCCAAGCGATTGCTTTACATCCGCTTGAATGACGGTTCTAATCCGATAAACCAGATTTTCCCGTAATGCATGGACAAGCGGTTCTTGGATAGTTTCAACGCTGTCCTCATATAAGTATTGCTTAAATGGATTTTGCATCAGATTTTGGTATTGATGTTTTAGCCTTTTATATAATTGATGAGCCTCCTCACCTCGTTCCCGAATCATTTTAATATTTTTTGCTTGCTTAGGCTCCCCAAGTATCTGGGGCTGCTTAGCCAGCAATGATGCAAGCTCTCGATTAATGTGCAATCTTTCCTTGTCAAATAAGTCGATACTTTTTTTTAATTGGGCCAGCTCAGCTGCAACTCTTTGTGTCGTAGTATTTATGAACCACGGGTCATTTTGTATATAGGTGAGGATTTTTTTATCCTGAACTGGAACATTGAAATTAAATTGATCATGGAGGTTTTCTGTTTTTATCCTTCGCGGTCGGTAAAAACCTTCGGTATAGAAAAAAGCTTCGCCAGTATTAAAACGAGCTATCTCTTCAATTTCTAAATCGCCAAAAAGCATTGAATTGCCCAAATCTTCACGGTCTTCCATTGCCACTTGCCGGAATGCCAATTTTGCTGAGGTGTTTTTTATTACTTCTGGGGCAATTGCTGTGGGCAGCTGATCCACAATAACAATTGAAACCCCCAAAGAGCGAAGTTCGGCCAACATCCGGCAGATATACTCGGCTGCAAAAGATTTGGGATCTGCGGTATCAGAAGATGCCCCTGGATTGCCGGCTCTGCCAACAATGTTATGAGCTTCCTCAATGATGATAACAAGTCGAGGGCCTTTACCGGGATTTTGCATTGTTCTGAGATGCTCCCGGATGCTCGTTAAATAAAACAGAATAATGAGGCATGCCTGCGTGGGATAAAGGCGATCAAATTCCAAAACAGATGATGCATTCATCAAATGATCAACGCTTGGGCTGTTGTGGGGACATTGAAACACTTTGCCAACAGCCCGCCTCGTAAGCATTCCAAGCCTAACTTCCAAAGCGGCAAGAACGTCGGAATTCGTATCGTCGGAATATCCTTTTTCAGAAAGCACTTGTCTGACTGAACCGATTAAGTCAGCCATGACTGGGGGATCATCATTGTCTGGATGATCATCATATACTCGTTCCAGGGCTTCGCCCAACAGAGCTGGCAAAGGCCCCTCAGCTACGGGCATGGAAGCCAAAAAACACGCTAAAAGATTATCAATGTGCTCGTCTCTTGAAATTCCAGGGGGAATCCAAAGTGGATTAAACCTTAGGGGGGAAATATCTTCAGCGCCAAGAGTATAGACTTCAAGAGCCTTGGCAAGGCTTTGTGCATTTTTGTCTTTTGCATTTTTTAATGTTTTCAGAACCCGATATTCTGTTTTAGCGGGTTCAAAAGTGATAAACGGAATGTTTTGCTGATGCAGCTGAAGCATCAAATGCTGTATGCAGGTAGTTTTTCCAGAGCCTGGAACACCACTTACAAAAATATGCTTGCAACATTTTGAAGTCTCCATATTTATAGGGGAATTTGATCCTTCTTGGTCCAGACCCCAATAAATAGAATCTTTTATGCTCCTGATACGTGGATCCGTGTTTTTACGAATACATTGGGGGGAATTAATTGTTGCTACTGGCAAACGGAATATCCCCAACAGTTCATCAGCTGTCGCAATAGAGGCAAGTCGTTTAAAGTCTGAATAAAACTTTGGATCTCTTGCTTGAATAAGATCCTCTGGGATGGGTTTAGTGAAGTGTTGAAGTTCTTGAGAGCCATTGCAAAGTTTATTAAGAGGCTCTCTATCGTTTTCGCATGATATAAGCCGATATGAACCTTCTTCGAAGGCTGATTCTGCTATGACAGATGCAATGAGTTGAGCAACTGCCGGCCGTTTTGCACCAACTTTGATCTGGAATAAAAAATGTGGAGATTGAAGGGTCTCATGGAATCTTTGTTGTGCACGCAAGATATCATCGGCTAATGGATCACTATACCGAAGTGGCTGAAGATTTTCTTGCCATTGCGAACGAATAGAAAATTTGTCTTCTCCAAAAAAATCCTGTAGCTCTATGCCATCATTATCAGTATCCCATTTTCTATTAATGGATTGCAGGCGTGACAAATAGTGGGAGTGTGCTGCCAGCTCATCTGAAATATCAGTCGGTGCAACGCTAATATCTATAACGACGCCTTCAGAAATATCGTTCAGTATACGATCAAGACCCATAAAATCATTGCCGATATCGGGCTTCAATGGCTTAATCGTATAATAATAATCAGGTATGTTGATATTAAACTCTCGCCCATATAGAGGCTTAATGATATTTTCTTCCCGGATAATGTGACAGTCCGCTTTTATATCCTGTGAGAACATTTGTTCCTGTCCAATTCGCTCAAGACTGTAAAATCGAGTGATGGGGCCGTTTTCCAACAAGATGCGGATACATTCCTCAACATCTTCGGTGCGGGCACTCACCATAAGATAAATGGCCAATCTTGATTGATTGTCTCCTCTTGCATCTTGTGGATTGAACATAAATCTTATTGACATTCTCATTGATTCTGGGGGTAGATTGGCCAGAGTGCGCAAAAGGTGCTCGAAATCCCGTCCAGCCGCGTCCAGAACGTCCCCGCCGGCCATTGTGATATATTTTGAATAAAAAGGATCCGGTATTTCGTTAATGAAGTAGGTATGTGTTAAATGCGACATATTTTCTAACTCTTCATCCGTCATGGTTTATGTTGCAGAAATAGTGTCATCACAAACGGAAAGCTGATAAATCAACGCCTTTCTCTTTAGCCATTATTCCCTCAAAATCGCCACAGACTGGACATTTTTCATATTTTTTTAAGTCAACTCCATACCAACGAAGAATGTGCATCCCATCCACATTATATCCAAGCGGTTCTATCCATTCATAAGGGCTGCCTTTTTCTCTTCTGTTCAACCAAATATACCAAGGGCTGATTAAATCATCGTCCAGAGAACGTAAGGTCGTTTGTTTGTCTTTCAGAAGTGCCTGAATGGCTAATTTAACCACCATCAGGCATATTGCTCGGATATCTATTAAGAGTCCCGGCTCCACTGGAACTGGACGATCGGAATAGGCTATTCCATTTGCTTGTTCCGGATTAGAAATTTCCTTGTCCTTTTTATCCATAAGTGAAAGAGCGCATTGATAGCAGGGAGAATCTTTGAGTGCCTTATAAAAAAATACTTGTCCACCGTAAGCCCTGCGAAAGGCGCCTGCAAAAATACAAGGCGTTTCTTCCTCGACACACAAGCGGTTTATAATGCGTTTTGAGTCTCCCTCATCTGTACCGCAATGCACTAAATCCACTTTTTTAATAATACTTCGAATTTTCTCGATATTGTCCCATGACACTTTTTCTTCATAAGTTTCGATAGTTGCGTAAGGATTGCGCTCCCGGATGAAATCTGCCATTATATTTGTCTTATAGCGGCCAACGTGAGATAAACCAGCGATATGCCTGGAAACATTGCGAACCTCTAATCGATCATCATCCATAAGTACCCAGTTTGATACTCCGGCAGTTGCTATTCCTTCAACTACTGTAGCTCCTCCCGATCCGAGTCCGAAACCTCCAACCTTTTTATCAGCCAATACATCAGTTTCAATTAAACCGCCGTATTTGGAAAACATTTCTTTTTTGATCGGCGTGATTTCGACGTTTACTTTTCGCCAGTATGTATCGTGTTTCACAAATCCTTCTGATGCAGCGTTTTTAGCAGCAGTAAAATTTTCTCCTAATGCCATCGGAGTGATGAACACTCTAACCACATCATCCTTTTGTCCGATATCAGACACCTTGATTTTTCTTTTCCTTGTGTTTATATATACTGTCCCAGTTGCTCTAATCTTTGACTGATGCCTTTCAATAAGCGAAAAAACAGTGCCTTCATCAAAACTTGAAAAAAGACATCTCACATCAGAATCTGACTGAATCGATTCTAATACCTCACCCCCAAGGACAATAATTGGTTTATCTTCCTCTAAGCCCCATAAATCAGAGTCGGATGGTGGCATTTTTATATAGCGGCCAGAATCATCATCTGGGGGGATCTCTGTAAAAATTTTATCTAAAGTATCATAACCAAGTTCACGGCCTTCACTTTCCCCTTGACGGTAAATTTTCATTAACTCCTCGATGCGTTCAGGTTCTGTTTGCATTTTCTTGTCTCCTTTTTATGTATAGTAAATTATCATTTATGCTTTTGCCGTTAATTAAGTGCAATTCATAAGACAAAAGCCAAAGGATACCCTTGATAAATACCCCTACACAGGTTTTGGAGGCATCCCATATAGTCGACTTAAAATGACATATCTGAACGCATCCGTCTGGCCCATTCTGGCAAGTGTGAAATTGGTGAGAACTGCTTTCCTCGTTGATAGTTCCATAGTTTTTATATTTAGGCAGAACAGTAGGGTAAGTTATATAAAGCTCCGGCATTTTATCAGGGTAATGTTCCGATATTATCAATTTTAATTGATACGCTGGTTCTTTCCGCATGCCTTTCTCCCAGCCCTGAAAAAACCAGGTGCCGGCCTTATGAAACAATTGAAACTGAGGGAGTTGACTATCCATAATTGCTTTTTCGAAACGGAGACGAACCTGCCATAGTTCTTTCATCATTAAACCCCTTTTTGATTTTTTATAAATTGATAGAAATTTTTCCGACAAAAGAGTTATGCCACCAAATTCTCTAAATGTATCTCCTTGGCTGCTTCATAGACTGATGAAAAAGTGCAAGGGCTGCCTGAGGACAAAATCTGATCCGTGTAATTTATAAGCGCATGGTCAGCTTTATTATCGATCAAGTAGACTGCAACTAATTGATGTGGGGGATTGTTTTGACTGGCGATATATATCTTGGCGTCTTGGTTTAAAATCGGTAAAATGAGTATGATAAAATCCTCCCTAAAATCTATTTTAGCCAGTTTACGGATGTTAACAGGAAGCTCCTGAATACCTCTTTGTATTTCTTGGGGGACATCTGGAGAATTATTATTCTGGGGGGTGACAATATGAATTCGCTCAAGCGGAAAAAGATATTGCTCCTGAAGTTCCGGAAAAAGTCTCTTACGCCATATCTCGTTGGTGATGGCCACACGCAAGGGACTTATGCCAGGCAGAACCTCAATGGCACATCTTTTTGGTTGCCAGCCGGATGCTTCTGTATAGCAAAATGCATTCATTTCTATGATTCGTTTGCTATCCTGTTGCCTATCCGACTTGCCTGAATCCTGAAAAGTCGTGATGATTTGCCACATCATTTTAAAATTATTTTTCGTAGCGATGGCATATGTGCTCTCTGCATCTCCAGAGCTAGGGC
>CAYWSJ010000126.1:0-7545 GCA_964461045.1 uncultured Bacteroidales bacterium | reverse complement strand
TAAAATACCTGCCATCGGAAAAATTATTGGCTGTCACAATTCCGCCTGTTGTAACAGTCTGATAATTATACAATGAAGGATAGGTGCCATCACCGGCTGTGGTTGTGTACTGAATGTCATAAATGCTTGTCTGTGCCAGTAAAAAACCGGGTAATAATAAAAGAAAAACTGTAATGATTTTTTTCATGATAAGAGTTTTGGGGTGATGTTAAAATTTAGGGATAAATATCTCTTTTTTGTTTTAATGCTTAATATGTGGATTGTGGGCTTCTGCTTTAAAATCCAACTGTTTAAATTTTTCTGCTAAAATAATTATAATATTCTAATTTTTTTGACTGATATTTTAATCAGTTAGTTTATCTATCGTAAGGTGCTGGTAAAAAAATATTTGAATTTGAAGCTTCTCCTAACAATTTAAGCTTTTTAAATTCTCTGAAACAATCTTTCCCATGTCAAGCAAACCTTATAAAATATTGACTTCGAGCTTTTTAATTTGTATCTTTAGAAATATATGATAACCAATTCTTCAGGACAATGAAATCGTTGGCAGCAATGTTGTTTTTGTGCCTTTGCGTGCTGATAGTATCAGCCCAGGAAGACGATAAACGCACAGATAAAAAAAACACGTATTCATACAGTGAACATGGCTTTGAAGAAGGAAAAACGTATCTCATTACCCGGCATGATGGTGTTGAATACATCGGAGAAATAAAAAGTGATGATGGTCGTGATTTGGCTATCTATACCAAAAAGATTGGACTGGTTTACATTCCAAAATATGAAATAAAAAGCATACATGAAATTGTCGATGAAGAATCAATTGTCTTTGATGAATACCGAACTACAGGACCTTTTACCACCCGGTACTCTTTTACCACGAACGCTTTGCCAATTAAAAAGAGCGAGAATTATGGCATGCTGAATCTTTATGGGCCAGAGGCACACCTGGCAGTAACCGATCATTTGAATGTGGGTATAATGGCCACCTGGATTGCCAGTCCGGTAGCCCTGGCTACAAAATATTCGTTCCTGGCAAAGGAATCAAAGGTGAATATTTCTGTTGGAACTCTTTTGGGGACTTCAGGTTACCTCAATAATTTCAAGGGCTACGGAGGTCTGCACTGGCTCAACATAACCTTTGGTAGCAGGAAAAAGAACCTAACCTTCTCAGGAGGATATGCTTATTTACAGACTGGTAATACCGAACCGGCAGAGGGAGTTTATAATGAAAACGAATATGATGCAGCAGCAGACAAAAATCCACAACCTGTCAACACCAGCCATGGTCCTATCTTTTCGGTTGCCGGAATTTTTAAGATTGGGGCAAAGTCAAGCTTCGTGTTTGACTCAATGATTGGCTATTTTAGTTTTGAAAATGTCTCAACAGAAACCGAATTTGATGAAACTTCATCAAACTATATCTCAACCATTACAAGAGACAAAAATGCTCATACAACCGCTTTATTTCTGATGCCCGGCGTACGTTTTCAAAACACAGACCGGAAAGCCTTTCAAATCTGCGTTGCCGGGGTTTCCAGTTTTGGAGATATCAAAGGATCTTTTCCGGTGCCCATGATTAGCTGGTTTTATAAGTTCTGAATCTGAAAAGACATACAAACTTTTTTCTGCCAATATTCAAATCAACACGTATTACCAATAGCTATCTTCCTTTTCAGAAACCATGAACTTTTCATTTTTTAATTTGTTGAATATGATTGATAAAGAAATTAGACAATATTAATATAAAACATGCTAAATTGCTTATGAGCAATAGCCTAACTTCAACTTTTGTCCATAATCTCAAAAAAAGCATTCATTCGACTATAATTTTTAGTTTGGGAGCTTTTTTGATATTGCAGACAAGCTGTTCTACCAAACATCAACCAACTCAAATAGCGGTAGATACAACCCAAAATTTTTCTGAGTCCGGCTCTCAGACAATATCAGAAAAATGGTGGACATCTTTTCAGGATCCAACACTAAACACATTAATAGACAGCGCCCTGGCATCGAATTTTAACCTGAAATCAGCCTGGCAGCGCTTACAGGCTTCCCGGGCGGTGGTAGACAGGGAATCGTCTTCTTTTTTTCCTACCCTGGATGCATCTGCCCAAACAGAAATAAGCAAGTACCAGTCCGAATACATCCAAAACCAGAGTTTTCGGTTAGGAATGGAGACAAGTTATGAGGTTGACTTGTGGGGTAGGATTCGGGCTCAGGTTGAATCGGAAAGATACAGAGCAAAGGCAGCTCTTGCAGATTACCAGACCGCTGCCATATCGCTTTCTGCTGAGATTACACGCACATGGTTTCAGCTCATCGAGGCTCAAAACCAACTGGAGCTACTGACAAAACAGGTTGAAACAAACCAGAAGGTCCTCAAACTTATCGAAACACGCTTTGGAAGCGGACAAATCAGAAGTGCGGATATTCTCCGGCAAAGACAATTACTGGAATCCACACGTGAACAAAAAATTGCTGCAGAATCACGTGTGCAGATCGTTGAGCATCAACTTGCTGTTCTTTTAGGAGAAAGCCCTCAAAAGACAAAGTACCCTGTTCATGATAGTCTGCCTGAATTGCCTCCGCGCCCAGAAACGGGGATTCCATCAGAGCTGATCCGGCGCAGGCCCGATCTGAAAAGTGCTTTTAACAGACTTCAGTCAGCGGATCGTGAGGTTGCTGCAGCCATCAGCAATCAGTACCCAAGGTTCTCAATATCTGCTTCTGCTTCCACTTCAGCAGATAATGTGGAGGATCTTTTTAAAGACTGGGCCCGTTCCCTTGCTGGTAGTCTGCTCGCTCCAATATTCTCCGGAGGACGGCTCCGCGCCGAAGTTGACAGAACAGAAGCTGTAAAAAAACAACGGCTCTTTGAATACATTCAAGCCATTTTGAATGCTTTCAGGGAAGTTGAAGATGCACTCGTCAGAGAAAAAAACCAGGAAGAAAAAATACAAAGCATAAAAAAACAAGTCAGGTTGGCAGAACAAACCTACGAACAACTAAGAATGCAATACTTTAATGGACTTGGAGGTTACCTTGACGTACTCACTGCGCTTGATGAACTACAGCAAATGCGACGCAACCTTTTATCTGCTCGTCAAAACCTGCTGGAAGAAAGAATATCGCTATACCGGGCCATAGCAGGAAGTTTTGAAACAAGAGAAAATATGGAAAACAAATAAAATATTGTTCAGAACCATGACAAACAATCAAAACAAAAACAAAAAAAACTGGAAAAAACCACTCTTCATCAGTTTGGGAATTTTGCTGACCGGTGGACTGGTTACGGTTCTTATTTTCCTCACTGAACCGGAAGCAAAACGGGGTGGAGCAACCAAAAAAACAGCCATGCTGGTAGATATCACCACAGTGGAAAGAGATACATTCAGACCAAAGGTTGTTGCCATGGGAACAGTACAACCTTCGCAGGATATCGTTTTAAGTCCAAGGGTAAGTGGTGAAATTATCAGCCTTCCTAAATCATTTACGCCAGGGACTATTGTGAAAAAAGGAGAAAAACTCCTGCAAATAGATCCTTCAGATTATCAGAATACCCTAAAGCTAAGAGAAAGTGATCTGCGACAGGCTGTTTCCGACCTGAAAATTGAAATGGGACGACAGAACATTGCAGAAAAAGATTATCAGTTGCTGAACCAAACCTTAACTGAGGAACAGGAAGCGCTTATACTCAGAAAGCCCCAGCTCAATGCGGCTCGTTCAAAGGTGGAAGCTGCAAGGGCATCTGTAGAACAGGCGAAATTGAGTCTAAACAGAACCACCATCAAAGCACCATTCGATGCACAAATACTCACAAGAAATGTAAACGTTGGTTCGCAAGTGGCCCCAGGACAGGATTTAGGAAGACTCGTGGGAATGGATACTTATTGGATAGAAACCACGGTACCGCTTAACAAAGTCCGCTGGCTTAAATTTCCCGAAGGAGATAATTTACAAGGCTCTACAGTTCACGTCCGCAACCGTTCTGCATGGGAAGAAGATGAATACCGGAGCGGACAGCTTCTTAAACTGGTTGGTTCGCTTGAAAACCGAACAAGAATGGCAAGGGTTCTTGTTTCAGTACCCGATCCGCTTGCCCGGAGTCCGAAGTTAAAAGATAAACCAAAATTAATCATTGGCGCTTTTGTGGAAGTAAGCATACAGGCAAAACCTATACCTGATGCGATCCGCCTGAGCAGAGATTATATCAGAAAAAACGAAACTGTTTGGGTGATGGAAAAGGATTCACTGCGAATACGTGATGTGAAAATTGTGTTTCGCGATCAGCAATATGCCTATATATCTGAAGGTATAAGCGAAGGTGACAGCGTGGTAACAACCAATCTTGCAACTGTGGTTGATGGAGCTCCGCTTCGTATGGGAAGCGACTCTACCCTTCAGAAAAGCGCACAAGAAAATAATCAGTAAGAAAGAACAAATTAAAACTGAAGTTACCAACTAATGAATAACACAGATTCAAATACAACAAACAACAAAAAATGGAGTGGCCCTATTGCTTACATGGCACGCAATTCAATAGCCGCCAACCTTTTAATGATTATTCTGATCGGTGGAGGAATATGGACCATTTACAACATGCAAAAAGAGGTATTCCCTCAATTTGCGCTTGATATTGTTGAGGTGAGTGTTGTTTACCCTGGTGCTGCACCTTCTGAAGTTGAAAAAGGCATCCTTCTTCCGGTCGAAGAAGCCATCAGAGGAGTGCAGGGAATTAAAGAAGTTACTTCAACCGCTTATGAAGGAGCAGGAAACATCAATATTGAACTGGTAGCAGGTTATAACCGCATGAAAGCTTTTCAGGATATTGACCAGGCTGTAAACCGGATACGGACATTCCCGGACGATATTGAAGAACCCGAAGTCCGTTTACAGGCCAGGCAACGCAGTGTTATGGAAATTGGAATTTATGGGGATGCCGACATCTGGACTTTACGAAAAATTACAGAACGCCTGCGGGACAGACTGTTGAGCAACCCGGAAATCACCCAGGTAGAGATAGGAAATGTACCCGATTACGTAACACATGTGGAAATACCCAGAAACAAACTAAGAGAATACAATCTGACCCTGGGAGAAGTGGCCAGGCTCATCGTGCAATCAAGTGAAGATATTCCCGCTGGTGCGATTGAAACCAAATCCGGGGAGATTCTCCTCAGAATGAAAGAACGCAAACAATGGTCAGAGGAATTTGGAAATATTGACCTGGTAACATCTGAATCGGGCACCTCATTAAAACTATCTGAAATTGCCAAAATAACCGATGGATTTGAAGAAACCGGGTTTCACGGGCAATTTAATCAACAACCTTCTATTGGTGTTCAAATATTTCGCATTGGAGAACAGTCGCCTCTTAAAATTTCTTCGGCTGTAGAAGAAATTATGGAGGATTTTGACAAAACCCTGCCTCCAGGTGTTGAGTACAGAATAGAAAACAGCAGCGCAGAAGATTACCGGGACCGTCTTTCTCTTCTTACTGAAAATGGAGCAATAGCGGTTCTTATTGTCCTGACTATTCTAACCCTCTTCCTGGAATACCACCTGGCATTCTGGGTGATGATGGGAATGGTTATCTCCTTCATCGGAGGGCATATTTTTCTACCCCTTAACGGCATCAGTATAAACATGATATCCATGTTCGGATTCCTTGTGGCGCTAGGAATCGTAGTCGATGACGCCATTGTGGTGGGAGAAAACATCTACCACAAACGCCAGCAAGGCATGAGCTTCATTGATGCAGCTATAAAAGGGGCAAGAGAAATAGCCCGACCGGTCATCTTCAGTATCCTAACAAATATTATTGCTTTTGTACCTCTGCTTTTTATTCCCGGCACAACCGGCAAATTCTGGTGGCCGCTTCCCGCTGTGGTGATTGTGGTTCTTGCCGTATCCCTGTTTGAAGCCCTTTTTATTCTGCCGGCTCACCTCGGTCACGTATCCAAAGGCAAGGGCAATGTTATCACCAAAATCATCAAAAAATACCAGCAACAATTTGCTGAACGCTTTAATCGTTTTGTTGATAAAAAATACAGACCTCTCCTTAAATACACGCTCCGCCACAGGTACATTACCCTTAGTACGGCAATAACCTTGCTTTTAATCGTTGGAGCCTTTGGCTACAGTGACCACATGGGTATGATCATGATGCCTGAAGTAGCAGCCGATGAGATAGAGGCTGGTGTTTCACTACCTGTGGGAACAACCCCCGACCAGGCAGCCAGGGTGGCAGAGGAAGTAACCAACGCCACGCAAAAAATGTTTGATGAACATAACCTTTATGAAGTGGCCAAAGGTATCAAAACAAACGTCCGTGGTCAAAGTTTTATCGATGTGGAAATTGTTATGAAACCGCCTGATCAACACGACATGACTTCACAGGAAGTGATTGTTCTCTGGCGCGACGAGATTGGCGACCTTGAGGGAATTGACCAGATTACTTTTGAAGCAGAAAGCGGACCGGGAGGCTGGCAGCAGGACATCAGCGTAGACCTGAGCCATTCTAACATCGAAGTACTGGAAAAAGCCAGCCAGGACTTTTTTGCCCGGGTAGAAGAATTTGAAGCGACCAAAGATGTAAACGATAACTACAACAAAGGCAAACCACAGTTCGATTTTAAACTTCTTCCTGAAGGGCGCAAACTAGGACTCACACCCTCCATGGTAGGACAGCAAATACGTGACGCTTTCTATGGTGCACTGGCAATGCGCCAGCTAAGAGGCACCAATGAGATTGAAGTGCGTGTCAAATTACCAAAAGAACAACGAAAAGACATCCATCACCTGGAAGATTTTGTCATACAGACTCCCAATGGTACCGAAGTTCCCCTCATGGACGTTGTTGAGCTAAAGGAAGGTGAAGCATTTACCAGCATCAACCGAAGAGATGGCCGAAGAGTTATTACCGTAAGCATGGATGTGGAGCCCAAAAATGCTATTTCCCGTGTGCTTGAATCGCTCCAGAATGAAGTGCTCCCTCAGCTCCGGGCAAACCACCCCGGCATTACCTGGACCTTTGAAGGAAGCCAGGCAGAAATGCGGGAGTCGACTCAAACTCTCTACGGCGGATTTGCCATTGCCCTCCTGATTATGTATGCGCTTCTTGCCATTGCCCTGAACAGCTATGTACAACCCCTGATAGTAATGATGGCAATACCGTTCGGACTGGTGGGGGCAGTGATCGGTCACCTGCTGCTGGGATACGACCTGTCACTGGTCAGCCTGATGGGTGTTATCGCTCTTTCCGGGGTAGTCGTGAACGACTCCTTAATTATGATACACTATGCAAACGGCAAAAGATCCGACCATTCAGCTTTCCAGGCTATACACGAAGCCGGAATACGAAGGTTCAGGCCAATCATTCTTACTACACTGACCACCTTCGGAGGTCTCACACCCATTATCCTGGAAACATCAAAGCAGGCTACCTATCTTATTCCAATGGCTATTTCCCTTGGTTTTGGAATTATTTTCGCCACGGCTATTATCCTGATAATTGTGCCTAATCTTTACATGATCTTAAATGAT
>CAYWSJ010000125.1:0-7553 GCA_964461045.1 uncultured Bacteroidales bacterium | reverse complement strand
CCGTCTTTTCCAATGAAAAAATAAGTTGGCATCACTTCAATTCCATATTTTTCCATCACTTCCGGCTGATTACCAAAATGAAGAAAGGTCCACTGATAATCATAATGTTCGGCAAATTTTTTCATATCATAATGCTCAGGAACATTAGATATAATCACAATCTTAAAATGCTTTTTGTGTTGCTTATAAAGGTTCTTCAATATCTTATAATGCCTGTTGCATGTATAGTTCATGGAATTACAAAATCCCAGGTATACATAGTCTCCCTTAAAATCCTCCAGGCAAACCATATTGCTGTCGCGGTCGTATAAACAAAAATCCGGGGCAGGCTTTCCTACCTGCAAACGAGTCAGTTCTTGTTTAATGTTTTTCAGAATTACCCGGTGTTCCGGTATGGAGTCATAATGCGGTACAGAATCGAGCATGGCCAATACAGATTTTTTGGAAAATTCGCTCGAAGCATACGCATCATAAAGACCTTTAATCATAACCAGTTTGCGAAGCTGAGGATTTGAACTGAGCAAACTGTTTTTTTGCATCAGGGTATCTATAGCATAATAACTCCTTTTCCTGTTTACAAGATAATGAACCAGGTACCCATACTCTGAAAACAATTCCTTATAATAATTTTCATACAAATTGTTGAATAGTTCCATATAAGCAGGATTCCTATAATGAACAGGTTCTTCACCAAACAATTTCTTTTTTATGGATTCTGATCCTGAGCGAAAAGTCATTTTCAGTCCCCCAAGCTTATACTTCTTAAATTCCCTGAAAAAGTGATTTTTTGAATTTATAAAAGTATCCAAAACATGGACAATAGAATCTTTATTAACCTGCCCGCTGTTCAATTTACCTTCAAACTTATCAAAAAAATATTCTTGTTTTTTTAAATAATTGTATATCTGGTAATTTAACTCACCCTTACTTGCCTTTTTAATTCCGATATGATATGGAAAACCGGTAAAATAAGGATTTAATTTCTGTGCTTTTGTCTTTTCCTTTTTATCCGGAAGCACAATCTCATAATTCACATTGGGTTCCACAAACAAATATGCTTTGTAGACACCAATATCCAAAAATATTTTTGTTGTTTTCTCAATACTGAAACTTACCTGGAAATTACCGGCAGTATCAACCTTGCAATCAGCAAGCTTTTCTTTGGTTTCAGTTATCCAGTCTTGGTAGGTATGAAATTTTAACTGTTCCCCTGCATAATCCTCAGCAACACCACTAAGAGCGACCTTCTGAGCATTAACCAACCGAAATGATCCGGTACAGAGGAAAAGAACTATAAAGAATAAACCAATTTTTCTAGTCATTAATCTTCATCCCTTTGGGTAAAAATTTACTGGCATCGCCGCCATTTCTAATAATATCGCGTACGATGGTTGAATTTACCGGTGTATGTTCCGGCATTGTTAAGAGAAAAACTGTTTCAATCCCTTCATGCATAGCCTTGTTAACCTGTGCTATGGCTCTTTCGTATTCGAAATCAGCGGAGGTTCTCAGTCCTCGCAACAAATACCCTGCTTCTACCTTTTTACAATAATCTATTGTTAATCCGCTGAAATCGTCAATCTTAATTTTGGGTTCATCACTAAAAACAGATTTTATCCAGTTTTTTCTTTTCTCTAACGAAAAATATCCTTGTTTATTGACATTATGTCCAATGGCAATAATGATTTCGTCAAAAAGGGGCAACGCGCGTCTGATAATTGATTCGTGGCCTATGGTCAGAGGATCAAAAGATCCGGGAAATACTGCTCTTTTCATGCAATTTGTATTTTTAATTTTGTGGGAACAAACTTAAAATAATTGTTTGAAATATGAAGGAGCTTTGAGCAAATGTGATCCGTACCAGGAAAAATATTCTCCGTCAACCTGCCTGATCTCAGAACCAGGAAATTTTTCCCGAAATTCATCCAGATCCTTCTTTTTAAAAGGGTAAGGTTCAGAAGGAAGAAAAATATAATCTGGTTTTCGATCGCGTATTTCTTTTTCATTAACCACGGGATAAGATTTTTCTTTATCAGCAAAAACGTTTTTTATACCGGCTCTTCTCAGCATATCATTTGTAAAAGTCCCTTTACCAACTGTGTAAAGAGGGTTCCGCCAAACCAGGTAAGCTGCACTTACCACATCTTCCGGAATTTGATGAAGCGTTTCAAAAGCTTCTTTTATCTTTTGTATAAGCTCCTCTGCCCTTGATTCAACTCCACAGATTGTTCCTATAGAGCTGATCATTTCCAGTGCATCGTTCAGATTGTTCACATCACTGACCCATACAGGCAACAACTTTGCAAGTTCATATATTTCCTGTTCTCCATTTTCTTCTTTTGATCCCAACACCAAATCCGGGTCAATTTCCTCAATACGATGATAATTAAAACCCATAACACCACCAATGGTGGGAACTTTAGTTACTTTTTCCCCGGGATGAATACAAAATTTTGTGCGTCCCACGACATGGTTTTCAAGTCCCAGATCGAATAACAATTCTGTAATGGATGGCACCAATGAAACAATTTTTTTCGGGGATTCAGGAATATCAACTTCTCTCCCCAACTGGTCATGATAAATCATACGTTTTAATTTTAAGGATAAAGGTATGAAATTCTGCGGAAATTGATTCGGTGGAAATTTTTAAATAAATAATTTTTCTTTAATATGCAGATAAATAAAACATAAGAAAGCAGCTTACAACCGTCGCCGTGGATATGCAATCCACGGTCGCATTGCAAACTGCTTTTAATTCTCTGTTTATTTTCTGATACAGATAATATTGAAATAACATCTGCTTAAATGCCTCTTAGCCAACACCTCCGGCTATACAAAGCCGGGGCTGTACCAAAAGGCATTTGTTAATTGTAAAGATACAATTTTTTGTTATACAAACATGTCTATGCGCTATAAAGGCGAAGAAATCACTTTTGAGTCAGGGGATTGAGCATTATAGACAAGGCAGTGCCTTGCCTATACGTGGTAAACTTTATTATTATGGAATCGTCATTGTAAGAAGAGGATTACCAGGAGTTTATCCAGAAGAAGATCTGTTTCAATCCTTATTTTGATGGAATCGTCATTGTAAGATATTGTGCTTAGGGTACAATTGAAAGATTATCGGGGTTTCAATCCTTATTTTGATGGAATCGTCATTGTAAGAATACTCTCGACCATTCTTACCCTCTTTACGAACCAGTTTCAATCCTTATTTTGATGGAATCGTCATTGTAAGAAAATGAGTGCAATTATAAGTTTCTTTTTGAAGTAGTTTCAATCCTTATTTTGATGGAATCGTCATTGTAAGAGGCAGGCCCTATTGCAGCGGCGATTCCTGTTATTTTGTTTCAATCCTTATTTTGATGGAATCGTCATTGTAAGTTAGCGAAACATTGCGCAGTTTGTCCGCTTCTTTTTTGTTTCAATCCTTATTTTGATGGAATCGTCATTGTAAGATTGTTGTCTTTCTCCTCCATCTTTCAAACAACCTTCGTTTCAATCCTTATTTTGATGGAATCGTCATTGTAAGATACACGTTACATGCCTTTTTATTGGTAATTTATTGTGTTTCAATCCTTATTTTGATGGAATCGTCATTGTAAGCAATCACCAAATTCGCAATCATCATTGAAATTATTTGTTTCAATCCTTATTTTGATGGAATCGTCATTGTAAGACACCATTGAATGAACTATTAATTATGTATATAGCGGTTTCAATCCTTATTTTGATGGAATCGTCATTGTAAGCTTTTCTTTCTCCGTTTTTCAAAGTTTACTTTCTGGTGTTTCAATCCTTATTTTGATGGAATCGTCATTGTAAGCGAACCGACACCGCTTATATAGACACCTCTGTTTCGCGTTTCAATCCTTATTTTGATGGAATCGTCATTGTAAGTTAAGCAACATGCCAGGGAAAATTACAGCATAGAGTGTTTCAATCCTTATTTTGATGGAATCGTCATTGTAAGTTGCCTTCTTTATCTCTATACGCCCAAGCCTCTTTATGTTTCAATCCTTATTTTGATGGAATCGTCATTGTAAGAAGAAAGCACAAATCTATAAGGCATGGTAGTAGCAAGTTTCAATCCTTATTTTGATGGAATCGTCATTGTAAGGAGATAATTTCAGAAAACAAGATCACTTAGTTTATATGTTTCAATCCTTATTTTGATGGAATCGTCATTGTAAGATTACAACATGAAAGAATTAACCATTAACAGAAATCGTTTCAATCCTTATTTTGATGGAATCGTCATTGTAAGTTTGGCTTTTATCAAGGCTAAGGACGATGAGATAATGTTTCAATCCTTATTTTGATGGAATCGTCATTGTAAGTGAATATGAAATTCTCTGATACTTATGATAATATGAGTTTCAATCCTTATTTTGATGGAATCGTCATTGTAAGCACAGCCAAATTGTGAAATTATCTGCGATTCTTGCAAGTTTCAATCCTTATTTTGATGGAATCGTCATTGTAAGGTTTTTTAAAGAATCAATGCCTACGCTTACATCGTAGTTTCAATCCTTATTTTGATGGAATCGTCATTGTAAGGAGTCTGATGGAACGGATGATTTTCTGGTTTTACCAAGTTTCAATCCTTATTTTGATGGAATCGTCATTGTAAGTAAACAGAGAAAATATAGAGGTAAAAAATAAACTGGGGTTTCAATCCTTATTTTGATGGAATCGTCATTGTAAGACGTATATATTCATACCACTTTATATATCAACCACATAAACTCTGTTTTGATATCCACAAATGATGGATACACAATATGTCAAAGAACGTAAAATTCCTGAAAAATAACGATTTTTCATAGGGATTAAATGCTGTATATCAGTTTTTTTTAACTCGTTTTTCAAATTTATAAAATAATTTTACCACCGGAAAATCATTGAATGCATATATTTTTATAGGTACAAGTTATGCATCTTTTTTTATATTTCGTTGCCTTTGGAAAATAATTGTTCTGAATAATATTTAGAATATCCTGGCTTGCTTGTTTTACTCTTCTCTTATCTTCATCTTTAACAGGTATTTCAATCAATTTAAAATTGCTGCGAGTATATACAAGGAATGCTTTTTTTACTTCTTTCCTGAAACTGTCTTCAATAAGCCAGCTATAACAGAAGAGCTGTGTTTTATAGGTATCATATATTCTGTCTTTGAATTGGGCAAATTTATAATCAAGCGCTGCCATTGTCCCATCTTTAAGTTCCAGCACCTCATCCATTTCTCCTCTCAGCACCTGGTTTGTTAAATACTGGTTTGTATATTTCTTAACTACTCCAATCTTTTTCCGTAAGTAGCTTTTATTCTTTTGCTGTTGCTCTGTATGTACCTGCCTTCCTTTTATAACCTTATGAAATTTATGCTCATTTTGGGGTATTTTTAATACATACTCAAAATAGGTAAAGCGAGGACAGTAAAGATATTCTATTATTTGAGAAGGAGTAAGACTCATATTTCAGAAAAATAATTGTTTGACTTTATCGGTTACCATTTTTTTATCAAAAGCCTGACCTAAAAGCACTGTTTGTTTTAGTTCATTTTTGCTCATCGGGAAAATATATACTGAATCCTTTTCGGGTTCAATCCATTCTTCTATCATAAGTTTGAGCTCATCTTTGTCATTTTCTTCCAGCGTTCCCAGGAAAACAGAATTTTGAACTCTATACAACCCGGCTTGTTTGCATAATTTGGCTACCCGGTTTCTTGCTTTGTTTTTTGTAATATCGTAAACAACCCATACAATCATATCAAATTAATTTAAAATGGAATATCTTCATTTTCCTCTGTTTTTTGCTTGATCAAACTATTAGCAAAAGCATGAGCTTCTGCCTGGATAACATTTGTCCTGGTCTGATTTTTATTCTTGTACCGCATTTTATCCTCATCAAAATATTTATTAAAAGCCGGAACTAGCAATTCTTTACCGGACTTGTTCAGGGAAATCCCATTTTGTATTTCTTCTGTATAATCTTTTTTAACCTTTTTACCGGAAAATAGTCTGAATACAACTTTTTCGGCATGAATTCTATAAGGTTCTATGAAATCGAAAACAAAGCTGGTTTGGTTGTAATTATCTCTGTGCATAAATCCAAGATATGGATCGACACCTGCAATAATCAGGGCTTTTTCTATTTTTGAATACAGAATCCCATAAGCATAATTCAGAAAGGCATTAAATGGATCTTTTGCGGGTCTGTAACTTCTCCCCTCAAATTGATGATTTTTGGGAAGTACATAGCTTAATGTTTCAAAATATAGTCTTCCGCAAGTTCCTTCAATACCCCGTAAAGTTCCGTCAACATCAGATACTGTAGCTCCTTTTATCCGTTCAACTTGTCTTACCAAACCCTGCAGTCGCTTTATTTTCTCTTCGAGATAATCTGACTGGTTTTTCCTATGCTTTTTTAAGTTCTTAATGAAATCGATTTGATTGTTTATTTTTTTCTTGATCCAATATTTGATCCAGCTTAAACCAGTTGAATTTAAACTGGCTTTTAATTGTTCTTTTCTTATTGCAGAAGTGCTTCCAAGCTTACTGTGCCAGATTCTTCCAACAGGACTTCCGCTTCTGTCTATAAAAAGGATATCAATGTTATTTTCGACGGCAAGGTTTATGGCATCGGCACTTATTGCGGTACCTTTTGATGCTATAATGTGAGAAACTTTTTTGGCTGAATAATGATGTTTGTTAAGTTCTCCGCCTTTTTTCAGTCTTATTTCAAACATTTGATCTTTTACATGTATATAACTCCCGTATGTGTCAATAAATAATTGCATAATAATTATCGGTTTACAGGTTAATGTTGGATATGTTGAATTGTCCCAAAACCACGAGCAACGGATTTTCCTAAGCCTATAAAATCTGGCAACCATGCATTCGTAGTGAATTTTCCTTTAAAGGCAAGCATTGTTTGATTTTTGAACTGTGTAATAGTTTCGGCTACTTCCAGATTTGCCATAATTTTTTTATCTGTATAATAGTCAAAAGCTTTATAAAAACTTAGAATATTGGCAATAAGAATTCTTTTTAGCTGATCATTTTTTTGAGTTTTCCCGGCTTCCACGTATTTTTTGTAATTATCCTGGTTTAGACTCATCCAAAGCGTTTTAAACCGGTAACTAAATAAATCTTCGTCTACTTTTATTTCTTGCTGCTTGTTTTCGATATTTTTCTGGTGAATAGGATAAACGGTTCCATTAATGTTTAATTCTCTAATTTTAAGAAACAACTCTATTAATAAGCGTGCTCCCTCTTCCAGCCCCAGCAATATGGGTGTCTTATCAATTATCTTGTACTGAACAAGAGGGTATTTATATCTTAAGGTTCCATCTTCCATGTGGTTGCTTAGTAAAGGCGATTGTTCTTTAAACAACTCACTAAAGTATCCCCTTAACTTGTGTGCATCCCTTGTTTTTAGGGCTAATTCAGGGAATTGTATTTGTGCAGTTTGTATTTTCATCTTATAATTTTTTTAATCAATAATAAATTTTTCAATTTCTTTCTCTTCCTGATTTTCCTGATGAAATAGTT
>CAYWSJ010000124.1:0-7594 GCA_964461045.1 uncultured Bacteroidales bacterium | reverse complement strand
TTACCCAGAAAAAGCCATTTTTCTTGATGGTACCTTTGTAGGCTCCAAAAAGAATAAGAACAGATGATTCATTTGGGTTGACGATTACAAAGCCAATTGACAAGATAATCGCGAGGAATGTAAGGATGAGTAGGATAAACATGTTCGTAAAAACGATACCCACTATAGAACCAGCAAATAAAAGCAGGATAAAGGTTAACATCCCATAACCACTTGCTGCACTGTAAATTTTTTCTTGTTCCATGTTTGTAGATTTAAATTAATATCAAAATGATATTACAATAATATGAAATATATAAATACTTGTCAAGCTATTCTGTTATTTTGAAGCAGAAATTTTTGAGAAATGCAATTTGATAGGGATTTATTAATGCCGGATAATTAATGCTTTATGTTATTCATTTTTTCTCTGAATGTAAGGCATTTACATTTAAAGAATAAAAAGACTTTGTATGTTTTACAGCAGAAAATTGAAGAAACCCGTTTAATCTTTTAAACGTCATAATGTATTTATAATCTATAATAAGAATTGTTTTAATTTTGGAAGATCAATATTAAACAGATATTTTAACATGAAATATTATTTTATTTGCACCTTATTGTTAATCAGCACACTAAGCCCCAGGCTTTTATCACAGGAAACTCCTGTAAAAGCCAATTATGATTATGATGACCTAATGTATGGTCCTCTTTACCAGTTTCAATATTTTGGACAAAACCAACATCCCTTTTTTATATACGACAAGCCAATTAAAAGTGATTTGGTTTATAAAGGAAACAGTTATAAAAATGTACATATTTTTTATGATGTTTATCAACAGGAATTAGTCTTGTTCCAGGAAATTGATCCTAAACTGCCCAGGTATATTTGTTTAAATCCTTCCTATATAAAAAGCTGGAGTTTAAAAAATAACGGGATAGAATATGTATTCAGGCACTTACTGGCTTATCGTGATAAACTGCCGGAGAAACCAATTTTGTTTAGTATGCATCATGATGGGCAATTAAAATTTTTCAGCAGTGTTATAAAGGAATATGAAAAAGATCCATACGGTTCAAATTCTGAATTTGAAATACAGGAAAAATATTATCTGATTAAGGAAGATGAATTATTTCCCGTAAGAAACCGGAGAACACTCCTAAAAGCATTGGATGATGAAAGAGAAAAAATGAAAGAATATATCCGTTCTAATAAATTAAGGTTACGTTTATCAAGAATTGATCATATAATAACTCTGATTAAGTATTATGAGGAATTGAAAACACCCGTTAATTAAATGAAAAAAATTATTAGAATAACAATTATCATAGTCTTGTTTGGTTTCTTTATCCCCAATATTTGTGAATCCAAAGAAATTGGACAGGATCATCTGAAGGAAAATTTATCCATACTGGAAAATATTGAAAAACAATATGATGTAACCTTTTATTATCGAGAAGGTTGGCTGCGCGATATAGAGCTAAATAAAGTCAGCAATGAAAAAGATCTCGAATCGGTTTTGGAAGCTGTTTTTCGAAATACAGGTATGTTTTTTACAATCTATAAGGAGAAAAAAGTTTTTTTAACCAGGGGAAGTAAAATATCTGCAAATATTCAGGAAGAAACAGATTTAGAGGATTCAGAACAGGAAGATCAAGCGTTACAGGAAGATAGACTGGAGATGATCCAAAAAGAAGAAAAAAGGATTCATCAAATTGGAACACCTGGTACGCAAAAAGAAACTATAGTGTTAGAGGGGCAGATTAAAGAGCTGACTTCGGGTCAGGAGCTTATTGGGGCTTCTGTTTTTATTGAAGGGAGTGGAAAAGGGACTACTACGGATGCAGATGGTAATTACAGGATTGAGTTGCCTGTTGGATATCATGTGCTTAAATTTTCTTATCTGGGTATGAAGTCAACAGTAAGAAAAGTTCAGCTTTACTCCAATGGCAAACTGGATGTTACACTCGTGCAGAAGCCTACAGATCTTGGTGAGGTTTATGTAACTGCTGAATCTGTTAAGAAGGAAAGAAGGCAAATCGGTTTTGAGAAACTCGAGGCAAAAGAGATCTCAGAATTTCCTTCTTTTATGGGTGAAGTGGATATCATTAAACATTCTTTGCTTCTTCCGGGAATTCAGTCGGCAGGAGAAGGGGATATGCGGTTTAACGTAAGAGGAGGGAAGAGTGACCAGAACCTGGTACTTGTCGAAGGGATGCATTCTTATTCAAATTCCCATTTTTTTGGTTTTTTTCCTGCCATCAATTCTGCACTGATAGATAATGCTGAATTTTATAAAGCAGGTATGCCCCTGGAGTATGGTGGGAGGATTTCATCTGTTTATAATATTAAGCTTAATAAGGGTGATCCCAAAGAACTATCAATGAATGGGGGGATCAGCCCTGTTAGTGCCAAGGTTGCTGCAGAAGGACCTATTATCAAAAATAAATTGACTTTTTCCGGGGGATTCAGAAAAACTTACTCTAATTGGGTCATGGGATTATTTGAGACCAGGGAATTGACCAACAGCAGCCTGAATTTTTCTGATTACCAGGTAAAGTTATCCTACCGGGACCATGATAAAATGTCTGTCACCGGTTTTTTCTATAAAAGCCATGATGATTTTTCTTTGCACCAGGATTCTACCTTTATTTTTAGCAATCAGATAGGATCGATAAATTTTAATTACCAGTTTAACAGAAATACTTCCGTACATTCAACGCTTGGCTTTACAGAATATAGTACAACCCGTGAAGAAATCCCTGGGAAATATCTTGCATTGCAATTAAGACAGAATATTAAAGATTTTAAATTCAGCACAAATTTTAAACATAAGTACAATGATTTTCATGAACTCCTGGCCGGGGTTAATTTTGTCAGCAATGAAATAAAACCCTGGAGCAAAGAGAAAGCAGATGATATCTCTTTGGTTAAGCCTGTTTCTTTGCCTGAAGATAAGGCCCTGAGAGGCGCCTTTTACATTGGAGATAAGATAACATTATCTTCAAGACTGACAGTAGATGTAGGAATACGATATTCATTATATGCACTGTTAGGAGAGGAAGACTATTTCAAATTTCAGGATGGATTAACTCATATGGACTACATACAGGACACAATTTCTTATGGTTCTAATGAGATAGCCTATTTTGACGGAGGGCCTGAATTCAGGATCTCCTCAAGTTATGAGTTGGTTAACAATCAATATCTTAATTTTGGATACGACCATAACAGACAGTATATACATTTGCTTACTAACACGCAGGCTTCATCGCCCGTAGATTCCTGGCAACTGTCAAATAAGAATATTCCACCACAGGTAGGGGACCATCTTAGTCTTGGATATACTGTTGATTTCAAAAGAGGGAAATATGCAGCTTCTGCAGATATATATTATAAGCATATAAGAAATATTAAAGATTTTATTGATGGGAGCCAGTTTGAACTTAATCCACATCCTGAAACAGAAATAGTAAACGGAACAAGTCAGTCATACGGTCTTGAATTAATGCTTCAGAAAAATAGAGGGCGGATTTCAGGCTGGATAGCTTATACTTTTTCACGCGCTTTTATTAAATCTGAGAGCAAAATTCCCGAAAAGACAATTAACAACGGAGAATATTATCCGGCAAGCTTTGACAAACCGCATAACCTGTCTATGGTTATTAATGTGGAACCTACACGGCGACTGGTTTTATCTAATGTAATTAATTTTAGTTCCGGTGTACCAATTACCCTTCCGGTTGCCCAGATCTCAACAGTAAATACCCAAACTGATATCCTGATCTATTCGGAAAGAAACGAATACAGAATACCCTTTTATTTCAGGTATGATTTATCTCTTACATATAAAGGCAGTCTGAAGAAAAATAAACTGTTTAGCAGCGAGTGGTCGTTGTCAGTTTATAATATCACAGGAAGAAAAAATCCATATTCAATATATTACAGAAAAAATCAGAATGGTTTCCAGGGTTATAAAATGTCGATCTTTGGTGAACCCATTCCAACACTTACTTATAAGTTTAAATTTTAATGTCATATGAAGACAAAGTTCATTATATTATTTCTTTTTATTTCCGGCTTATTCAGCAAGTGTGTTGAACCATTTGAACACGATATACAAGACTACCAGGATATACTTGTAGTGGAAGGTTATATTACCAGTGAACCTGGTCCGTATACAATTAATCTGTCCAGAACGGTTCCGGTGAACTCGGATAAAATTAAAAAAGAACAGGAAGCGTTGGTGAGAATTTCAGATAACTATGGCAATTCAGAAATTCTTACAGAAACTTCACCCGGCGTATACGAAACTTCTGAAACTGGTATACAGGGAGTTGTAGGACGTGACTATACGCTTCACATTAACACTGCAGACGGTAAAAAATATGAATCTGATCCGGTTACTTTAAACCCGGTGCCGGAAATTGACAGTCTATATCTGACCTATAAAGAGTCATTCTCTTTTGAAGAAGGAAAAATGATTGATGGAATTGATATTAACATAGATACAAAAGAATGGTCAGCTGAAAAAGACTATTATCTGAAATGGGATTATGAAGAAACGTGGAAAATATATCCAAAATGGCCTTCAGATACATTTGGTTTTGAGCCTTGCTGGAATATTGACTATAATGATGATGTTCTGATTGAGAAATCTAGTGACTTTACTTCTAATAAACTGACGCAATACCCGGTCATACATTTTACAGAAAAAGACTATGAACCTTTTGTTGGATATAGTGCGCTTATTTATCAATATTCTATAAACAAATCGAGCTTTAAATTCTGGAAAATGGTGAGGGAGAGTTCTTTGGAGAATGGGAGTATTTTCGATAATGTGCCTTATAATCCCCAAAGCAACATATATTCCTGTGATGGTGAAGAAGAAAAAGTCTTTGGGTATTTTGATGCTATGAGCGTAGACAAGAAAAGAATATATTTTAAATCTCCGGTTTTGGGGGTTGAGTTTACATATTATTATGATTACTGCGATTGTGAATTACAAATAATGAGCAAACCGGCATTTTATGAAAGTGGTCATTATGGTGAAGCTTTTATTGTTTGGGAAGACCCAGGGATGTGTCCTTTAATGAATGTGGCTTATACTTATAAACAGATGTGTATCGATTGCAGTGTGTTTTCTACAACAGATGAGAAACCTTCATTCTGGGAATATGATTAAGTAAGTAATCCTTAGATAATCTGACATAATTCGGGAGCGTTTAAATCCTGTAATATTGAAAATAGAAATGAGAAAAATTAGTACAACACTTTTGGCTTTAATTTTAGTCCTTCATGTCACAGGACAAATTAAAAAAGATGAAAATACTTTTACAGAAAAAATATTTATTCATACAGACAGGGAAATTTATATGCCAGGTGAAATAATCTGGTTCAAATTGTACTGTATTGATCAAACTAAGAAAAGATTTTCAGGGAAAAGTCAGCTTGCCTATATTGAGCTTATAGGCCCCTCAGGGCATGTGGTAAAAAGAAAAAAAATACTTCTTAAAGATGGAGTAGGAAGGGGGAGCTTAAATATTCCTGAAAACCTTGCATCAGGTACTTATTCTGTTTTTCATTATACTCATGGGATGAAGACCGAATTTAAGCAGCAGGAGATATATACCAACCTGATTATTTACAATCCGAATAATCAAAATTTTAAGGATTCTTCAAAAATAGATGGAAAATTTGACCTGGCATTGCAAAACAAATTCTTATACAGTGGTTTGAAAAACTCTATTGTGCTGGATCAGAGTTGTTGTGGAAAAGATTCTCTAAAGGTAAATTTACTGGATAATAACGACAGTACGCTTAAGGATACTTCATTTTCTGGAATATATCCCGAAATTAGCTTTATCCCTGAGAAAGAGAAAAATTACAGGCTTGAAATTTTTTATCAGGGAGAGA
The DNA here is from genome assembly GCA_964461045.1 of uncultured Bacteroidales bacterium. Taxonomy (GTDB): domain Bacteria; phylum Bacteroidota; class Bacteroidia; order Bacteroidales; family UBA12077; genus JAGXLC01. The sequence continues at coordinate 1,698 of CAYWSJ010000124.1, read as the reverse complement.
CAATCCAGAAAAAACTGCCTGAAGTTAAAACAGGTGAAACAGTTTTTACTCTTGAAACAGAGGATGAAAGCTATATTAAAATAAGGCGGACTTCTTTATCTAAAGCAAATAACAAGAATTATGAAATTTGTAATTTGAAAACCGGACAGGTTTTGGGTCGATATGACAATGGACAAAACATAGTAAGGATTTTCAAAGAGAAGCTCCTGTTTGGATTAAATTATTTAGCTGTAAAAGATGAAAATGGAAGTATAGTCTGGGAAAGACCTGTAATTGTTGATAAAACTACAAGTGAATTTCTGCAGGTTAAAGGAATTAAAAACCATTATTCAAATAGAGAAAAAGTTGATATGGTCCTTGATTTCACTGGGGCTTCAGATGCTCTTGACAATGGAAATGTTTCAGTTTCAATAACAAAAACAAATAAGCCCGGAGAGAAGGTTTCATTTTATAATAATACAGGGATTTTATCTTCCGGCGAAATGAGTTTTAGTCAGTTAAATGAACAAGTTCTGTTTTGGAACCGTGATGAATCAGGAGAAATGTTGTCTTCTTCTGCTGGTTTTGAAGACAGGGGAATATTAATTGGTGGTTTTGCTTCTGATAATGCAGGTAATCCTTTAAAGAAAAAGCAAATCGTTCTTTCTTTCCCAGGCTCTGTATCAAGGGTGAAAGTTACCAAAACAGATGAACAGGGAAATTTTAACTTTAATGTTTTCCCGGATAAACATAAAAAAGATATAGTTATAAGTGCTTTGGATGCCCGCAAAAAAGTTGTTTTTCAATTGAATAACAAATATCTTAATAATTACAATAATTCAGAAAATGTTGATTTAAACCAATATCTTACTGAACTCAAACCACACTTAAAGGAACTTTACTTTAACAGCAAAATTGTAAAAAGATACAGACAAACAATCAGTGCCCCGGGACTTCAGAATGAAAATTCAAAACCTTTATGGCTGAATTATAGTTTTTATGGTGCCCCCGATGAAACAGTGAGTTTTGATGACTTTGTGCCTCTCGATTCAATAACAGAATATTTCTATGAGGTAATATCATCAGTGAATTTGGTGGGGCGAAATGATAAATTCAGGGTGATCAGTGAAGATAACAGGCTATTGAACGGAGCTCCTGCATTTTTCCTTGATGGAGTATTCTTTAAAACAAGTAATTATATAAAACAAATAAAACCACAGCTCTGTAATTCCATAGAAATTGTCAGAAAGCCCTTTTTGATGAAAGAAAAAACTTTCCAGGGTTTGGTAGCTCTCTACACAAAAAAGGGCAACTTTCCGGTTGAAAATATGCCGGAATACAGCACAAGAATTGAATATCCATTATATGATACCTCAGGTAATTTCCTGAGCTGGAACAAACAAATTCCTGACCATATTCCTTATTTCAGAAATACTTTATACTGGAATCCTGATATTGATATCTCTTCAGATAAAAAAGCACACATTGAATTTCTTACACCAGACGACAATTCCTGGTATGAAATGGAAATTTTTGGATTTACCAGGGAAGGTGAACCGGTCCTGAAACGGGAATATTTTTACGTAGGGGAAGAATTTACAAATAAAAGGGAATAAATTTATTTCGGTAAACATTTGAAATACAGCCTTATGTTCAATTTAATCAATGGATCCCGGGAACCATATCCGAAGATGTCGTTTCGATCATAACGAAATAACT
>CAYWSJ010000123.1:0-7618 GCA_964461045.1 uncultured Bacteroidales bacterium | reverse complement strand
GTTATTATGGGATTGGTTTCCGGTACTTTTTTCGGAATTAATCTAATCAATATAAAAACACTTCCATTTCATGATCTCGCACTGAAACCCATTGAGATGTTCTATCTGTCTATTGGTCTGGGTATCGTTCAGATCGTATTCGGAATGTTTATCAACATGGCCAATAAAATGAAACAGTTCGGGTTTAAACACGGACTTTCATTAATGGGATGGATATTACTCATTTTTACAGCCGCTGTCTTTATAGGTGGAGAAAAATTAGGATGGTTCCAGATAGAAGGATTTATCAAGATACTTCAAAACATATTCCTAATAATTAGTTTAGGATTGATTCTCATCTTTAACGATCCGAGCAAAAATGTTTTTGCAAGCATCGGTTTGGGCGTTTACGATATTTACAACATGGTAACCGGAGTATTCGGTGACATGCTCTCATACATCAGGCTGTTCGCCCTGGGTATTTCAAGTGCTATTCTGGGTTTGGTCTTCAACCAGATTGCAGTTCAATTCCTGGGAATCGATTACGTAGGATGGCTGTTTTTCATTATAATATTGCTTATAGGCCATGGACTAAATATATTCCTGGCATCACTGGGAGCTTTTGTACACCCGCTTCGTTTAACCTTTGTTGAATTTTATAAAAATGCCGGTTTTACCGGAGGCGGAAAGAAATATAAACCATTTTCAAAATAAAAACTTTTAAAAGGAAAATTTATGAATACACCAGTTATTTTAGCGTATGCAGGACTAGCGATTATGATCGCAATGACCGGAATTGGTAGTGCTATCGGAGTATCTATGGGAGGTAACGCCTCCATTGGTGCCCTTAAGAAAAATCCGGACAAATTTGGAAACTACATGTTGTTGAGTGCACTTCCAGGAACTCAGGGATTATATGGTTTTGCCGGATACTTTGTTATCGACAAACTATATGGCCTGGTAACCCCTGGAATGGATATGTTTAACGGAGTTGCAGTATTGTCCATGGGACTGTTCCTCGGATTTGTAGGATTGCTTTCTGCAATGAAACAAGGTACCGTAACGTCCAATGGTATTGCAGGAATCGGCTCAGGACATGATGTGTTTGGTAACACCCTGATCTTAGCCGTATTCCCTGAATTGTATGCAATTATTGCATTTGCTGCTACATTCCTGATTAGTCAGGGCCTTGCATAATTATTTATAATAAGTAAAAATTAGAAGGCAATGCTAGTAATAACAAGAGTTGCTTGAACGAAATTAACATAAGTAAAAGGCGGGATTGATTTAAATCACCGCCTTTTTTATTTTATAACAGAATACCGTATTATAAAATTATATATTTTTGTTAGGAAACAAAGGTAAAATTATGAGCAAATCCCAGAATTACATATTCAAATCCCTTTTTTTCTGCCTCATATTTTTACTAACGTTCCCCCATTTTTCCCTTGCTGCTTCAGATAAAAGCCACTCACAAACATCACACAGCAAAGAAGAAAAAATTAAACCCGGCGAAATCATTATTGATCACGTGATCAATCACCATAGCTGGCATATCTGTACCATTAAAGACAAGCCAGTATCTGTTCCCCTGCCGGTAATCCTTCACAGCAGAGATCGTGGCTGGTTTTTCTTCATGTCAGACAAATTCAATCATGGCCATGACACCTATAAAAATTTCAAAATACTCCATGAAGGAAAAAACAAAGGAATGATTGTTGAATTAGACGGTCAGGGAAATATAAAAGAAGAGAAACCTCTTGATTTGTCTATTACCAAAGTAGTAGCAGGAGGTATGTTTGCAGCAATTTTAATGATTATAGTCTTTATTTCAATCGCCAGATCATACAAAAGAAGTCCTAATAAACCACCAAAAGGACTTCAATCCTTGCTTGAACCAATTATTGTTTTCATACGAGACGATGTAGCCCGAAGCAACATTGGGGAGGAAAAATATGAAAAATTCACACCCTTTCTTTTGTCTATATTCTTTTTTATTTTCTTGAATAATTTATTGGGTCTTATTCCAATATTTCCTGCCGGAGCAAATGTTACGGGAAATATCACTGTAACAATGACGCTTGCGCTTTTTACGTTTCTAGTCACAATAATAAGTGGAAACAAACACTACTGGACTGAGATAGTAAACCCACCAGCAGTTCCCTGGTGGCTGAAAATACCAATACCATTAGTGCCGATTATTGAAATTATGGGAATATTTACCAAGCCTTTTGTTCTGATGATCCGACTTTTCGCCAATATTTCTGCCGGGCATATTGTAGCATTAGGGTTTTTAACCCTGATATTCATTTTCGGAAGTATTAACCCTATAATAGGCTATGGTGTATCGGTTGTCTCAGTAGCCTTTACAATCTTTTTAACTTTACTGGAATTATTAGTGGCCTTTATCCAGGCTTATGTTTTCACAATATTATCGGCCATCTATTTTGGAATGGCTGTAGGAGAAGAATAATATCGACAACACAGTATATTTATTAATTTAAAAACACTAGATTATGATTAGTTTAACCGTATTATTACAAGCCGCAGCCGGAGCTGCTTTAGCTAAGATTGGTGCCGGTTTGGGTGCCGGAATTGCTGCTATTGCAGCTGCAATTGGTATTGGCCGTATCGGCAGTACAGCTATGGAATCAATAGCCCGTCAGCCTGAAGCTGCAGGAGATATTAGATCAAACATGATTGTGTCGGCGGCTCTTATTGAAGGCGTTGCTTTCTTCGCGGTTGTTGTATGCTTGTTAATCTTATTTGTCTAACAAGGCAATACTTTACAGTCGCAGCGATTGGCTGGACTGTAAAGTTTTTTTGAACATGATTTTTTAACCCGGATAAAACATTAGATTATGGAACTTATCAGACCTGAAATAGGCGTTCTTTTCTGGATGATCATTGTTTTTGGATTAGTACTCCTGATATTACGAGTTTTTGCCTGGAAACCAATCTTAAACGCACTGAAAGACAGAGAGAAAACGATTCAGCAAAGATTGGATGTGGCAAAAAAAGCAAAAAAAGAACTTGCTGAAATAGAATTCGGGAACGAAAGAATTATAGCTCTTGCAAAAACAGAAAGGGCGAATATGCTAAAAGAAGCTAAGAACACAAAAAATAAAATTATAGAAGATGCCAAAAAACAGGCCCAGAAAGAAGCCGATAAAATTATGAGGGATACTCACCTGAGGCTTGAACAACAGAAAAAAGAGAAAATGGAAGAAATCAAAAACCAGATCGCTTCTTTATCTGTGGACGTTGCTGAAAAAATTCTAAAAGAAAAATTATCTAAAGACAAATCACAAAAAGATTATATTAAAAACCTTGTAGACGATATTGAAATTAACTGAGAGATTTAAAACATGTATCAGAGCCTTGTAACATTAAGATACGCCAAAGCCTTTTTCCTGAAAGCAGAAGAAGATGGTTTTGTGGATGAAGCAAACAAAGACATCCAACTTATCCAAAATTCGCTTCTGGAAAATCCTGATATTTATAAAACAATACAACACCCGGTTATTCCCATTTCGAAAAAACAAAAAATCATTCAGAAGATCTTCGAATCAAAGGTGCATGATACCACGCTTAAGTTTTTAATGCTTATAATTGAAAACAAAAGAGAAAAATTTTTCAAGGATATTTGTAGAAATTTTATAGATATTTATAATGAAAACAAGGGAATCAAAACAGTAGAACTTACAACAACAGTCAAACTTGCAGAAAAAGAAAAAACAGCAATTAAAAATTTAATAAAAGAGGCTTTTAATGCTACCAAGGTAACATTTACCGAAAAAATTGACAAAAGTCTGATCGGTGGTTTCTTAATCAAAATAGAAGACCAACTCATAGATGCCAGTGTAAAAAGACAACTGGATAAAATAAAATATGAGCTGGTGCACAAAAAATGGAATTAAATCAAATTTTTAAAAACAAAGAATAATGTCTGATATTAAACCCGGAGAAGTATCTAAAATACTAAAAGAACAATTAGGAAAAGAAGAAAATTATTCTGAAGTTGAAGAAGTTGGTACCGTCTTGCAAGTAGGTGACGGTATTGCCAGAATATATGGACTAACCAACATTGAGTCAAGTGAACTGATAGAATTTGACTGTGGAATTAAAGGCATTGCCTTAAACCTGGAAGCAGACAATGTAGGAGCAGTACTTTTGGGCTCTTCTGATAAAGTAAAAGAAGGAGAAAAAGCCAAAAGAACTCAAAAAATTGCATCACTGGAAGTTGGGGAAGGCCTTCTTGGCCGTGTTATAAATACTATTGGGGAGCCCCTGGATGGAAAAGGACCTATAACCGGGGAAAAATATAACTTGCCGCTAGAAAGGAAAGCTCCTGGTGTTATTTACAGACAACCTGTAAACGAACCCTTACAAACAGGGATTAAGGCAATTGATGCCATGATCCCGATCGGAAGAGGCCAGCGGGAATTGATTATTGGAGACCGCCAGACAGGGAAAACAGCCTTAGCTATTGATACCATAATTAATCAACGTAAGTTTTACGATGAAGGAGACCCGGTATATTGTATTTATGTGGCCATTGGGCAGAAAAACTCTACTGTTGCACAAATTGCCAGAACATTAGAAGCTCATGGAGCAATGGAATACACTGTAATTGTTTCAGCTACTGCCGCAGACCCTGCCGCACTTCAGTTTTATGCTCCCTTCGCAGGGGCAACCATAGGAGAATTTTTCAGAGATACCGGTCGCTCGGCATTAATCGCATACGACGATCTTTCGAAACAAGCAGTTGCGTATCGGGAGGTTTCACTCCTGCTCAGAAGACCTCCGGGCAGAGAAGCATATCCGGGTGATGTATTCTACCTCCATTCAAGATTGCTTGAAAGAGCTGCAAAAATTATTGAATCAACAGATGTAGCATCGCAAATGAACAACCTCCCTGAAGCAATCAAACCTATGGTTAAAGGAGGAGGCTCTCTGACAGCCCTGCCAATAATCGAAACCCAGGCCGGGGATATTTCATCATACATCCCAACCAATGTAATTTCCATAACAGACGGGCAGATATTCCTGGAGCCAGACCTTTTTAATGCCGGGGTAAGACCAGGTATCAATGTAGGGATCTCGGTTTCCCGTGTGGGCGGTAGTGCGCAGATTAAATCCATGAAAAAAGTAGCAGGAACACTTAAGCTCGATCAGGCAGAATACAGAGAACTGGAAGCATTTGCAAAATTTGGTTCCGACCTGGATCCTGCTACCAAATCTGTTATTAATAAAGGAGAAAGAAACGTTGAAATCCTGAAACAGGGACAGTATAAACCAATGCCAGTTGAAAAACAAATTGCTATTATTTATTGTGGAACGAAAGGATTGCTTAAAGATGTGCCCGTTCAGAAAGTAAAAGATTTTGAAAATGACTTTCTGGAAAAAATGGAGATTGAGCATGACGATACCCTACAGAAACTTAAAGAAGGGAAATTAGACGACAACATAGAAGAAACCCTTAAATCAGTTGCTAATGAAGTAGCTGGAAAATTCAGAGAATATTAGTAAAGAAAATTCGTATGAGCAACTTAAAAGAAATACGAAGCCGCATTAATTCGGTAAAATCAACCAGGCAAATTACAAGCGCCATGAAAATGGTAGCAGCAGCCAAACTAAAGAAAGCACAAGATGCTGTTATCAACATGCGCCCCTATGCTAACAAACTTCATGATATAATCGTTAATATTGCTAAAACACTGGAAGAAGAAAGCATCTCCAGTGAATACCTGGAAGAAAGACCTCCCGAAAAAATTCTCCTGGTTGTTATTACCTCAAACAAGGGCCTTTGTGGAGCCTTTAATGGGAACGTAATCAAAAAAACGGTTAATCATATTGAATCAAAATATAAAAGAGAAAACAGAAATGGAAATGTTTCTATATATTCTATTGGTAAAAAAGGGTCAGATTTTTTCAAATCACAAAACTTTAAACTCTTTAACTCAAATGATGAAATCCTGGATCACCTGAATTTCAAAGAGGCAGCACCCATTATTACAGAAATAATGGAAAGCTTTACTTCCAAAAAATTTGATAAAATTGAAATCATTTATAACAAATTTAAAAATGCAGCCGTTCAATTATTGACGGTTGATAAATTTTTGCCAATTGATCTGACATTGGAAAATGGAAATAAAAATGAAAACAACCATTACGACTACATTATGGAACCAGATCAAAAAACAATTATTGAAAAGATGATTCCAAAAACATTACGAATTGAGATGTATGATGCAATGTTAGAGTCAGTGGCAGCAGAACATGGAGCAAGAATGACAGCAATGCACATGGCTACAGACAATGCCTCAGGATTAATTAAAGATTTGCAGTTAACTTATAATAAAGCTCGACAAGCAGATATCACCAATGAGATCATTGAAGTAGTTAGTGGAGCACAGGCTCTGAATGACTAATTTTCTCAAACATTCTTTTTACTCATGAGTGCTTACATCTACGACCTGATACGTCAGGGAGAAAATATATCACTTGATTTCAAACATTCAATCACAGATTCTAAAAAGATTGCAAGATCATTAGTTGCATTTGCAAATACCCAGGGAGGAAAACTACTTATTGGAGTAAAAGACAATGGGAAGATCTCTGGGATCCGAACTGAAGAAGAGTACTACATGGTTGAAGCTGCCGCCCACCTGCATTGCCGTCCCGAGATGCCCTTTAAAACAGAAACATGGGATATTAAAGGCAAAAGAATACTGGAAGTTATCATTGAGAAAAGTAATGATAACATTTATTACGCTCTTGATAATGCCGGAAAATGGAAAGCATATGTAAGAGTTCACGACCAAAACCTTTTGGCCAACAAAATTCAGTTAAATGTATGGAAACGGAGAAAAAGCCCTAAAGGGACACTTGTAAGATATTCACGTGAAGAAAAAGTAATTCTAGATTTTCTCTCCTCTCATGAAACCATATCGATATCCAAATTCAAAAAAATCGCGAAAATCTCAAAATTTAAAGCAGAAAAAATTCTGATTAATTTAATAGTTCTTGATCTGATAGAAATTATTTTTACAGAAAATGGCGCTCTTTACAAGCTTAAAGCTGAAAAATAATTTTGGTATAAGTTTTGTTAAATATATATATGTGAAGAAATGTTAAAAATATCATAATTGATTAAAAATTTGTTTTATAATTCAATAGGAATTAATATTTTTACAGCGACCAAAAATTTGTTTATTCAATAAACCAAAAATCAGCATTATGGACAGAAAAATTAAATTATTTGCAGCACTCATTCTGGGCTTATTTATTGCAGGGATGTCAACAGAAACAGTAGCTCAGGATATTATGGAGGCTCAAAGAGAAATGAAATCTGGGATTCAAAAGAAAAGAGAAGAAAATTATCCCGCTGCAATTAAATCATTTGGAAATTGTATTGATGTTTGCAACCAGCTTGGTTCAGAAGCAAACGAGGTATTGAAAGATGCACAGAAAAGACTTGTTAAAACACATTTAGATTATGGCAACAGTCTTTTTGAAAAAGAAGAATATGACAACGCCTTAACTCATTATAATAAAGCCATTGAATTAGGAGAAGAGTACAAACAGGAGTCTTATGTAACTAAGGCTAAAAACAATCTCCCACAGGTTTTCTATG
>CAYWSJ010000122.1:0-7662 GCA_964461045.1 uncultured Bacteroidales bacterium | reverse complement strand
AAACCCTCCGGGTTTGTTGGGTTTTATTCATCTTCAACGTGCTATAGACGTTAAATCACTCTATTTATGGTAGATTTCGTTTATCCATTAATGTGCTGTAAACATCTAATATCTTTGTGACTAATTATTACTATATGATCGCCGCCTAACTCCGTGGGTTACTGGTAAAATTCAGCAATTCAACGTAACTTAATCAAAACCCACGGGGTTCAACGATATAACAAATTAATAATTTTCCCAACAACCCTGATGCCGGAGGCATCAAACGTTTATAGAAAAGTCTGCATTTATGACATCGATTCCGGAGGAATCGCATAATTTTATTTATTCCGGAAAACGCAAAAAACACAAAACCAATGATGCTGATTATTCAAAATGTCAGAACCACAGCCAGTGGGCGACTGCATCATTTAAAATATGGAGAAACAGGAATTAAATCTTATAAAAAACAAAATAACCTATCCACAAAACAAAATAGCCCCTTGAGAGAGGGGCTGTTTTTTTATTCCATTAATTCTTTTAGTATTTATTAACTATTAATCACCAAAGCTAATGCCAACACCACGGGCGTTCTTCATTACTGCTGTGTCTGGTGTTACTTTGTTTGGTTTTTTAATTGCATCTTTAAAAGATACCGAAGTGATGTAAGGATGTCTGTATGAAACCATCTCTCCAAATTTTCCTTCCAGCACCATTTCGAAGGCTCTTACGCCAAATTGAGTTGCCAGAACTCTGTCGTAAGCAATGGGAATTCCTCCCCGCTGGATATGTCCAAGAACTGTTTTTCGCATGTCATACTTACAACCCGCTTCTTTAAGCTCCTGCATTAACCTGGTTGCAGCTCCTTCGTATTTTGTATGAGCATAACCAACTTCACCTGTACTTTTATGCGAAGGATCTCCGTTTTTAGGATGCGCTCCCTCTGCTATAACGATAATAGCAAAACCACGATCCTTTTTAAACCTGGAATTTATTCTTGCCAGTACTTTATCAATATCATAAGGAATTTCAGGTATAAGACAGATCTCTGCACCGCCTGCAACGGCAGCATTCAAAGCAATCCAGCCAGTATCACGACCCATAACTTCAAGTATTAGGACGCGGTTATGACTGGCTGCCGTGGTAACCAGTTTATCTACCGACTCTGTAGCTATTTGCACGGCAGTTTGATAACCAAAAGTTGAATCTGTCGCTGATAAATCATTATCAATTGTTTTAGGAACTCCTATTACATCTAATCCTTTTTCATATAACGTTTGTGAAATCTTCTGTGAACCATCCCCGCCAATATTGATTACGGCATCAACACCCATCAACTGTAGCTTGCGAATCATTTCATCCGAACGATCAACAGTTGACCATGATCCATCTTTATTTTTAACAGGCCAGGCAAAAGGCCCTCCTTTATTTGTCGTTTCCAGTATGGTTCCTCCCTGGTAATGAATACCAGAAACTTTATCCTCATCAAGAACCATTATATCGGAAGGTTCCCACAACACACCATTAAATGCCTGCATGCTTCCCAATACTTCCCAGTCTTTCTCTGTGGAAGCTCTTTTTACTATCGCTCTTATCACTGCATTTAATCCCGGACAATCTCCTCCGGCAGTAGCCACTAATACTCTATTCATAAAAAATCTATTTTGTATTAAACATAATCAAATTTGTTGCTAAAATCTGGCTGAGAATTATTATTTTTAGATAGAAAAATTCTAATAAACAAGCTTGTAAAGATAAAAATTAATAAGGACATATCGATAATTAAACTGTAAATAATCATTAAATTTTTGTTATGAAAAATAGGTCTCGAAAAAGAAGAATAATGGGTAACTCATCAATTTTTTCCCTGATATTTTTATTTCTGTTGTTTACTGCTTGTAACAGCGATAAGAAAAAACAAAATACGTCTGAAAATCAGAAGCTTGAAAAGTCCACTCAGGTAAAACATCCTGAATGGAGTAAAAACGCGGTGATTTACGAAGTAAATATCAGGCAATATACCGAGGAAGGAACATTTGAAGCCTTTGAAGAACATCTGCCACGACTTAAAGAACTGGGAGTAGATATTCTATGGCTCATGCCCATTCATCCGATTGGTGAAAAAAACCGAAAGGGAACTCTCGGTAGCTACTACTCAGTAAAAGATTACAAAGGAATCAATCCAAATTTTGGCGATAAAAAGGATTTCAGAGAACTGGTAGACAAAATTCACAGCATGGATATGAAAATTATCCTGGATTGGGTAGCGAATCACAGTGCATGGGATAATAAGTTAATTAAAAAACACCCGGAGTGGTACACTACTGATTCCTCAGGAAATTTCCAGGCTCCTGTAGATGACTGGACTGATGTGGCTGACCTGAATTACAACAACCAGAAACTCCAGAAATACATGACCGGTGCCATGAAGTACTGGGTGAAAAAATTCGATGTTGATGGTTATCGTTGCGATGTGGCAGGAATGGTGCCCATTTCTTTCTGGAATAATACACACGAAGAGCTTGATAAAATCAAAGATGTTTTTATGCTTGCCGAGGCTAATGAGGTTGAATTACACAACAAAGCCTTTGATATGACTTATGCATGGGACCTTCATTTTCTCATGAACGATGTTGCAAAAGGTAAAAAGAATGCCAACGACCTGGCTGAAAAAATGAACAATGATCTGAAAAAATACCCGGAAAATGCCTATCGCATGATGTTTACAAGCAACCATGATGAAAATACGTGGAAAGGAACTGTGTATGAAAGACTGAGGGGTGGGGTAAAAACCTTCACTATGCTTACTTATACATTACCCGGCATGCCTTTGATATACAGCGGTCAGGAAGCCTGCCTGGATAAACGATTAAAGTTTTTCGAGAAAGATCAGATCGATTGGAAATCCTGTGAAATGACCCCGTTTTATCAAAAACTCAACAAACTAAAAAAGAAAAACATTGCTCTATGGAATGGTAAATATGGCGGTAGTTACGAAAGAATAAAAACCAATGCCGATAAACAGGCATTTGTGTTTGTTAGAGAAAAAAGAGACAATAAAATTCTTGTTATAAGTAATTTAATAAATCAACCTGTCAACATTGAATTGACCACAAATAACCATTCAGGGGAGTATACGGAATATTTTACGCAAGAAAGAACTAAACTATCAGCCAATTCTTCAGTAAAACTTGAACCATGGGAGTTTAAAATACTGATTAAACAATAGTGTTACCAACAAAAAACCAGTTGCAGTCAGCAACTGGTTTTTTACAAACAACACCCCTTATTTGATCTACATGGTAAAAACCTTATTCCTTTGACTCTTTGCCTCTTTTAATGCAATCTCCAGCCGCTCTAAAAGCTTTTTTTTACTATCATCTTCCTTAATCATTGTCTGACCAATGCTTGCAGTAAGGTAAGCCATCTCATTTTCCAGTAAAAATCTCTTGTTTTCTATTTTCTTTCGGATACGTTCTCCAATTTCCTGTAAATAAGCATGATTCACCTGTTTAAAAACGATTACAAATTCATCTCCGTTTTTAAAACGAAAGATCAGATCCGAGGAACGGACCTGATCTGAAAGCAATTCTGCAAGCTCAGTCAAAACCTTGTCTCCTAATTCATAGCTGTAAGTATCATTGATTCTTTTGAAATAGTCAAGATCAACTAAGGCAAGGGCAATTTTCTGATTGTACTTTTTAATAAAATCATTTATGCGTGAATCAAATTCTCTATAATTATACACTTTAGTGAGATAATCCTCACTTCCCTTTTTCTTTTCCTGCCGAAATTTATAGAAAAACAAAAAATACCCTACGATTCCTCCGGCAACAAAAAAAGAAAGATATATTATAATTTGATTCATTGTTTAATTTTATTTTTTCTTTCTTAAATAGGCACCTTTTTTCTGTACATAATCATAACGCATATTCTTTCCTGGTTCATATACCAGCGCCATGATCGAATCCTGTCCTTCTTTGATAGAAGCATAATCGGCAAAGTCAAGGTTTCGGATAACTGCTTCTATTACTCTGAGGGCGCCACTATGGTCAGCAAGAAGCACTCTTTTACCCAGGTTCTTTTTCACGAGTTCAATAAAACTACTGGCAATTCTCCAGTCTGCTTCGATTAATGACTCTCCTTCAGGATAATGGAAAAACCTGTTCTTCAGCAGAGCCTTAACCTGGGCTTCGCGCTGCTTTTCATCTCCCTCATAACGATCTTTATAGATTTCAACCATTTTTTTAGTTACATCTTTCTTATTCTTATGGGTTAATGCTCCATATTTCTGAGAATTAAGGCCATACACGGCATCAAAAACAATGTTTGTGTATCCGGCTTCCTGTAAGAAATAGCGGGCAGTTTGTTCGGTGTTTTCAGATTCACTGCCATAAATCTGGATTGGGCGATCTTTTGAAAACATCCATAGCGGATATCCTTTATCCTCCAGTAAATCAGTTACCACTCTGAAATCTTTGCCAAGTTCTTTTGCTGTCTCTATTCCTTCTGGCTTAAGCTGGTTCCCCATAGAACCGCTCACACGCCTGTTGTTCTTCCAGTAATCCCAGTACCCGGAACCTACAAATTTGGGGTTATCACCACCGGATTCATGAATTGATTTTCCATGACGAATGAGAAATACCTGTGTCTGGTTTAACGGTACATAAGCCTGCGGATAAAGAGGGATTCCTTTTCCATTGGGCAACCATACAATGCCTTCTTTCATAACCAGCCCACTTCCATCATCAAGAATTCGTCCCTGTACACGTTTTTTACCGCCAGGGTTTATCTCCATATCTTCTTCCTGCAAGATTAACTTAGCCCTGTATCTTGTAAATTTTGAACCAATAGCCGGAATATGGCGTGAAGCCAGAATATCGCTGAAACGTTCCAATGAAAATGTTTTCAGCAAGAGTCTTCTAAAACTATCATTGTTGATAATACCATTCCATGCGAGAAAGAAAAGGTTGGGGTCGGCATCAGGAATATGATTCTGGATGAATTCATACTTTGATTTAATATAAAACTGCGGGAAAAGGTCTTCTTCCTTTAGCATCAACAAAAAGAAATAAATATCTTTTCCCAGTACCTTCAGCTTATCTGTGAAACTCTTGTTTACATCTGATTTTGAAATACCTATTCTGTCGCCATAGATATATTGAAGAAACTCCACATCCTCTTTTACACGATCTACTCTGTAAGAATTGTGGAACTCAGCATGTTCACGCCTGTCACCCACTGCTACAGTTGTACCTTTTTTCTTTGAGCTTTGTTGGGTGTTTTGCTGAGTTGTTGTCTTCTTTGCTTCTTCGCTGCTCTTTTGGTTTCCTTTTTTTGCTTCTTCACTCATAATAGTAAACAATTTTTATTATTAATACTTAAGAATTATTCCTTAAACAGTTTTCCGGAGAACTGCTTCTCTCCAACTATTAATCTATAGAAATATATTCCGCTTTTTACATTTGAATTAATTTCGGAATTCCACCTTATCTTGTTAATTCCTTTGGTGGTCCTGCCTTTTTCTATTGTTAGCAGCTTCTGCCCTATTGTATTATAAATTTCCAGTTCAACAGGTTTCTGGGCAGGGGTTTCGAATTCAAAATAAAATACTGAACCCGAAGGATTTGGATAAACATTCACGTTTTTTTCTTCGTCCATTTGATTAAAACCAAAACCGGTCACTGGTGAGTCTTCCTCCAGCTCAAGCTGTTTTGTTGAAAATAGTCTATATTCTCCTGGCTTCAGTGTGATATCCATATAATAATTATTGACTTCAATGCTGTCGCCGCTAAAGAATTCATACCAGGTGGTCTTTTCTGTAAAATTCGGTTCAATTATCCCGCTGGTAACTCCAAAATTACCAACCACAATAACATCCATTGAATCATGAAGCAATTGAATTTTCTTCATTTTTGAAGCAACATTCATAGTAATATCAGGAGTCTGGAAAACTTCATATTTCTGACGCAAATTTATCAAATCTTTGAATGTATTAAACAGATCTCTTCTCGACTCCTGGTTAAAATATTCCCATCTTATTGGTTTGGGGCAAGTACGACAATCATATTCAATGGAGACATCATAACCGAGTTCGCCGAATTGCCATATCATTTTTGGTCCGGGAACTGTAAAAAAGAATGCAGCCGCCAGTTCTATTCTGTTCAAAGCTGTATCCAATTGTTGAATATTATAATCACCGGTAGAATTCCCATAGCTTAAATTTTTATACATCAGTCTTTCTTCATCATGGCTCTCCATATAACCTACCAGGTGTGGAACCGACCAATTATGTTCTTTATAAGATATCCCGGAGAAATTAGATTTCCCGTTCTCATTATATCCCATTGTTGCTTCATTATATGAGCTGTTATAATTGCCCCAGACCATACAGCCATATTCTGCCAGTTCTTTTTCTTCACTGTTATCAGTAAAGTGTTCAAGTATCACATAAGCATCCTGATCAACGTCCCAGATCTTATCTGACATGCGTTTAATATTCGCAATTCTTTCGGCATTATAATTCCAGCCTTCAGCACCATAGGTGGTATTTGTAAAACCCTTGGTAAAATCGAAACGAAAACCATCCACGTTATATTCTTGTAACCAGTAAGTGTTTACACTATCTACAAATTTTCGCGTATGCGGGCTTTGGTGGTTAAAATCAAATCCCCAACACCAGGGTTCATGCTGACAGGTTTGATTAAACCAGGGGCTTTCACTGGTTGGCTGGCCCCATTCACCCAAACCGGGATCAAAATACATTCGCACCATTGGATTCAGACCGTAAGAATGGTTCAGTACCATATCCAGTATTACTGCAATATTATTCTGGTGGCAAGAGTCAATAAATTCTTTTAACTTTTCTTTAGGTCCATAATATTTATCCGGAGCAAAATAAAAATCCGGATTATAGCCCCAGCTGCTGTTTCCTTCAAATTCGTTTACCGGCATAAGCTCGATTGCATTAATGCCAAGTTCGCGGAAATAACCCAAAGTATCGATGAGCGTTTGATAATTATGTTTCTCAATAAAATCTCTGATATGCATTTCATAAATCACCAAATCTTTGTTTGCCGGAGGTTCGAAATCAGTTGCAGACCAGTTATAATTATACTGCCCTGTCTTCAAAACAGATGCAATTTCAGTAGTTTTTGATTCGGGGTAGGGAATTAAATCAGGAAAGGTCTCGCTGGATATATATTTGTCATTTGGGGTACTAACCTGCTCAGAATAAGGATCGGCTATTTTTAATTCTCCATCAATAAAATATTGAAAAATATATTTGGTGTCTGCCTCCAGGTTGTCTGCAGTCAGCCAAAAGATGCTGTCGTTTGGGGTTCTTTTCATCTGGAATTCCTCCTGAACCTTCCAGTCTGTAAAATCACCCATAACATAGGCAAATTCTTTTCCTGGTGAAAACAAAACAAAGGTTACAGTGGTGTCATCTATATAATTAATACCTTCTCTAACTCCACCGGGGAGAGATTGAACCTGAACAGATCCACGAACATGATAACTAATTGAATCTGTGATTGTATCGCTCAGGCTTTGTGCTTCTGCCTTTATCCAGTGATTACCGGGATCAACAGCTTCATGTTTATAGGTAAGAACAGTATCATTAACCTGAGTAACTTCAGTATCATCAATATAAAGGATCAATTTTTCCGCATTATTGGAAAT
>CAYWSJ010000121.1:0-7780 GCA_964461045.1 uncultured Bacteroidales bacterium | reverse complement strand
TAAATAAAAAATGAAAGTGTACAACAAAATTGATGAAAAAGGTAGAATGAAAGAATTGCCAGAATTTCATTACAATGGTAATGGGCAATATGATAGTCACACTTTTAGTTATGTTGGTGCGAGAAATATGTACAAAGAAATTGAAAATAATATGCCCATTGGGTTGGAATTGAAATTGTTAAAAAACGAGGCAAATGAAGAATGATAAGACATAAATATAAAATTAATTGTATCAAATGTAATCATACAGTTACATTATTTTGTTCGCCAGAATGTGCACCAAACATATACTGTCCAAGATGCAAATATTATTTTCCTTTTCAAGAATGTCGAGCGAAAAGAATTAATTTGACCAGAGAACAGGAGATGTTTTAAACATGAAAAAAAAATTAGAAAATGGAAAAGAAGAATTGTGGATGATAATACGATATTATTTGTTTGGGTTCATCCTTTCTAATAGCTTACTATACCTTAATTATTTAATTTACAAAGATTATGATATATACACTGGATTTGTAGTTATTAATAGTATTTTGTTGTTTGGTGCCATATTAATGTTTGTGGGGAAGATCAAATATGAATAAAAAAGATGGAATAACTTGGGTATTTCCTTTTTTTGTTATTTCTGTGATATTTCTTTTTGTGCTTGGAACCGCAATATACAAATATCATCAAAATAATGAAATAGGGGAATTGAAAAAGGAATTGGGATACCTTTGTATAGGTATTGATGGATTAATTGATTATAATAATCAAGCAGTTAATTGTTCTGCCGTTAAACAAGGTAATTTTACACTCTCCGAAGCTTTTTTTAAGAATACGTCATCTACTTAGGGTTTAGAAAAAAGTTTCTGTATGGGCTTATATTAACATATTTGGTTTGTTTCTTTCTTGAAATTCTTGATATGCTTGTAACTCAGATATTTGATACTGGGCATCAATCAACTTTCTTTCTATTTTGTCCAATTTTTGTTCTAATAACAATATCTTTTTCATATTATTTGAAAAAGAAAGCTAATTTATTAATTTTATGTAAGATATAAGTGATGGATGAAGGAGGCATTGATAAAAAGAGGCATTACTTCAGATGAAGAAATACGATGTGCCTCCTTCAAATATTATGATTCAATTATTATTTATATTTTTTTTGGTTTTTGGATTAATTTTCTTGATTGTGCTTTTTTGTGTTCCACCCGAAATTTTAGCTTGTTTTAGTTATGTTTAGCGTCGGACGACCTTTATTTCCACTGGAACTTTTTACATCAAAATTGATTAAAACTTTTAATCAAAAATCAAAATATTTAAGCTAAGGTAAGATAAAATGGTAGAAATACCCCTATTCCTTATTACTCCTATACAATATTCTCTAAGTAGAGAAGTTAGTTATAAATGGAATTAAATCATAGAAAACGGCCTTTTTTCATTGATTTAATAGCCAACACGTTACTATTTTGATTAAGTTACAAAAAATTTAAATAGATTAGCAGAATAATATCTATCAAAATGATAGACAAAATTGGATATTTGGATTACTTGTTTTTTAAGATTGGAAAACAAGTTACAGATTTTGAGTTACAATTTCAAAAAAAAAATGGTAAATTTTCAAAAAGAAGATTGTTTTCTGAAATAGGATTTGAAAAAAAACCATTTTTGAAATATGTTAACGCAAGAACTTTGCTAGCAAATGAAGTAGTATTGGATCTTGATCAGGAGAAAAAAGAAAGTGATGATGATTTTGGCAAAAGAGTAATACAAACAGCAGAAAAAGTAATGAACGAATTGTTAAGTAGTGGATATGCAATATTTAATTCTAATAATGGAATACATATACATATATATATTAATGAAATGTTTTTCATGTCGGAAAAAGAAAGAAATGAACTGAGAAAAAGATTGTGTTATCAGTACAAAGCAGACCCACAAAAAGCTTCTGAAAAAGTAACTATTGCATTAGAATTTGCGAAGCATTGGAAAAGTGGGAAAAAGAAAGAATTAATTGAATCAGATTTGGAGGTATTTGATGAAAATGGTAGATGAAAAAACAGTCAAAAAAATTAAAAAAGTTAAAAAAGATATTAAGAAAAGTAAAAAGATAGACAAAGTGTCAGAAATAAAAGAAGAAATAAAACTTGATAATCTTAGTTCAAATGGATATAGGGATTTGCAAGATTATACAGGTAATATAAAAGATTTTTATAACAAAAATCCTTTTTTTTACGACGAAAATAAAATATTTTGGTTGTGGGACAATGAAAACAAATCATATAGTATTGTAGATGAAACTAGTATGCTTGTAGCAATATCCAAAAAATTGTTAATTTATGGAAAATTAGTTAATTCAGGCATAAAAAATAATTATGTTGAAGGAATGAAACAGTTTGGAAGATTATTCCGACCAAAAGAAGCTCCAAAAACGTGGGTTCAATTTCAAGACAAAATAATTGATATAAAATCAAAAGAAATATTTGATGCAAGTCCAAAATATTTTTTGAAAAACCCAATACCTCACTCTCTTGGAGAAAGTACAGAAACACCGGTGATTGACAAATTGATCAAAGAATGGGTAGGAGAAAGATATATCAAAACAATCAAACAGATAATAGCTTACTGTTGTTTGCAAGATTATCCAATACATAGATTTTTTTGTTTTGTAGGTTCTGGAAGAAATGGGAAGTCACAATTATTGAAATTAATTAAAATATTTTTGGGCAAGAAAAATATTACTTCTGCTGAACTTGACAAATTAGCTTCAAGCAATATGAGATTTGAAACATCAAAATTATTTAACAAACTTGCATGTTTTTTGGCCGAGACAAATTTTGGAACAATGAAAAATACATCTACTTTGAAAATGTTAACAGGAGGAGATTCAATAAGCATGGAAATTAAAAACAAAAACCCTTTTGAAACCGAGAACTATGCAAAAATATTAATTAATAGTAATAGTTTGCCGACTTCAAAAGATACTAGTGACGGGTTTTATAGAAGATGGATTATAATTAGATTTCCTAACGAATTTCCAGAAGGAAAAGACATTATTAAAACAATACCTAGAAAAGAATACAATAATCTTGCAAGGACAGTAGTAGAACTTTTGCCTAAGTTATATGATACGGGCAAGTTTCATAATGAGGGAACAATAACTCACAAAAAAGAGAGGTATATAATGAACAGCAACCCATTGCCGTTTTTTCTCAAGAGATTATGCATAATTAATGATAATAGAGAAACATATGTAAAAAGTAACGAATTGTACAATGCATACATAATATTTTTGAACAAGAACAAAAAAAGGAAAGTATCAAGAACAGAGTTTTATAATGCGTTGGAAGATGAAGGAATTTTCAAAGAAAAAACAACAAGAGATAACGACACAACCTATTTTTTAATTGGTGTTAAGTTAAGGTCTGACTGGAGGTTACACATTTCAGAAAAAATCGATTTGGACAAAGAAATAGAAAGTAGAAATAAAAAAACAGTAAAAAATAACACAGAAGAATCTAACGTAATAACACCAGAAGAAGAAATTGACATGGAAAAATTTCGAAAAGAGATTGAAGATGTAGGAAAAGTTGAACCGAGAGAAGTGTTGTTTCACATGGAAAAGTTTGGCGATAATCAAGAAATGGAAATAGAACGGGTTAAAGATGACTTAGATATAGACGACAAATATATCATGTATTTGTTACAAAAAGGATATGTTTTCAAAACAAAACCTAACAAAATTAAAGTATTATAAGGAGGACAAAACAAATGGAAAACGAAAACAAAAAAATGAAACCAGGACAAAAGTATCTTTCAGGATATTTAGATCTGGGAATATTGGGCCAACATAAAGTAACTTTTTTTCCGAACAATTCGGACACAGAAAATGCACCAGATTTCAAATCGAAACATGGTTCAATCTGGATTAATAAGAAAAAAGACAAACCTAAGATTACTGAAGAAAAGATTTAATTATCTTTTTCTTTTTTTTATTTTTACACCCTTGAAAGGTTTACCAGGGTTACGTTCTTTAACGTTCATTATTTTACAACGACCTTTTTTCTTTTTGTATTTCACATAAGCTTTATTACGTTTGTTGTAACTTTGATATATCATATTTTTTCCTCCATTAAAATTAAAAAAAATAAATAAAAAAATTACCTTCTCATTACATAAAATGCACCAATTACAATAGCAATAAGAGCGGCTACACCTAACAATGTACCTATAGTACTCAAATAGCTTGTAGCGTTACCAACACCTTCCAAACCTTCTACAGTAACGTCATATTGTTCGTTGAAGTTTGTATCAGTTTGTGAAGTATTAGATGAGTTATAACAATTATCCGCAGAGGAGTTCCATAAGAAACCGCTTGTAGTACAAGGGTTATCATCTTCTATACTATCTTGAAATCCGTCCATGGCTAATGCCAATGCTCCTGCAATAAGGGCAATAGTAACAAGTGCAATTACTCCTGTTTGAAATTTGTTTAAACTTGTCATATATTACCTCAAAATTAAAAAAATAGTGAGGAAAAAACCTCACTCGTTGACCAAACTAACTACACAGTTAACGCTTATCTACGCATAACCATGAAAGCTCCAACTACAACTGAAATCAAAGCAGCTACACCCAATAGGGTACCTATAGTACTCATGTAACTTGTTGCGTTAGATATTCCTTCCAGCCCTTCATCTGTTACGTTATCAGCGTAACTGTCAGCAGTCAAATCGTCGTTAAAATTGTCTAATGCAATTGCACCAGCTGCTGCTAATACTGCAATGAAAACTAGAGCCATAACACCTGCTCGTAAATTATCTAATGTCATTTGGTCTTGTCACCTCCATAATATGATGTATATACATATAACAAAGAAATATATAAATATGTGTTAACAAAAAAGATTATTTTGAAAAATACGCCCACAAAGAAGATATGACTAACAGAGTTATAGAAGTGAACATAATTGTAGGATTTATCAAATCTAAAAAATAAAAGAAAATACTCGTTACACTAATTGCCCAACCTGCAGATACAAATGTATTTTGAATATCATTATTACGATTAAGTTGATATATTACAATAATGAAAAATAACCCTAACAAAATTGAAGAACCCAAATAATTTGACACAACACTATCTGCATACGAAAACATTCCTGAAATTCCTGTTACATTTTCTATTGTTGGATATGTCATGTTATATGTACCTATATTTTAAGATCAACGCAATGAATGCGAAGATGATGGACAGAGTAATAATTGAAATAAGGAAAGTTGTAATCCAGCTATCGCCAGCGATTCCCAAGTCTGGCAACATTTGAGTGATCATGTCATCAAAAAAGTCAATAGGCAAAAACATAATTTCTTTTAACAAGGATAACGCTTGTGGAATTAATGCCAGGTAAGCAAGTTTGTCAACAACCCAACCTTTATCATCTCCGCCTTTAATGGTGGTAATCATTTCTGATGAAGTGTTACCTACTTTGTTCATATTGTTGTAAGTGTTAGCATATGTCATGTTAATTTCGTTGGTATAATCGTCTGAAACCTCAGCCAACGAACTAGCAAAACTGTACATGCCCATAAAGATTGCACCAACAATCAGTATGGCTATTACAAAACCACTGTATCTCATTATTTTTTACCCATTATATTTTTTTATTATTCATAATAACGAACAAAATCATACTTAAAATAATGAACGCTATTACTTCCCCCCAACCTAAAGGTAAGAACCCTAAGATTGAAAGGAATATGATGATCATGTTACCTAACAATAACATTATGTTGTGTGATGAAATCCCTAATAATACAAATAATATAAATAATATTACAGTTAATATAATTCTTTCGGCAGAAGGAATATTGTCCCACAGATTTTTGTTGTTAACATAATGCGTGTCAAGCGTAAACAATCTGCCAGTGCTAGTTTTTGTTCTAATTTGTGCAAAATATGATATATTATGATCTGGCAAAGTATAATTAATATAACCTGAAGACGAATAATTCTTGTTGCTAAAAAATGTAGTACCGTTACCGGTAACAGTAAGCACGTAGTAATCAGTTATATTGGCCACTGATTCTGACCAATTAAAATGTATTACTTCGTTATCAGTATCGTATACATCAGCATAAATATTATCTTGAACATACAACCAGTCAGTTATTGCAGTATCTTGCGAAGTGTAGAACACATATTGATATTCGTCAGAGAATAATTTGAACCTAGAAGTGTTAATTTCTAAATTACCTTCTGGATCATACATTTCAAACCTATACCTGGTGGTACCTTTGCTGAGACCAAAGGTAGCTTTTCCTTCGGGGTCGGTGTATGCTTGTGTAACTAATTGTTCTGTTCCTGTGTCAACATCATATTTGAAAGCTTTAATCAAAGCGTTAGGAATATCGTTTTCGCTAGCGTCAATAATATGGAAAGTAATTTCGCTAGGGAAACCTAATATTAATAGAGTTACATTATTAGTAGAATTGTCAACAGTGTATCCGTTAGCTGAATAACTTCTGGAGGAAAAAGAAGTTAACGATTCCTTATAAGTTAACGAAACATTTGTTGAAAGATTTGCCCAGGAAGGATATATACAAAAAGAGTATGTGCTTTTGTTACTATCAAGACCAGAAAATGTATCAGAATAGTCTCCAACATAATAATTAAATTCGTACAACAAACTTCCATTAACTGGCAAAGTAGTTTCTTCATCGATAAGGTTATAATTTACCCATTTTGTAGAGTAGTTAGAACAATCGTCCATTTTTGGTTCATACACAGTAATAGAATCGTTAACGGTAAAATTGTTACAATTGAGGAAATAGTTCCAAGTATAGTTAAATGTTTGGTTGTCAGAAATTAAAGGCATTTGAATGTCAGTTGTAAAAATGTACCTTGTTCCGTTAGAATTTTCTGCCCCATTTGCCTCGTAAGTTGTCCCGTTAAATATTACTTCACCAGTAAAATTACTTAGACATGTCCGGTTAAAATCGGTAATGTCTAATTCAAACTCTATCGTGTCAGAAGTTAACGCCACGTCAGGAGTTAACTCTTCAATACCTGTAACATAAAACAACCTTGATTCAATGTCACAGTTAAGTTCCCCAATAGAATTGAATGTCCAATCGCTAATAGGATTTTTACTTCTTGCAGTTACTTCTACTTCCGTGTCAGAAATTCTTTTGATGTTAGTAACTTGAACACCTTTTTTTTCGAAATCTATCCACCTTTTCCCCGTGATTAAGTGCCCTTCATACTTTGTTTTTCCGTGCAAAATATCAATGTATTGATCAGAATTTACCTTAAACGTTTCTTGATTTTTCTTAACTTTTGTCTCAAAAGAGAACTTGTACCTGTCTTTTTCTTTAAAAGTGTTAGTTGTACGTGCGTTATAACTGTCCTTAATTTTGATTTTAACATTCTCTTTATTGTCCAGAAACTCAATTTTGTCATTACGTTTAACTATATTTTTGATACTTTTAATTTTTTTGTTAGTGTGGCCGTCACAAACTTCTACTGTAGCATTGAACACGCCAGTGTATCCACTCATGTTAACTGAATCATTAATAGTGTAACTTGTTAATCCAGTTAACGAAGAATTGCTGAAAGAGAACAGGTTAGTTCCACTCATATTAGTTATGTTATATTCATACGAGTACAAATTGTCGTCAGCAATGGTAATGTTAGTTACAAAATTAGGATTTTGTTCGTTAAGTACAAATTTTTCATCATCTCTTGGTTTTGTCCAAGATAAAATAGGGAACTCATTATCAATATAAAATGTGTTAGT
>CAYWSJ010000120.1:0-7894 GCA_964461045.1 uncultured Bacteroidales bacterium | reverse complement strand
TAGGGCAAAAGGCTGCTGGTGCTGGTATGGGAAGTTCAATACAAATGGCTGGACGTACTTCTTCAATGTTTCAAAATATAGCAAGGAATATTACAAAAGATGAAGCTATAGACTTGCTCATAGATGCCACAAAAAATCCAAAAACATATAATAAACTGGTCCAAAAAATTGATCGACAAAACCAAACTAAACTTAAAAAAGTGTCTGACTTTATTATTAATAGAGCAAATGAACTGTCTCGCCACAAACCAAAGTCTGGTGCGGCTATTCCTGCTATTACTCATGCTGAAGAAAGTAAAAATATCTCTCAAGAAAGACAGAATACTCAAGGAGTTCTTGATCAATTAGGCAAGGAAAAACAAGATACTAAGCAATTACTCAACCAACTAAAATAATCTATTAAGCAGGGGGGGTTGCACGCACACCCCCCTTTTAAAATGTATTTAGTTTGACATTCCTTGGATTATGGAAAATTTTTGAAGCTTTTCCAATCTGTCCAATTTTTCCTCGACAGTTTCCTTTTTTTCTTCATTTTGCCCATTGCAGAGCATATCATATACTTTGTTGTGTTCGTAGATCTGTCCTAGTGTCGCATCTGTGTCTTTGGGCGAAGGATAGATCCGGTTGAATACAGCACAGCATGGACTATTTCCTACGGTAGTATTTGTAGTTGTTTGGCATCCCAGCCCGCTTAAAATTACGCCTAGCGTTGCGACGAAGATTAATAGCCGTTTTAATCGCATTGTTAGCTACCTCCAATTCATGCAATTGTTCTTTGTTAATAGCAGCCTTTTCTAACTCTTTTTTGTCAATCCTTTCCATGATCTTCATAAACAAGCTTAAAACCAAAGTTATTATTTTAAGTATTCCTGTCATGCGCCATTCTCCCACAATTTTTCGTTTATATCTAAAAATACATGCTCATAAAAAAGAGACATCCTAAACAATAGGGACTTCATAACAGCCCTCATATCTGGATGTGCGTCTTTGGCTGTCCTAACTTTGAGTATATGCCGCCACTCTCTAAGGTTTGCAGTCATATATAACTCAGTTTTTAGGCTATTGGGCAATATAGATCTAGCTGATTGAGGACTTACCGACATTCTCATATATTCCATATAATAGTCCTCTATATTTTCCATCAACCGTTTCCACATAAAATATTCTGTTGTGCCTTTATACATAGTCGCAGGTTTTATAAAAGTCAGTTCTCTGTTAAATCCGCCAAATCTGTACTGCCCATAATTACACCAACGAGTACTTTCTTGAGAAAACCCTGCCAGTCTATGCCTAACTAATTCATGGCTAACTCCCCGGTCACATATAATATGGGCTGTTACTGATACATGTTCAAGAACACTTTCATGGCCTCTCTCGATACATTTCAAAATCAGTTCTGTGTCATCTACCAAACCTTTGTTTTCACTACTGGATTTAGTACATGTCCTAGCTGCCTTAGCTATTCTATGATAAGCTGTGTTGGTTGGAGGAAAATCAACCAATCTAACCATTGGATCTAATATTCTCATGAAAAATCTCCATTATTACTGTCTCATCATTTAGTATATTTCCCATACTGTATCCCCATCTCCCATTTCGACATTTTCCCACTTATTAGCCATACGATCTATAATTGGAAGGATCTCAAAATCAAAATTGTTCAACGCCCTTCGTCTACACTCTTTATACGGTGTTTTAAAAACTACAAAAATCGTTTCCCAGTCGGTTTTTACCCATTTTTCCCTGGACCTCTTAGTCACATTACACTCATCTAATATGATAACATCATGACGGCCATATACGAGCAAAGAATCAACAAACGTGCTTGTTAATGTTTGCACCCAATCTTCAGCTTTAGCCAAAAATCTTTCTCCATGAAGGGCCAATCTTATCGAATCTTTATTTACGATAGGGACTCCTTGATCTTTAGCCCAAGTACTTTTTCCGCTTCGTGGCAGACCTACAGTTACAAGCAGTATTTTCATTAATTGCCCCTTTAAAAAGGGAGTGCGTGCGAACACCCCCTGCTTGCCCTGTTTATTTGTCAGGATCGTTTTTGGTAAACTTTACCATCTCTTCCTTTGTTACCTTGTCATCATCAATCATGTTGACGAACATACGGCATTTTTTCTTGTACTTTGCATACTTTTCGCCAAACAATGCCGATAATACTGTCAATCCTACTGTGATTAAGGTAGCCAATGTTCCTAAATCAATTCCTTTTAAGAAATCCATACTGTACCTCCCTAATATGTTTTTGACTGCCGCCTATTCCCAGGGATGATAATTCTTATATCCACACATGAATATAAGGGCTGGTTTCGACGGCAAATTTTAAAGCATGTTTTTTAATAATAATAATTACTATTTAATCCTCCTTTAAGTTTCTTGCACAATCCGTGCCAGCAGTCATAACAGCCACAAAATAGATCCAAAGAATAGCCGACCTAACAACTACCATAAACATGTTTCTACTTTCCTGGTAGATTATGCGAAATGCGTTAGCAAAAAGTTCCAGGTCGGAAGTGACCTTTTCTTCTTCAGTCTCCAAAATATGGTAACAATAATCATGTATTTTACAAGCCAAAGTAATAGATATGCCTAGTATTTTCTCTGGTATAGCCTTTTCCCAAATACCCGTACCCGGGCCACATCGACCGTCTTTTAAGAACCCAAAAGGAATACTGTCTGTAGGAACTCTGAGTCTATAGGTACGATTACCCTCAGTCTTTATATTGGTAAATATAAACTTCATAATGCCTTCAAAATAAAGATTTTACTAAGACACAAATGTAGGCAGAAATACCACCTACTATACCACCAAAAAAGGCAGCAGCCTTATTTATGGTCGATCTATTTTCTAATTTTGCTAGTCTCCTATCAAGATTACAAAGAACTTCAAACATCTTATAATCTCTTTGTTCTTGAGTCATAACTTCTTTCCATTGTGTGTAGTCTTTAACTCCGTTTAACATTCTTTTCTCTCTCCTAAATACTTAAGTATGGTGTCAATTCCATAATAGTATTTACCACCCACTCTTGTCCATAGGAGTTTGACGTCCCTATTTCGTGTATCTATATGCCATCCTGGCCTAGGGCCCCATTCAGGGTAAAAGCCTACGCCACCAATTTCTTTAAAACTCATAATAACTGCAAACTCTTCCAAATGACTATTAACTACGTTGGGATCTTCTGGAGGGCTAAAATGCAGATCCACAGCTTGGCCTGTATAATGATAACTATTATCACTATGCCCACTATTGTCCCAACAAACGTGGATATAGCAAGCTCTACCAAGCCTATCTCTAATACCATCCGTAGAAAAAGCCAAAAGACGGCTTACCTTATCAGGATCTTTTACCCATTCCCATTTTTCAAAATGGTTTAACTGTTTCCATTGTTTGTCCGTCATCATATTATTGTCACCTTCTTTATATAAATAATGATTAATTATGCCTTTACATTGCGTCAAGAAACGTACATTTTCTTCTTCGTCTATAACCCACTTATTGAGCAATGTCTTTATTGCTTCATAGTATATAGTACGCTTAATCATATCTTATATGTCACTCTATCCTTATATTCTTCCCGCTTGCCCCTATTCCAAGCACTTATAGGCCTATAATAACCTACAATCCTGGAATACACTTCAGTATAGCTATTACAATATGGGCAGATAAATTGTTCACCCCTCAAATATCCATGCTCAGGACATACACTAAAAGTAGGAGTAATACTAACATAGGGAAGTTTACTTTTATTCATAATCTTTAGCAACAAACCTTTTACAGAATTTGGATCAGCTACAGCCTCACCCAAAAATACATGAAAGACTGTACCGCCTGTATACTTAGGCTGTAATTCGTCTTGATGGACAACAGCCTCGAAAACATCACTTGTGCAATCCACAGGCAACATTGTCGAATTGGTATAATAAGGCTCACTATAGCCAGAAGTATAGATGGTTGGAAATTGAGACTTATCTAATCTGGCTAGTCTATACGCTGCTCCTTCAGCAGGAGTGGCTTCCAAATTATAAACATGGCCAGTTTCATCCTGATATTGTTTGGTCTTGTCTCTCATAAAATCTAGCACCTCAGACATAAAATTAAGACCATTGGTTTCATGAATACCTTCTCCAAGCAGGGTCGCACACGCCTCGTTTCCACCTATGAGTCCGATTGTGCTAAAATGCCCATTAAAACCATTCTTCAAATACCTGTTGGAAAAAGGGAACAATTCCTTATTCTCTTCCAACCAACCCCTTTT
Organism: uncultured Bacteroidales bacterium; assembly: GCA_964461045.1. Taxonomy (GTDB): domain Bacteria; phylum Bacteroidota; class Bacteroidia; order Bacteroidales; family UBA12077; genus JAGXLC01. The sequence continues at coordinate 3,625 of CAYWSJ010000120.1, read as the reverse complement.
CATTTCCAAGCTATCTTTTGCCAAGTCCATAAACCTTTCTAATCGAGTGAAGAAATATGATCTATCCCCTCTGGCTAAATAGGCCATTCTAGGAAGATTCATGGTAACTACACCAATAGATCCGGTTAAGTCGCCAGCCCCAAATAATCCACCTGTTTTGGTTCTTAGCTCGTTTAAGTCCATCCTCAAACGACAACACATTGAGCGGACATCCTCAGGGTTCAAATCGGAATTGATGAAGTTTTGAAAATAGGGCACACCATACCTTGCAGCTACTTCCAAAATTAACTGACCTACTTCCGTATCCCAAGGGAAGTCGGAAGTCACATTATAGGTGGGAATAGGAAAGCTAAAGATCCTTTCGTGATAATCGCCTTCTTTCATAATTTCTAAGAACGCTGTGTTGAAAGCTTCTATCTCCGGAATAAAATCTCCATACTTGTCATCCAATAATTTTCCTCCCCATACCACGCTTTGTTCGGCTAAATGTTTGGGAGGGACTAGATCAAGGCTGAGGTTGGTGAACGGGCTCTGTCCTCCCCAGCGGGAAGTCGTGTTTAGGTTATATATAAACTTCTGAATAGATTGCTTAACTTCGTTATAAGACAAATTATCATAATATATAAACGGAGCTAGATAAGTATCGACGTTGTTAAAAGCCTGGGCGCCTGCCCATTCATTTTGAAGTGTCCCCAAAAAATTAACCATTTGTCCTAATGCTGCCTCAAAATGTTTAGCTGGCCCTGAACAACAAAACCCGGGACAATTAAATCCTTCCAACAGTAGATCGTATAGGCTCCAACCAGCACAATAGCCAGCTAAACCAAAAGATAGATCATGAATATGCACATCACCATTTAAGTGGGCTGTGCGGATTTCTGTGGGATATTTCTCTAGACAGTACTTAGCCTGAAATGTTCCAGACATATACAACATAAGACCCTGAAAGGTCTTTCCGATATTGGAGTTCTCTCTAGTTCTCCAATCAAAATCGTTTAAGTAACTATCTATAGCCTTTACGACATCCAACTTTCCGTTTTCGAGCAATGTTGCCATAGGTAACTTCTCCCTTTACTATGTAGTGTGCGTGCCCCCTGCTTGTAGGTAGGCATCTTTTATGTCGCTTGAATCTAAACTATTTGCCTCAACTTTTTGCCCCCAAGATTTAACACCTATAGAAACATCTACAGGTATGAACATCTCTCTATCTTCATATTTTAAAACATAGTACATATGCTGAGAAATTTTATCGCAGGACTCTAAAATTAGGTTCATGTCATTCGGTACTTGTACTAAAATACTGTCATGAACCTGCATGGCGAGTCTGATAAAATCCAATGTACTGTCACCATAAATCTGTTTAAGGCTTCTATTACACATCTGGCCTACAGTAGACTGTGGAATATAGTCATAAGCAGCTCTGAATGTTACATCATTTAAGGGTGTTAGAAATGTTCTAGGCCTTCCAAATAAATTATACACGGTCCTATCTTTCTTTAATTGGTCTTTAATCTTCTTGAAGTACCATCTTAGCCAAGGATGTTTGGCATGCCATTTTTCTAGATAATATTTGCCATCTTTCTCTAAGAGGTTTGCATTTAAAGCAAATGTTTTGTACCCAATATCATAATTTATGCCATGATTAAGCCGTTTTCCTAACTTTCTCAATTCAGGAGTCACGTCTTCGATGTTTATATTAAGGATTTCTGAAGCAGTCAAGGTATGAATATCCTTATCTTGGGCGAAAGCTTCCAATAAAATCCTGTCATTACTGAGCATGGCCATAATCCTATTTTCAGCTTGTCCAAAATCAAACTCTAAAAAGACATAACCCTCATCTGGAATTACATACTTTTTTAGTTCTGGGTGAAGGTTTTGAAGATTTGTCCCTGTTCCTCTAGGATTAGTAGCTGTAGCCAATCTGCCAGTAGATGTTCCACATATCTTGACCTGACATCTTAATCTATAGTCATAATCATATGGAATTTCCAAATAGGTTCCTTTCAATTTAGACCAATAACGGATATCCCTTATTGTGTCTGCTTCCGCATACCCTTTTCTGGCCAGCCTTTGTAAGGCTATATTATCAGTTGATTCACCCCCTGTTTTGCTTTTATAGGCCGGAAGTTTTTTATGTCTATAAAAGTGATCAGCTACTTGTTTTGGGCTTCTAGGATTTAGCTCATATCCAACCTGTTTGTTAAGGATCTCCTGCAATTCTCGTATCTTATCCCCAGCTTTCAGACGAAAATTTTTGACACCTTCTACATCTATTTTTAGCCCGGCCTGTTCCATCTCCATAATTGGTCTATGCCAACTCATAATCTCATGAAAAATATCCAGACAGCCCCTTTCAATTAAGACTTTTTCTAACTCCTGTTTAGCCGCATGAGTAGTTACTACATCAGCAATATTATAAATGCCCAAGTCTTCAGAAGCCAGCCACTTATGATGTTTATAGTCCAAATAATAAGAGGATATATACTCCAAAGACCTTGGCAAGTCTGCATAAATAAGATGTTGTGCTACTTGAATATCAAAATATAGGTTTATGTCTTTTATTCCATATAGCCAATATAAAACCGACCAGTCATACAAAAAGTTCGCCCCTATTACAGGCACTTTTTTGACAGTTAAAAGGTGGTCTACGGCTTCTATCAATTCTTGCTCTTCATCCTTTTTAAAGTAGCGTCCATCAAAAGGTATGGCGAAAGCTACCCAGGAAGGAGGATAAATAGTAAAAGCTATAGATGTTAAAACTGTTGATTTGGCCCTAGTCTCTATATCAACCGAGGTCTCCGATACATTATGAAGTTCTGATAATAAATCCATTGTCTGCTTAAACCCAGGAGTCTTAGACATTTTCTTTTCCCTCCTGAGCTATTTCTACAGCCTCTTGGATACAGTCGGGGCATGGATAAACTTCTATTCCTCCTGTTTTATCTGGGCCACTATGGGCTAACAATCTTCCACAAATACGACAAACAACATATATAGGTAATGTATCCTTCATAAATCAACAACCTCCCAACCTTTATCAGGAAGATATGCAATTATCCTGGTAACCTTTCTGCCCTGTCTTTTAATTCTTAGTCCTTTCAAAATATCTGCATATATAGTGTAAAAATGTTGTGGCTGTCTGCCTATAATAACCGAGGCCGGATGATAGGTAGGAATTATCAATTTGTTTTCCCAATAAATAGGGTACCCACGATATTCAGAGATCTTACTAAACTTAAATCCGAATAAAGAAACAACTGCTGTAGCCCCCATAAGATAAAGCAAGTCTGTTCCGCAGTTTAAAACCCTTTCTTTATAATCATCTACTAAATCGTCCCAATTTGAACAAAGCTTAATCTTTCCTTTAGGAGTAATTTTATAAAGCGAGGAAGTGTCATTGCCGGGCAATCTCGTCTGAACAAAGTTATCAATGGCTACTCTACGCCTGCTCAATCCGGTAAGGTTGAGCAATCTAGCAAATATACGACCGGAATCGCCAGAAGGAGTTAAAGGTTGGTTATGGTAGACTTCATCTTTTCCAGGGGCTTCAGCAAAAAAGGCAGCGTCAGGATTATCAGGGTAATGGCCCTTTACTATCTCCATTCCTTTACCTCCTTATATGACT
>CAYWSJ010000119.1:0-8118 GCA_964461045.1 uncultured Bacteroidales bacterium | reverse complement strand
AAGAACAAAGGAAGAGTAGCTGCAAGAGTTTTTCCTTCACCCGTTGCCATTTCAGCAATTCTTCCCTGGTGGAGAACGATTCCACCAATTAACTGCACATCATAGGGAATCATATCCCATGTAATTTCATTTCCGCCTGCATACCATGAATTAAAATATACAGCGGTACTTCCTTCTATACTTACATAGTCTTTATTTGCACCAAGCTCTCTATCAAAATCATTTGCAGTAACTTCAACTTCAGAATTTTCTTTAAATCTTTTCGAAGTTTCACGCATAATGGCAAATGCCCTGGGCAGTAGTTCTTCTAACTTTTTCTCCAGTTTGTCATCAATAACTTTATCGATATCATCCAGTTCCCTGTAGATTCTTTCCTTTTCTTCTACATCTGTATTGTCATCTTCGGCTTTTTTCTTTAATTCTTCCTTTTTATTTTCGTCGCCTGCAATGTGGTCGCGAATTTCCTTTTTTATATCTTGTGCTTTCTGCCTGAGTTCATCGTTAGAAATATCATGAAGTCCTGCATAGATTTCATTAATCTCTGTAACAACTGGCATCAGCTTTTTGATATCTCTTTCAGACTTACTTCCGAAGAATGTTGTAAGTATTTTGGTAACTATATCCATTTTGTTTTCCTTTTTTCAATCTATTTCCTGCAAATTTAAATTAAATAAAAAGAAATTATTGAAAATTAAACTATAAAATCAATTTCCTATTATATGAAACAAAAAAAGTCCGGCTGAATTATTTTCAAACCGGACTTTTTTATAATACATTTTAATTTATCTTACGATTAATTTGCGTCTCCATATCTTATCCTTTGTTTTTATGAAGACAATAAATATTCCTTCTGATAGGTTATTTGTTGAGATTGATTTATTTTCTCCTCCATTAAATGATGTTTTATGAACCATTCTACCATTCATGTCAATAATATCTATGTTAATCTGTCCTTTCAGATTATCTCCTTTAATCAGGAATTTATCTGATGAAGGATTCGGATATAAATATACCTCCTGGTTGGTGTAATCACCAATAGCATTCGGATAGGTTGAAGCCTTAACTTCTACTCCACTGGAATAATCCTGACCATTAAAAGACCAAATTTTGTAGTAATATTTTTCTTTTCTTTCCAGGGAATCATGAGTAAAATTTAGAGAATCATTATTAAAAAGCAATACTTCCCCTCCGTTATTCAGGTTATCTCCAGGAGAATAATTCATTCCTGATTGCGGAACTCCGAAATTATTCTGACTATTCCATGCAAGAAGCACAGAATCACCAGACGAATTCAATTCCCATGCTATTTTAACATAATCCACATAACCATTCGCAGAAATATTTTTGGGATCCTGAATATAATCAGCTCCATAAATCTCAGTTTCCCATAGTCCACGTCCGTAAGTTGCTGCTCTTAAAATATCAGGTCCTTCATCCGGGTTATAATAAAAATCCAGATCGGTTACTACAACATTTGGTAAATTATTACTAAAAAGTGTCCAGTTCTGGTCATTTATTTTTCTATAAACCCCTATGTCTGTTCCTGCATATAATTCAACATCTTCCGTATTTGATTTATTTTGCTCAACATCTAAAATAGGAACATTAGGCAATCCGGTAGAGACATTTGTCCATGAAGCTCCTCCATCAGTAGATTTATATACCTTATCAGCAGAATAGTTCCCTAGTGAAACCCATACCTTTTCAGGATCATCATTCTTAATTTCAATGTTTGTAATCGTTGAAGCTGATGGCAAATTGTTGGTTATTTCAGTCCAGCTGCTTCCCCCATCAGTAGTTCGCCAAATATCATAAAGATCAGCCATATAAATGTAGTCTGTATTAGAACTTGATATCTCCATCGACCGGATTTTATAATAAGAACTAACATTCGATATTTTAGTCCAGTTGTCTCCCTGATCTTCAGATTTAAAAAGATCAGCAAATCCTGCATAAATTGTTTCATTATCAGTTGGGTGCATAGCCATAGGAGTAACCCATGCTCCATCACCGGCAGATGACGGAGCGATTGATGAGCTTGAGCCCCATCTGTTGTAGGTTCGATAAAGAGCTCCATAATATTGGCTTCCGTATTGTGTATTTTCTGTTGTATAATCAATCATACAATCCATTCCGTCACCTCCCATGACATCAGCCCAGTATCCCTGATCATACATTTTTGTTCCATTATCCTGTAATCCGTTTATAACCACATTAGAAACACTTTGGGCAGTACCTGTTTTATAAATCTGACTGATAACCATTCCATTGGTTAAATCAGTCCAGGTTTCCCCATTATCTGTTGATTTATAAATACCCCCGTCATTACCTTCAAAGAGTACTGAAGTTCCGTTTCTGAATTCCAGAACATGTTTATCTGCATGAACCGCAGGAACTCCATCGCCCCACCAATGACTTACGAGATGCCAGTTTTCTCCACCGTCTGTGGAACGCCAGGTATTAATCCCTCCTACAAACAATGTATCGGCATGATTAGGATCAGCAGCAATTGTTAAATCGTACCAGCCCTGACCTCCGGAATCATAGCCTGATGATGCCCAGCCAAGCAGGTTCTTCGTATCATAAACTAAATTATAACTATCTCCTGAATCAGTAGATTTATAAATCCCTTTCAACCCACTGTTTGAATTTGAAACAACGGCATAAACAATGCTGTTATCATCTTGTGTTACTGCAAGTTCAATTCTCTGAGCAGACAGTGATAGAGATTCAGTCCAGTTTACACCTCCATTGGTTGATTTATAAATTTTTGTTGAACTTGAATAATTTGAACCATACATAGTTTCAGGATTTCCCGGTTTAAATTCCAGGTCTTTCAGTACAACCGGATTTATATTATCCCAGTTATTGCCACCATCTGTAGTTTTATAAACCCCGTTTGTGGTTGCAGCATAAAGTGTATTATCATCATCCGGATGCATGATTAATCTGTTTACTAAATGTCTGCTAGATACACTGAAAGCAAGCGACTGGTTCCATGTGTCTCCCCCATCGGTGGATTTCAATACACCTACGGTATAATTATCTCCTGCATCCCTGTCTCCTGTAGCAATATAAATGGTTTTTGAGGTAGCATAGTCAGAAGGGATGGCAATATCACTTACTCCCAGTACAGCGTTATTATCAGTCTGAACTTTCCAGTTATCACCTCCGTCAGTTGTTTTCCACAAGCCACCGGAAGGAGCTCCTATCCAGAAAATATCATCGTTTTCCGGGTGAAAACCAACGGCGTTTATTCTTCCAATTCCTGCATATCCTCCTGTAGAATAACTCGTTCCAAGATTTACCCAGTCAGAGTTGTCCTTGTTACGACTAGTATTATTAGTTCTGTTTTTTTGATATTCCGTATAAGCAGAAGTTTCCGGGAATTCTCCTGTTTCAGGATCCACTCTTATTTCCCAATACCACTCCCATCTCTTAAATTTTGTCCAGGTTCCCTCTTTTATTTTCTTACCATCTACAATTTTATAGCCCTCTTTAATATCATTAATCTTACAATACTCTTTGTAAGCTTTTTTGATATCATAAAAAGTTATTTCTTCTCTTTTTTTGTTTTTATCAATATATTTCATCCAGGGCTGTGCGAATGAAAAATTTCCTATAAAAAACAATAAAAAAATCAAAAGTAATTTACGTTGCATAATTGAGTTTTTAGGTTTAACAATTATTTAAACAGAGTATACATTTATAGATAACTGTTCAATGAAATAGTTTAATATTATTCATTAATTTTATTTTATTCAGTTTAATTCTAACAACAATTTTACTTTATTAAAGTTCCCTTTAAAAAGGCCATTGCTAAAATAATTTTTTTATGGATACGTAAAAGGTGGTTTATTATTTATAACAATTTTAAATTGCAATTTAAGACTCATCTTGTTCGTAATCAGAAGGTTAAAGTGAAAGTTGTCCCTTTTTCAGGTTCTGAATGGGCTGTTATTGATCCGCCGTGAAGCCGCATTATTTGTTTTGAAAGGCTTAGTCCTATTCCTGTTCCTTTAGGTTTTGTTGTAAAGAAAGGAATAAATATTTTATCAAGAACATCCTTTAATATTCCCCGTCCGTTATCAATTACCTGCACAACTCCCCTCCCTCTTTTATTTCTGAAGGCTTTTAAGTCAATACGCCCGTCATTTCTATCCTCCAAAGCATGAATAGAGTTTGTGACAAGATTAATTAATATCTGCTCGATCAGTCTCTTATCAGCATATATCTCCAAATTATCAGGTTCAATATTGGTTACCAGGCGAATATTGTTTTCCACAAGATCTTTTTCCATTAATGGTTTAATGCCGTCAAAAAGACTTTTGGCCTTTACAATCTCAATATTTGGTTTTGGAATTTTTGTGAGATTTCTGTATGAATTCACGAAATGTAAAAGACCGTCACTTCTTTTATGGATTGTATCAATAGCTTGCTGAATTTCTTCCGTAGATTCTTTATCCAGCGTGCCATCATTCTGATCTTTGGTTTCCTTAATCATGAGTCCCAAAGTAGATGTAATTGAAGCCACCGGGGTAATGGAATTCATTATTTCATGTGTTAAAACCCTTATCAGTTTTTGCCAGGTTTCGGTTTCCTGTTCCTCTAGTACATACTGAATATCTTTTATTGTTACGAGCATTATACTGTCTGCGTGTAATCTAAATTCAGTTCCGTAAACTGCCAGTTGGAGAATGTCGTCTTCCTGTTGAACCTTAAGGACATAGTTTTTCCCGGGTTCAAGATTCATAAGTATATCAACCAGTTCTTTGCTTTTAGATTCTAGTTGTTGAATATTTTTAAGATTATAAATCTCAAACAAATCTTCAAAAGCTTTGTTAACCATATCTACATTTCCATTCTTACGAAAAGTAATGATACTAATATCAATGTTTCTTACAATGTTTTGGAGATATTGATATTGCTGTTCCAGTTTGGTTCTGATCTTTTGAAAATCTTTAATCACTTCATTAAAAGCCTGGTTTAACTCATCGAAAGATTCTCCGGCACCTTCAAACTGAAAGGTACGTGTAAACTCAGAAAACCGAATTGACTCGAGGAAACTGGCTAACTTTCTGTTCGTGGTATCTACATAGCGAACCAGAAGAATAATTTGTATAATAATTAATATTCCTACAAGAAAAGGTGTTATTAAATACTGCAGGGTCAGCGTATAGAAAAAAAGAAAGATTGTTGCAGAAAGCAATAATATTCTTAACGATATAACAAATCTAAAATTCTTATAAACCATATTTTTCCATTCTTCTGTATAAGGAGGTTCTTGTAAGGCCCAGCTTATCTGCAGCTTTAGTTACATTACCCTGGTTTTGTTTCAGCACTTTCTGAATTACATTTTTTTCTATTGTTTCCAGATCATATGTTTCAATCTCCAATTCATCTGTTGATTTTTTTGTATTTGTTAGTATAAAATCATCAGCTTCCAGGACATCTGAATCGCACATAATTATTGCCCTCTCAATAGCATGCTGAAGTTCTCTTACGTTTCCCGGCCAGTTATGATCATTTATTTTTTTCAAAGCTTCGTTACTGATCTTTGTAACTTTCTTTTTGTATTTTTTAGCATATTGCTTAAGAAAATGTTCGGCCAGCAGTGGAATATCTCCTGTGCGCTCTCTCAAAGGTGGCAAATGTATTTCCACTGTGTTTATTCTGTATAGTAAGTCCTGTCTGAATTCTTCTTCTCCTACCATTTTATGAATATCATTATTGGTTGCACAAATCAGGCGGACATCAATTTTTTTATGGGAATTTGAGCCTAGTCTCATTACTTCTCTTCTTTCAATGGCTGTCAAAATTTTAGCCTGAAGGGGCAAGGTGAGATTTCCTATTTCATCAAGAAAAAGAGTGCCACCATCAGCTAATTCAAAACGGCCTGCTTTGTCTTTCTTAGCATCAGTGAATGCTCCTTTGACATGACCAAACAATTCACTTTCAAATAAATTTTCGTGAATAGATCCCAGATCCACACTTATAAATACCTCTCCTTTTCTCTGTGAATTTCTGTGCAAAGCTCTTGCTACCAATTCCTTACCAGTTCCATTTTCTCCTAGTATTAAGACATTAGCATCAGTTTTTGCAACTTTCTGGATGGTTTTAAATACCTCTTTCATCTCAGGAGATTCACCAATGAATTCATGAAAAGGTTGATCTTGTATCTCACTTATTTCTTTCTGTTTCTGTTTCAGGTCACCTGCTACTCTTTTCGATCGTCGCAATTTAATTGCTGAAGATACTGTTGCCAGTAACTTTTCATTTTGCCAGGGTTTTAATATGAAATCTGTTGCGCCGGCTTTTATTGCTCTAACTGCTTTTTCCGCGTCTCCGTAAGCTGTAATGAATACTACAACAGCATCCGGGTCTATTTCCAGAATCCTGTCGAGCCATTCGAATCCCTCCTGGCCACTTATAGCATCTTTTGTAAAATTCATATCAAGAAGCAGAACATCGTACGACTCCTCTTTCATTTTCTGAGGAATCGTATCAGGTTTTGTCTCTGTATCTACCTTTTCAACATGATTCTTCAAGAGAAGTTTTAATGCAAACAGAATATCTTCATTGTCATCAATTACCAGTACTTTTCCTTCTTTTTTATCCATAAATTTTTTTTTTCAATCTTTAAACATTGTAAATATATAAAGTTTTTATAAAAATTGTACGATTCCGAACTATAATTGTCCCATAAACGAACAAATTCAAACAAATACCACCCTTACAAGAACAATTCATCATGCTGTATTTTAGAAACTTACATTATTTGGCATAAAAAATGATTAGACATCAATAAAAAAAAGTATTATGGATCGAGCAATTGAAAAAAAGAAAACCTTATTTACCAAAAAGAACATCTGGATAATGGTTGGTAGTATTATAGCTATACTGGTTATATACAACATATTTTTCGGAGACAACAGTTCAAAATTAAATGTTGAAAAGGAAAAAATTACAATTGAAAGTATAGAAAAAGACATTTTTAAAGATTACATAGCTGTAATTGGAACAGTTGAGCCCATAAAAACAATTTATCTGGATGCTGTGGAAGGTGGAAGAGTTGAGGAAATCCTTATAGAAGAAGGAAATATGGTAGAAGAAGGTGATGTTATCATGCGGCTAAGCAATACAAACCTGGTATTAGACATATCAAATAACGAAGCCCAGGTAACCCGTTCAATAAATTCTTTGCAAAGCCTTCTTCTGGATATGGAACAAAGAAGAATTAATTACGAAAGAGACCTGATCAATCTCCGACGTGAATTGAAAAAAAGAGAGAGAGCCTATAAAAACAATGAGAAATTATATGAAAATGAACACATTTCTTACGAAGATTTTCAGCAATCAAAAGAAAATTATAAGGCTACCTTAAAGGAGTTTCAATTATTCAAGGAAGCACAAAGGAAGGATTCTATTTTCAGGGCAAAACAATCAAAAACGCTTGAAAGGTCTATAGAAAGGCTGAAAGAAAGTGGTCAAATAGTAAGAAAAAGACTGGAAAATCTCAATATTAAAGCTCCTGTTAATGGTGAACTGGCAACATTGCATCCCGAAATTGGAGAAGTAATAGGCCATGGGACAAGAATAGGAAAAGTAAACATACTGGATGATTACAAATTAAATGTTGAAATTGATGAGCATTATATAGCAAGAGTAAGAAAGAGGCTCACAGGTACTTTTGATTATACAGGTGATTCCTATTCTCTTGTACTGACGAAAAAATATCCTGAAGTAAACCAGGGAAAATTTACTGTAGATATGGAATTTAAAAATGAAACACCGAATGATATTAGCATAGGACAAACTTTCAGAATTAAACTGGAACTTGGGCAATCAAAAGAGGCTGTGTTAATTCCACGCGGAGGATTCTATCAAAGTACAGGAGGACAATGGGTATATGTAGTTGACAAGTCAGGTGATTTCGCTTACAAACGCAAGATCAGAATTGGGCGACAGAATCCAAAATACTATGAAGTACTTGAAGGCCTCAGACCCGGAGAAAAAGTAATTGTTTCAAGCTATGATAATTTCAATGAAGCCGACAAACTAATACTTAAAGAATAAATAGAATACAGAATTTAGAATACAGAATTTAGAATACAGAAT
>CAYWSJ010000118.1:0-8254 GCA_964461045.1 uncultured Bacteroidales bacterium | reverse complement strand
GCAAAAAAAGAATTCGGATGGAGTCAGCCCAGGATTAGTTATCATGATTTGAAACTTAACCTGTATAAAGATTTAAATGGAAATCTGAGAAAAGATCCCAATGAACCTGGAGTAAATAATATTTTAGTTACGATTAAAAGGCTGGATCCTTCACAGATTGATACTATGGATCTGGATTATGAATATTCCGGTCCCCTTGACAACAATAAACTTTTGTCCGGTCAGCGGGGTAATGTAACTTATGAAAATATTACTGAAGGAGTTTACAAAATCAGTTTTGCCAACATGGGGAAAACACGAAGTAAATTCTCTGCAGATGAACCTGAAATACTGGTACACGTAAATAAAAACAGAAAAATAGATATTCCTTACTTGGAGAAAAACAAGATTTTTGGAAAAATTATTCTCAACAGAAGTAAATTGTCTAACCTTGGAAATGTACCTGTAGGAAATATTAAAATAAAAGCTAAAGACAGCAAAGGAAGAGTCACTTCTACCCTTACTAATAAACAAGGAGAATTTACAATATTTGCCCCTAGCGTGGATAAGTATGTCGTTTCTGTGAATAATATTTTCCAGGAACATTTTAACCTGAGAAAGAATAATTATGTAGTACAACTAAATGGTTACAAGCAATTTGAGGTGAATTTTATTTTTGATGAGAAAAGAAGAAAGATTAATTTCCGTCCAAGTTTTGATACTGAAGACATTGAAGTCCAGCGTGTAAGAAGAACAAACCTGTCTGGTACTGTTAAGGATGGGAATACACTTCAACCTGTCAGGGCAACCATTGAAATTGTAGATAATACAACTGGTTCGACAGTTGAAACAACAAAGTCGGACCGAAATAACGGAAGATTCAGCACAAGCTTTATGACAGGAAGTAATTATTCCATGATCGTTACTGCTCCTGGTTACTGGTTTTATTCAGAAAAACTAAATCTGGATCAGATGCTTACCATTCAGGATGTTGAGAAAGATATTCTTCTGGAAAATATTATTATCGGTGCCAAACTTGAACTGAACAACCTTCAGTTTGCTCCGGGAAGCGCTGAAATTCCCAATGATGCATATCCTGAACTGGATCGGTTGATTGAGCAGCTAAAGAAAAATCAAAATGTTAGAATCCAGGTTGCCGGACACTCTGATGCCCTTGAAACACTGGATAACGAAAAACTTTCTGTTGAGAGGGCCAAAGCAGTTACCAAATACATGATTGAAAATGGTTTCAGTAACATTGAATACGTAGGGTATAAAGATAAGAAACCCGTTGCACCAAATGATACAAAAGAAAACCGGGCCAAGAACAGAAGGGTGGAAGTAATTGTTGTAGATAAATAAACTGGAATGATCATGAAAGCAATGCGGTTCATTTTACCTTTAGCAATTCTTTTGTTATGGTCTTGTGAAAAAGATAAAGATTTTAAATATGATCTTGATAAATTGATTGGCACAAGATGGGGTATACCTCAGGTTGAAGAAGTAGCGCCGGGAGTAGGGAATTATGATCAGTCAGCTCCAACAGTTTTTTATGAAGATGGAAGGGTTTCTTTTGGAGATTCCAGGTTCGACACCTGGGAAGTATACGGTTCCAAAAGCCTGCATATTTTTGATAAAAAGCAGATTTGGCAGGTCATCAGTCTTTCTGAAAATGAACTACATGTAGAAAAGCTTTCCTATCCGAATGGAAATTTTATTCTCCGGTGCAAATACTATCCAATGACCAAATAATTTTTAATGATTTCATCTGATATTGGTCTAGACCTTTTCAAGAACCGTTGCTATTCCCTGCCCAACGCCAATACACATGGTGCAAAGCGCTTTTTTTGCATTATTTCGCTGGAGCTGGTGAAATGCAGTGGTAACGAGTCTTGCCCCGCTCATTCCAAGTGGATGTCCTAAAGCAATGGCTCCTCCCTGTTGATTAACGCGGGGGTCGTTGTCCTCAAGTCCCAGCTCACGTAAACAAGCGAGTGATTGTGAGGCGAATGCCTCATTTAATTCAATGATATCCATTTGATTCAGGCTCATGTCTAGTTTTTTTAACAGCTTGTTTGTCGCAGGAACCGGACCCATTCCCATGATTCTTGGAGGAACACCTGCTGTGCTCATACCATGGATCTTTGCTCTAGGTGTTAATCCGTATTTTTTTACTGCTTCTTCCGAGGCAATAATTAAAGCAGCGGCGCCATCATTCACACCGGAAGCATTGCCTGCAGTTACTGTACCATCGGCACGGGTTATAGGCTTTAATTTAGCCAATTTCTCCAGGGATGTATTTCTCCTTGGATGCTCATCCTGATCTACTACAATAGGGTCAGCTTTTCGCTGCGGCACGCTAACAGGGATGATTTCTTCTCCCATAAGTCCTGAATCCTGTGCTTTCCAGGTTTTTTCCTGGCTGGCAAGGGCAAACCGATCCTGATCTTCCCGGCTGATCTTATATTCTTTGGCGACATTTTCTGCAGTTTCAATCAAAGATTCCGTACCATAGGTTTCATTCAGTTTCTTATTAACGAACCGCCAGCCAATGGTGGTATCTTCCAGTTGATGTTTTCTGTCAAAACCTTTTGTCGCTTTACCCATAACGAAAGGTGCCCGTGACATGCTTTCCACGCCACCAGCAATAATAATTTCAGCTTCACCTGTCTTTATAGCTCTTGCAGCCGTACCTACGGCATCCATCCCCGACCCGCAAAGTCTGTTAATGGTCATTCCGGGAATAGTTTCTGAATATCCGGCCAACAGCAGGGCCATGCGAGCCACGTTCCGGTTATCCTCACCTGCCTGGTTACCGCATCCCATCAACACATCGTCAATTTCCAACCAGTCGATACCAGTATGCTTTTTCTTCAATTCTTCTAAAACCAAGGCAGCCAGGTCGTCTGGTCTGACAGTTGCTAATGCCCCACCGTATTTTCCTACAGGTGTTCTGATGGCATCACATATATAAACTTCTTTCATAATTCTATAATTAATTTTTATTGAATTTGTTCTATTTCCGGTTTAAACTTTTTGAACATTCTCAGCATCGCGTCTGACAGGATATCCACCTCTTTTTGTGTCATCACGGTAGAAAACATACATGCCAGCGTATTGATCATCATGAGGTTTTCTTCATAGAAGAGGTAATCCAGCATTTTGGTGATTAAAGCTTCTGCCTCTTTGGTTTGATAGGCTTCCCGGTAAGTTGTTGGTGGTTCGGCTCTTAAATGCATACGAAACATGGAGCCTGCACCAGTTATAGACATCGGAACACCGGCAACACCGATGGCTTCAGATATCTGGTCTATGGCTTTTTGAGTAAGTGCATTAATATTCTGAACAGCTTGCTCATCAAAATGTTCCATTGCTATTCGTCCGGCAGTCATGGTTACCGGATTTGCCGAAAAGGTTCCGGAATGAGGGAACAGAAGATTTTTTTGGTGGGGATCAAGGATCTCCATAATGTCCGATCGACCGGTAAATGCTCCAACCGGGAATCCTCCTCCAATGATTTTCCCCAATGCAGTAAGGTCAGGCTTTACAGTGTAGTTCTCCTGTGCTCCTGAATAATTGACACGAAAGGTCACCACCTCGTCGAAGACAAGTAAGGCATCATTCTCACGCGTCCATTTATAAAGCGCTTCGATGAATTCATCATTTCCCTTAACCAGTCCTACTCTGTGCGGAACCGGATCGATCAAAACACAGGCTATTTCATCTTTATGCTGATTGAGTAGTGATAATGTTCTTTCAACATCATTATATGGAAAAATAACCACGTCGTTAAGCACATTTTTTGGAGTTCCTGATGCCACCGGAACGCTGTTGGGTTTGTTGATGTCACCCCAGTTTTCGGGTTTGGCCTTTTGACTTACTTCAGCAAAATCGTAGGTTCCGTGGTAGGCGCCTTCAGCCTTGGCAATTTTTTCTTTGCCCGTAAATGCCCGTGAGGCTTTAATCATAGCCATTACCGCTTCTGTACCTGAATTGACAAACCGTATTTTCTCAAATGAGGACGCCCTGTTGCAAAGTAACCTGGCAAAATCCAATTCGGGTTCGGTAGCTATGGTGAAAGCTGTGCCCCTTTTTATTTGCTCAGTAACCCCTTCGACAATGGGAGGGAAGGCATGTCCGTGAATCAGCGAAGCCATGTTATTGGCGAAATCTATTCTTTCCACACCATCTATATCGGTCACATAACAGCCGGAGGCTTGTTTTACATAATGCGGAAACGGCTTGTGAAATACTGTGTTTCTGCTTACTCCGCCGGGGATTAAATGACGAGCTTCGTTATATAATTCTTCGCTTTTGTATTGTTTATTTGAATTCAGTGATTCGTTCATAACTGGTTCTGATATTTTTAGATTTTAAGGCATTTTCAATTTTGCTTCGGTCTTTTCCTGTAATTCATCAAAACTGATTCCCGGTGCCATTTTATTGACTACTAAGCCATCCTGCGTAACATCAAGAATAGCCAGGTTGGTGTATATTCGTTTGACAACTCCCTTTCCGGTAAGGGGAAATTTGCAATTCTGAACAATCTTCGGGTCTCCTTTTTTTGTTACATGTTTTGTAATAACGAAGATATTCTTCACTCCTGCCACCAGGTCCATAGCTCCGCCAACTGCCGGCACGGCGCCTGGTTTTCCGGTAGACCAATTGGCAATATCCCCATTTTCAGACACTTCATAAGCCCCAAGTACACAAATATCAATATGCCTTCCGCGAATCATGGTAAAACTGTCAGCATGATGAAAATAGCATGCACCGGGTATGGCGGTAACATGTTTTTTCCCTGCATTGATAAGCTCAGGGTCTTCTTGTCCTTCTTCAGGTACCGGACCCATTCCCAGCAAACCATTTTCGGTATGATAAATAACCTCGCGTCCTTCCGGCACATGATCGGCTACCAATTCCGGAAGACCTATTCCCAGATTCACATAAGAACCGTCGGGAATATCTAAAGCGACGTTTTGAGCCATTTCACTTTTTGTCCATTGCTGGATTTTTTTTTCGTTTACCATGGGTACCTCCAATTTTCTGCAACAAGTTTTGATTCATCGAGCGGATTGTTTACTTCAACCACTTTTTTAACGAAAATGCCTGGTGTTACAACAGCTTCGGGATCGAGTTCACCCAGCTCAACCACATTTTTTGCCTGAATGATCGTATTTTCTGCTGCTGTGCACATAATCGGTCCGAAATTACGGGCTGTTTTGTTATAAATTAAATTACCGTAACGGTCGGCAGCTTCACATTTTACTAAGGAAAAGTCTGCTTTAATACCATACTCCATAACATACGTTTTTCCATCGAATTCCCGCTTTTCTTTCCCTTTTTCCAGTGGAGTATCTACGGATGTTGGTGTATAGAAGGCGGGGATGCCTGCTCCTCCTGCCCGTATTCGTTCTGCCATCGTTCCCTGTGGTACCAGTTCCAGTTCTATTTCTTCGTTTCCGTATAGTTCTGGAAAAACAGTGGAATTTGCTGTGCGGGGGAAGGAACAGATCATTTTTCGAACTCTCCTGTGTTCTATTAAGGCAGCCAGTCCGACATGTCCGCTTCCTGTGTTGTTACTGACTACCGTGAGATCTTTGGCGCCCTGATCAATCAATGCATGAATAAGTTCAATCGGGCTCCCTGCTTCTCCAAATCCACTGATCATAATCACAGAACCGTCTTTGATATCACTGACTGCTTCAGAAATTGATTGTTCGATTTTGTTGATCATGGTTACTGGTTTAGGTTATTTTCTTTCATTTTTCTCGAAAGCGCTTGTGTTTTTTCCTCTTCAATCTGATGCAATTCATCCTCAAAGAAATACTTATCACCTTCAAAAGGCTCCAGGTTTTCAATTGTATTTTCTTTTTCATCGTATTTGGCCAGGAATACTCTATCCATCCATTCCATGTTTCGTGATTCGTTGAATTTAAGCACAAATGCTTTTTCTCCCTTCACCTCAGTTGTTCCAAGTAAGGATACTTTACCTGCTGAGGAAGTCTGGGTAATATAACGTGAAGGCCGGTTAATGGACGCAAGCGAACGGTATATCTTGCTAAATACTTTATCTATTTCAGCAAGAGGAACTGTAAAGTAGTGATGCTCACCTGTCGGACGAGCAAGGTACATGGAATGAAAACCGATGCCCAGCATAGCAAAGATATTTCCCAGGTCGATCCAGTTTTGAGCCGATTTGTCTACATCCACCTTACCCTCATCATCAGTAAACAGGCTGATGTGATTCATGATAGGACTCTGGCTCTTAACAGTTAAACCATACGATTTCAGTCTTCTTGTAGCGGCAATGGTCGGCAGATTTAAAAGCTCCCGTGGTGTGGAAAAATGAGACATCCAGGCTACCTGGATTCCATTATCGACTAATTGCTTGAACAATTCAAGATATTTGGTATAATCTTCCTTTAAAATAAACTCGGGTAAATAAGTCAGTGCCCTTGAGCCGATCCGTACGGTTTTAATATGGGAAAGCTCCTTATCTTCCATAAGAGGCTTGAGGTATTCACGCAGTCTGTCGTAGGGCATATATCCGCCGTCACCACCTGTAATCAGCACATCGGTGACTTCTTTGTGTTTCTTCAGATAGTCGTGAACAGGCTGAATTTCATCCTGGCTAAACATATCTTCATCGCCTCTTACCTGTGCATGCCTGAAACAATAGGTGCAAAAAGCAAAGCAGCTTTGTGTCTTTTTGTCGAAAATTAGCTGTACCTGTGGATATTTATGCTGACTGCCTTCAAGTATCACCAGGTCATCATTTTCATCCTCGTACCAGGGTTTGTTCAGTTGCTGTTTGCCATCATGCGGATTGGTGTTGCTTCTGATGTAATCATCAACCAGTTTCTGGCGCTCTTCTTCTGTTTTAGCTGATTTATAAGCATCAACAGTCTCTTTCTTAATCATTCCGGGCTGGGGAAATACCAGGTGAAATAGAGAATCATTTTCAAAATTATCCCAGTCAATTGCATTGAGAACATGCCTGGTTGCCATAAAACGATAAATTTTGATAAACAGTTCCCGTTCCTCGAGATATCCAATGTCAACTCCTTTGGCTTTCAAGATGGAAACAATTTCTCTGAAACCACTTAAGCCGGCATACTGTTTTTTAGAATCAAATATTCTCTTACTTTTCCTTATTATACCGGAATAGAGAGGGTAATTGGTATGTAACCGCTGAAGCAAGCCTGTGGGTAAAAGATTCTCCTTTTCAATAATAGAAAGGGTACTTTCGGAGAAATCGAAGCGCTTCAGTGAACCAATAACAGAATCATGAAAATCCGGGTATTTCATTTGTGAAACTAGATTTGTAGTCTGATACATGTTGTTATTATTTTAAATTTTATTTGTTTTATTAAGTATATTTTAATTGTTTAGCCAAAAATTTTTTGGATCAGTGATTAACAATCCATAAAAGTTGAGCTTTTTCTTCTCCCATATTTGAAAAAAGATGATACTGATTCGAATTAAAATAAAAGCTATCCCCTTTGGATAACGTATATTTCTTTGTGTTAAGTATAATTTTAAACTGACCTTTCAATACAAAACAAAATTCTTGCCTGGGATGTGTACTTGTCATAATATTTCTTGAATCACCGTCTTTTTCAAATTCAATAATGAATGTGTCCATTTCTTTTTTGGGATCGTGATGAGACAACAAATACAAACTGGCACCATAATCATTTTTCTTCACAAATTTTCGTTCTTTCTCTTTTAATAATGGATTCCCAAACAAGGTCTCATGTTCACCGATCAGTTCACCTACAGTGGTTTGTAAGAAGTCTGCTATTTTTTTTAAGGTTAATATTGAAGGAACAGCCTTGGCTCGTTCTATCTGTGATATTAAACTGGGGGTAACATTAATAGCCTTGGCTAATTCATGAGTATGAATATTAAGATATTCTCGTCTTTGCCTTATTCTGCCCCCCATTCTGTGCATTGTCCTATAGAATTAGTGAAAATTAATTAAATATTATTTCGCAAATTAAATATATTTTAATCGTTTTTGCAAAAGAAAGAGGATGAAATACCCAATCATTTACCGTTGGTTTGTTGGATGTTTTTGTTTTAATAACCAAATATGTTCATGAAATATTGGCGATTAACAGGGAAAATTGTGATGCCAACGCCAACGTTAACACCCACGCCCTCGGCAACGGCAATGGTAATGGCAACGTAGAGACAAGGCATTGCCTTGTCTCTACCGCCCAAACCGCCCAATCCGCCCAATCATCCCCCGGCCAACGACGATTTCAAA
>CAYWSJ010000117.1:0-8263 GCA_964461045.1 uncultured Bacteroidales bacterium | reverse complement strand
AATTTGCAGAGGCTTTGTTTTCTACAGAACCTTTTGCATCGCGAAAAGAAGACTTCAATATTCGTGCGGTTCAGGTACCTGCTCCTAATTCTGGTTTGAATCATCCACAGCAGGATATTTATAACCGAGCTGCTTTATCTGTTAGTTATGGAGCATTTGGCTCACAGCGATATGCACTTGGATATGATAATAAAAAGATCAGAGATGCCTCGTCAACAGTACCTTATGAGTTTACTGCTATCCTCATGAATGACAGTATTTATGGCGGTGGAGGCATCTACAATCTTTATATAACTGCCGCAGCTGATAATGCTTTCCACGATTATTTATTCGTACATGAATTCGGTCATCATTTTGCAGCTCTTGCTGATGAATATTACACTTCTGCCACTGCTTATGAAATGGGAAGTGACATTATTGAACCCTATGAATTGAACGTAACAACTTATACCGATAAAGACAAAATAAAATGGGGCGAATTAATAAAGGAAGATACGCCATTACCTACCCCATGGGGCCAGGGAAAGTTTGATAAGCACAGTAATAATGTCCAGAAAAAACGCCAGGAACTTCGTGATGCAAAAGCTGATGAAAAGACCATGGAAAAATTATTTAAAGATCAAAGGAAATGGGAAGAAAAATATCTTGGTAATGTAGAACATGCTGGTGAAATAGGCGCTTATGAAGGTGCCATGTATCATGCTAAAGGCATTTACAGATCTGAACCTAATTGTATCATGTTTACCAGAACAGATAATTTCTGTGCCGCCTGTCAGCGTGCTATAAATATGGTTATTGATCAATATACAGAATAGTTCAATTGAGGTATCAGTTAATAGGTACCTCTTTTTAAAAATTAATGTTATGTTTGGTTTATTTAAGAAGAAAAAAAAGAAACAATTACTCGATTATGATGGAAAACCCTTGAAAGTAGGGGATAAAGTTATCTCTCTGAGATATGATTTGGGAGAATGCGTGCTTGTTGAAGGTGAAAGAGGCATTGAATACGAATCAATAGAATCAGGAAAGCGAGTAAGTTATGCTTTTATGATTGATGCACACACTGAAAACCAAAAGGTTAGAAAAATAGAGAAAGCTGAAAGCTAATTATTGACCGAATAGAGAGATTATTAAAAAAGAAAACTGATCATTTAATCCGGATTGTTGTAAGCTAAATCCAGCAAGGCAATAATCCGGATTTTTTTATAAATAGTTGTTTATTACCTTTTTTTTTTAATTTTTTATTTCCTTGTTTAGAACAGAATTGAATTATACGAAAAGATACATTTCTAACTATCTGCATATTAGTTTTTTATTAAACCGGGTTTTGTTGTTTATAATTTGAATCTGGCTTGGCAAACATCCTTTTACCCTCTATTGTTAGGAGAGCATTATTTATATCTGATTATGAAAACAATTCAAATTCATTAACTACAAAACCCTATAAATTATGGAGAATATTTACTTATTTAAAAAAAGCTATTTCTTTAAACTTTTTACTGTAATTTTACTTACAGGTAGTTTATTTCTAACCTCTTGTGAAGAAGATCCCGGGGATGAAATGATTGAAATAACCGCTGATGCCGGGAACGATGAAACCGTTCTTGTGGGCGATACGGTTTCTCTTGATGGTTCAGCATCTTCGGTTACAGAAGGTGACTTAACTTATTCCTGGATTTTTTTGAGCAAGCCCTCAGGAAGTAATGCCCAGCTTTATGGAAGTTCAACACCCACACCTTACTTTGTTGCGGATGTGGAAGGAGAATTTGTTTTGGAACTTATGGTTTCTTCAGGTGATCAGAGTAAAAGTGATGATGTTTCCATTACGGCTTCTATAGTTCATCCTGATACTAAGGAAATCAGTGGTACGATAAGCACCAATACAACCTGGACAGATCAGGTAAGTGATCCGGGTATACCTGATTATTTAATTACAGGTCATGTTTACCTTGATGCACAATTAACTGTTGATCCGGGTGTACTTATCCATGTGAAAGAAGACAAAGGATTGTATGTGAACGGATCGGGTTCTGTAATTACAAATGGTTCATCCGGTAGTGAAGTAGTCTTTACAAGTGCCGATGAAACAGGTAATTTTTACTGGAGAGGGATTATGGTTAAATCCAATAGTTCTGATAACAAGATGGAATATACAAAGATAAAATATGCCGGCAATTCGGAGTTTGGATTTTCAGGGACCGATTATGCCACGGCTATTGGAATAGAAGATGGAAAATTAAGTCTTATAAATTCTGAAGTGAGCCATAGCAAATCTTACGGCTTGTTCTTACATAGTGGAGAATTAAACCAGTTCAGCATGAACATGTTCTCAGGTAATATGAAATATGGCATTCGAATAAATGCCTCTCAGGCTGGCAAGCTCGACAACGCCACAACCTTCTCTGATCCTTCAAATGCAGTAGAAATTTATGGTTCTACCCTTGATGAAACAACAGAAACAACATGGCCCAATTTGGCAGGAAATGCAAGGTATTACGTGAGTGGATGGGTTTATATAAATTCTTACTTATCAATTGATCCGGGAGCCATTTTTGATTTTGCTGAAGATAAAGCCCTTAAAATAAATAGTACCGGGGTCTTTATTGCTGATGCTTCCGGTGGTGATCCAATTGTTTTCACCAGTAAACGCGCTGCAAGTGGAATTTACTGGAAGGGCATCTGGATCCTTTCCAACGATGCCAGAAATATTCTTTCTAACGTGGAAGTTTCTCATGGTGGAAATACAGAATTTAATTTTTCCGGATACAACTATGCAGCAACTGTAGCCATAGAGGACGGTAAGCTTGGTGTGGTGAACACGACAATTTCTAACAGTAATAACTATGGCCTTTATCTGCACGATGGAACCAGTGCCCTGACAAACTTTGATTCTAATGTTTTCGATGATAATACAGGTTCTGCTGTAAGGATGATGGCCAATGAAGTGAAACAAATAGATGCTGCGACTTCTTTTTCCGGCAACGGCTGGGATGGAGTTGCAATTTACGGAAGTACAGTCTCTGACCAGGCTACCTGGGTTGATTTAAACGGGACTTCAAAATACAAAGTTGAAGGCTGGATTTATGTAGAAAATGGCCTGACAATTAATGAAAATGCCTGGTTTGAATTTAATGAAGATGAAGCCCTGGTGGTTAGAAATTCGGGATACCTCGTGGCTAAAGGAAGTTTGGGTAATCCTGTTACTTTCACTTCTTCCAATGAGGCCGGCCAGATTCGCTGGGCTGGTATCTGGATTCAAACATCGGATGCAAGAAATGAATTAGATTATGCAGTTGTAAATTATGCGGGGGGATATGAATTTAACTTTGCAGGAACCAACTATACAACTGCCATTGCAGGCGATGATGATGATAACCCGTATCTTACACTGACAAATAGTGTCGTTAAAAACAGCGGAGCATATGCAGTTTACTGGGAAGGCGGAACTATAAATGATGTAGAATCGACAAATGCAGGCAACACATTTACAAATAATGCAAATAATCCGGATGTGGTGATACCCTGATTAGAATTCTCATAGATATTAAATTTTCACTCAGAATTCTATTGACCTCTTCTTATTTTGCAGAAGGGGTCTTTTTTTGCCTTGAATCATCTGTATTATGTTATATATCAGCCTTGTATGGCTATTTGTTTATTTTTTATTAATTATGCTGTTTAAAATATATGATAGTATGATTAGTTCCGTTAAATTTGGAGAGAAATAAAACAAAGCATAATGATGTTTTTTAGAGACTTTTTTTCAGGTTATATCCATTTTCTTAATAAATTTTTTCAAATGAATTTAATTGTTGAAGAGGGAGCTTCCGGTTCAGATGATTCTGAAGACAATTCTGATCAAAATAAAAACACAGATGAGAACGATCTGAATGACTTTGACAGAGAATCGCTTCTTGAAGAATTTTTAGGTGAAGTGGAAGAAAAGACACCAGCAGAGAAGATAGACAGGAATTTGCCTGATTTATTAAATCTTACACCAGATGACTATCCTCCAATGGAGGTCTCGGAAGAACTTCAAAATAAAATTTCTCAACTACAATTGATAGCCGAGGGAATAGAGAGAAAGAAGGTTACCCTGGAATCGCCTGAATCAGAAATTAAAAAACAAGATTATAAAATTGACTATGTTAATTTGCTGAATAATCCTCAACTTAATGCAGTTACTACAACCCAGGGGCCTTTGCTTGTTATTGCAGGCGCCGGGAGTGGAAAAACGAGGGTTATTGTTTACCGCGTGAGCTATTTGCTTGAAAATAATATAGATCCACAGAAGATATTACTTTTAACTTTTACACGCAAAGCATCCCAGGAGATGTTATCAAGGGTGGAGCAGTTACTCAAGGATAAGAGAGCAGGAAAGGTAATGGGAGGAACTTTTCATTCATTTGCTACTTTTGTATTGAAGAAATATGCAGGATTGCTCAGTATTTCAAATAATTTCACAATAATTGATACACCCGACAGCGAGGATACCATTGATCTGATACGCACCGAGCTTAAGTACAATCAGAAAGATAAAAAATTTCCCAAAAAGAAAAGACTCCAGAAGATTATCTCCGGGGCAAGGAACAGAAATATTACCATTCGGGAGTTTGTTGAAAGATACTATACGGGTCTTGTCGATTATATAAAGGATATAGAATTGATTTACAATGGGTACATGCGCTATAAAAAATTAAGCAACCTTTTTGATTTTGATGATCTTATGGAATTTCTCAGAAATTCTCTAAGGGATAACAATCACTTCAGAAAACGCATGCAGGAGGATTTTAAATATATCATGGTTGATGAGTTTCAGGATACCAATGTGGTTCAGAAGGAAATTGTTGATTATCTTGCTGAGAAGCATAGGAATATTATGGTTGTGGGAGATGATTCACAGAGTATTTATGCTTTCAGAGGTGCGAATTACGAAAATATCCTGCGTTTTCCTCAAAATTACCCGGAATGCAAGGTGATTAAAATTGAACAAAATTACAGGAGTAATCAGCCTATTCTGGATTTTACCAACGATGTTATTGAGCACTCAATAATCGGTTATAAGAAGAAACTCTTTACAGATCACCCACCTGTTAGTCATTTGCCAATTGTAAAACAATTTTATGACGAAGAAGAGGAGGCTGCATTTATTGTATCAAAAGTCCTTGAATTGAGGGAAAGAAATGTACCGCTTGAAGATATGGCTGTCCTTAACCGTGCCGACTGGCATAACCGATACATTCAGGCTGAACTCAATAAACGTGATATTCCTTATGTGGTAATTGGAGGGTTGAAGTTTAACGAGAGAATGCACATTAAGGACATGATTGCATACCTTCGTGTGTTGATGAATCCTTATGATTCTGTAGCCTGGCTTCGTATCTTAAAATGGTTGCCCGGTATAGGAAAAACAATTGCCGGCAGACTGGTTCAGAATATAAGAAGTCAGGGAGAACTCGATGTCCGGGGTCATCAGGGTAAAAAATACAGTGATTCCCTGATGCGTTTAAGAGAGATGCTCCATAAAGCAGGCGATGAGTATCTTTTTGTTGCAGAAAAACTTCAGCTGATAAAAGCGTTTTATGAACCTCTGCTAAAAGAGAGAGACACAGATTTTCAAACAAGATTGCTTGATATTGATGTGTTGATTGAACTGTCAAAAAAATATGAGTCAATCGATAAATTTTTGGCCGATTTTGCCCTTGAACCGCCCGGAAAGAGTTTGTCAGGTGAATCTACTCCCCTTATTGATGAAGCTGAAGAGAAACCTCTGACTATTTCTACTGTTCATTCTGCAAAAGGACTGGAGTGGAACACCGTTTTTATTCCTCATGCTCTCGATGGATTATTACCATCGGTTAGGGCACAAAATATTGAAGATATGGAGGAGGAGAGAAGGCTTTTTTATGTAGCGGGCAGCCGTGCCAAACAAAGTCTGTTCATAACCTTTCCATCGGTTATTTATTCTTATGATGCGGTTTTTACTTATCCAACGCGATTTTTAACTGAAATCAACAATAAATTGTTTTCATTTGAAGGATGAAGAAATTAAAATGCAGATATTTTTGAAGTTATATGTAATTATATTTTGAATTTTCAAAATAATTTATATTTTTGAATAATAATCATTTCTAATCTTTGATTTTTTCTTATGAACCAAAATGAAAAAAATGTAAAAAGGTTGATTGAGATTCGCGACCTTGCGGTTGAATCTAACGATGACACCGTTACTGAAAAAGAAATTTTGGACCTGTCGCATGAGGCTATTCAAATTGCAGAAAAGGCTGAAATAATAGACAAAAAGAAAGAGTCAGTTCTCAGACAATTGCTGAACCATGAAATTAAATCATACAAAAAACTCATTCAATCAGATATGACAATTGAAGCCAGAATTGATAACCTTATATTCTTTTGTGTATCTGTTACAACTCTTATTCATGGCAAACTTGATATCTAAATTGTTACGATGTTTTTATATAGCAAAACCTTTGAATCTTTTTTTCAAAGGTTTTTTTTATCAGGAACTTGGTAAAACTTTCTATGCCTGTTTTTCTGCAAATTATTGACAAAAATTAGACATTTAAACTAATATTAAATAGAATGAAAACGAAAAGTCTGAAAAGAGCTGTTATAATACTACTTATTCTTGTTCCCGCAGGATTTATGACAAAGTTTTACCAGGGACCTGCTGAACAATGGGTCAACAATCATTTGGGTGGCGTTTTTTATGTTTCGTTTCTAACTATTTTGTTGTATATTCTTTTAACCTTCTGGAAAAATTTAAAAGTTATTTATCCGGTTTTAGCAGCATTAATAATTACAACTGTTCTGGAATTTCTTCAATTATGGGAAACGCCTGTTCTTGAAGCCATCCGAAATACTTTTCTTGGTCGTACTATTATTGGCAGTTCTTTTAATCCTGAGGATTTTATTTATTACGTGCTGGGTTCTGCTTTGGCTTATTTTCTTATTCTTTGGTGTAAAAAGGAGACTAACAAACCGTTTTGATTTTATCCAAAATTATTTTGTTAAAGTAAAATAACGTGAGTTCGATATAAGCATAATAACTAATTCACAGGCATTCAGATAGCCCTAGCCGTTAGGCTGGGGTTTGATAGGTACGAGTTATGTTGATTTTTGAAAATTTTGTAGATTAAATTACAAAATTTTCAAAAATCTTTTTCCTAAGAGACCTGTAATCCCAACTTAAAAGTTGTTTATATCTGAATACCAGTTATATAAAGGGTGTCTTTACTGCATCGAGTTAAAATAAAATCAAAACAGATTTCTAACCCAATTAATTCATGAATTATTCCTAACTCCGATAGCGACTATGATTCACTAAAATTTTCTTCAAAAATTTAAGTTCATCTAAGTTGGGGTTAACCTGCATTTAATACATAATTATAAAAATTTATGAATAATGCAGGCTAAGTAATAAAATCACGCTCGTATCCATTCTTATTTCTTTTTCATCTTTTTCCTGACCTTTTTTTGTTCTTTGGCCATTTTTTTTAAGCTGGATTTTATTTTATTTAATTCTTCTGCCTTTTCCAGCATCTCTGTATTCTGGCCCGAAAGATACTGGGTTTTTGAGATAAGATAGTCAAGAGACTTTCTCCTTTGTCGTTCTATAAAGAAAACAAGAAAAACTATTAAAATAACAGATAGAATATGAAATCCATAATGAATGGAATTTGCCTTGTTTAATTTTTTCTGATTCTCATCAATGGTTTTGTTTAATTCATTTTTTAATAAATGTATACTATCCTGAGTAGTGCTTCCAGTTTTTTTAATTTCAAGATTTAGTTTTTCCAGGTCATTTGAAATATCATTCTTCAAATCTTCTATGTTATTATATCTCTTGTTTTGGCTTGAATTAATTGCATTAAGCTGTTTGATTAAATAATTAACTCTTTGTTTGATATATTGTGTGTTTTCAAGAGTTAGACTGTCTGTGTCATTCGCATTTGCTGAAGAAAGGAAGAATAATAAAGATAATATAATGACAAATAACATTCGCATAGAGGAAATATTTAGAATATTATACAAAATTAGAGATTAGTTTTTAAAGAATAAAGGGTTTTATCTTTATATTTTATTAAGAAACTGTTTTGATTTTATTTAAAAATTTTACATTAGCAAATTTTAAAGGTTTTATTTTCCTGGCCCGTCCTTTAGGGCGGGGTTTAGGTTAAACCTGATACACATCCGATTTCTATAAATTTTGTATTTTAATTTACAAAATTTATAGAAATCATAG
>CAYWSJ010000116.1:0-8392 GCA_964461045.1 uncultured Bacteroidales bacterium | reverse complement strand
GAAGTAGCGCAATATGACTCCGATACCCTCTTTGTTGTTAAAGACAATGAGGGCAACGTGGTTTTTGCTGTCTTCCCCGATGGTGCAAAAGTTTACGTCAATGAGGACAATCCTAAGGGACTCATTGGCGGGTTTGCCGTAAGCGGGAGAAACAATACCAAAGGTGAATACGAAGTAATGCGGGTAACTCCCGATAGTACACGCATCTTTGTCAACCAGCAGACAAAAGGACCCATTGGAGGCTTTGCTGTGAGCGGGAGAAACAATACAAAACAAAGCAAAGGTGAATTTGAGGTTATGCGCGTAACGCCTGATGGAACCATCATTTACGTCAACGACTCCTCGATGCAGAAAGGACCAATTGGTGGGTTTGCCGTCAGCGGAAGAAACAACACCAAAGGGGATTACCAAGTGATGAAAGTCACACCCGACAGTACCCGAATATACATCAACCAGGAAAACAAAGGACCAATCGGGGGATTTGCGGTGAGTGGCAGAAACAATACCAAGGACATTGTCAATGATTATTTCAACATTTCAAGCCAAACCACAGCTCAAATTATTAAGCCCAGTGAACCTCGTATTTTATGGTATCCTGAAAAGGAAGCATTTCTTACAGGAAGAGTATTTATCGAGGGGCCTGATAGCGTAGGTACCAATTCTATGGCAACAGGCTTTGAATCAAAGGCAGTAGGGGATTACTCCCAGGCTATGGGTTATCAGGCGCTTAGCAGAAATGATTATACAACTGCAATAGGACATCAACCTATAGCAACAGGACAATATTCTGTTGCAATTGGTAAAAATTCAAAAGCTACAGACAAATCTGCTTATGCTTTTGGTGAATATGCAAAAGCAAAAGGTTATAAATCTTACGCATTAGGGTATATGTGCAGCGCCACAGGGTTAAAGTCATATTGCATTGGTTCACAGAATGATGCCAGAGGAGAAACATCAATAGCTATTGGTCACAGGGCTGATGCAAATGGAAATTCTGCTGTAGCCATGGGTAGAAATTCACAGGCAATAGGTTACCATTCTATTGCGATTGGAGTCTCAGATGATTCCTTTGGTGGATGGACTACTGCCTCAGGGAGTAAATCCATTGCTATGGGAACAAGTTCAGAATCTAATCAGTATGCTTCTTTTACCTACGGTTTTGACCTTGAGAATAATGATGATTACTCTGTTGTGTTAGGGAAATACAATGAACCATTTAACAGCGGAACAAGTTTAATTGTTGGGAACGGAACCTCATCTTCGCGCTCTAACGCAATGGTTGTATATGAAAACGGAGATGTAGAAATAGCAGGTAATCTTACCGAAAATTCGGATATTAGATTAAAAAATAACATTAAAAGCATTGGATCTAGTTTGAAAAAAATTAATAATCTCAATCCCGTTTATTTCAATTTCAAAAACAAAACCTTTTATCCTAAAGGCAAACAGATAGGTTTAATTGCTCAAGAGGTTAAAAAGATATTTCCTGAATTTGTTCGTTCAGACGAAAATGGATTTCTTTCTGTAAATTATTCTAAAATGTCAGTAATACTAATTAAAGCAATTCAGGAACAGAATAAATTAATTGAAAGGTTAGATGAAGAAAACAGAGAACTTAAAGAAAAAATTGATAAAATACTTCAAATGATTAAAAATAAATAAACCAATAAACCCATATTATGAAAAGACTGATACTTTTATTTGCTCTGCTATTGTCATTCAACCTGATCTTTGCCCAGGTTCCCCAGGGAATCAAATACCAGGCAGTCATCAGGGACAGCAATGGCGAAGTGCTTTCTGAACAGAATATAGCACTGAAAATCAGCATCCTCCAATCCTCTCCTTCCGGCAGCACGGTATATTCAGAAGAACATGCTGCTCAAACAAATATTCAAGGTCTGGTAAATATAACCATTGGTGAAGGAACCATCTTATCGGGTGACTTCTCTGCCATACCCTGGGAGGCCGGCCCCTTCTTTGTAAAAATAGAGATGGATCCTGAGGGGGGAACAAGTTACACGGAAATGGGTACCTCGCAGCTATTGTCTGTTCCGTATGCATTATACTCCGGGCAAAGCGGAGAGGTGGCGCAATATAACTCCGATACCCTGTTTGTTGTCAAAGACAATGATGGAAACGTGGTTTTTGCTGTCTTCCCGGACGGAGCTAAAGTTTACGTCAATGAGGACAATCCAAAAGGACCCATTGGCGGGTTTGCCGTAAGCGGAAGGAACAATACAAAAGGTGATTACGAAGTAATGAAGGTTACACCAGACAGTACAAGAATATACATCAACCAGGAAAACAAAGGACCCATTGGAGGGTTTGCCGTGAGTGGTAGAAACAACACAAAAACAGGAGAATATGAGGTTATGCGTGTAACGCCTGATGGAACATTTTTGTAAATGATAATACCCTTAAGAAAGGGACCTATTGGTGGTTTTGCCGTAAGTGGAAGGAACAACACCAAAGGAGAATATGAAGTTATGAAAGTGACCCCGGACAGTACTAGAATTTATCTGAACAGGTCTGGCAAAGGACCGATAGGTGGCTTCGCCGTGAGTGGAAGAAACAATAAAAAAGGGACCATGGAGGATGTTTTTCACACATCACCGGATAGTACAAGAATTTATGTTAATCAACTGACAAACAGCATAGGGGGATTTAAAATAAGCGGAAGGGATTCCAGTCAGATTACTCAATTCCTGGATTTAACACCTGAAAACTATTTTATCGGTCATGAAAGTGGTCAGAATGTAGAATCTGCAATTTACAATTCTACGATGGGGTATCAGGCAGGAAAAAATATAAAGAATTCAGACAACAATGTTTTTATAGGTAACAAGGCAGGTATTTCTGATACCAGTGGCCGTTTTAATGTTTTTATAGGATCTGAAGCCGGAATGGGTAACACCGATGGAAAATATAACATATATCTGGGATATAAAACAGCACCGAATATCAATGATGATTTCAATACGATCATTGGAGCCTTTGCTAATGAGAATTCTACCTATCTTCAGAGAAGCTCCATAATTGGTAGTTATACTGGCAATGACCTGGCATCATGCTCTGAAAGTGTTCTGATTGGCGACATGACGGCACAAACGGGTGATTATATGGAGAAATCCATTATGATCGGAACAGGAGTAAGCCGTTTTGGCTATGACTCAAGGAATGACGTAATAATTGGACACCGTGGGTTAGAAAGAGCTTCATCCGGTTCTTTTGGCAATACTTTACTCGGTACCAATACAGCAACAAATGCAACTTATGCCAATAAGAATGTGTTTGTTGGAATGCAGGCTGGCAGAGAGGCCGGTAATATTTCAAGAAACGTAGTGATAGGGTATCAGGCAGGATATAACTTAAATGGAAATAACAATGTGTTGATTGGTTATCTGGCAGGATATGATTTAGGTTCTGTATCTAATCAGCTGGTGATCACAAACCAGTCAACCAGTATTCAACCTCCACTCATCTCGGGCGATTTTGACTTACAACAGTTAAGAATTGATACCGCACTGGGAATTGGAAGAATGCCGGCTGATAATCAGCTTGAAGTTGAAGGAGAAGCTTCTAAAACAACAGCAGGGAGCTGGCTGGCTAATTCAGACAAAAAAATCAAAACCGATATAAAAGATATAGAGAATGCAACAAAAATCCTGAATAAGCTAAGGCCAGTAAAATTCAGATACACTGATGAATATCTAAAAAAACATCCTGGTATTAAAGATCAGTACTATTATAACTTTATTGCCCAGGAATATCAGCAGGTGTTTCCTGGATCTGTTAAAAAAAGCGGAGAATTTCTGAAAGGCGGAGAAGAAATTCTACAATTAGATGCCTATAATGCAAACATCATTACAGTAAAAGCAGTACAGGAACTAATAAATGAAAATAAGAAATTAAAGAATGAATTAAAAAGCCTGAAAAACAGAATTCAGAAAATTGAGAAATTAATGCAATAAATAAATTGATAAAAGTTGAAATGATATTTATAATTAACTAATTTTACAAGAACATTATTTTTTAGTAAGTATTTGCCACCTAAAATTTATAAATATGAAAATTAGATTTTGCTTTCTATTACTGATATTATGGTCTTCAGCAGGATTTAGTCAAACCATTTCCAGGCAGGTAATTGGAACTGCTGGGGACTATTCTGAAAACTCCGGATTTTCAGTGAGCTGGACAATAGGAGAACCTGTAACGGAAACTTTTGCCTCTGATAATTATACCCTTTACCAGGGTTTTCAACAGGGAGACTATGTAGTTGAAATACCAGAAGGAACAAATGATATCTTTAATAACTTTGACATTAACATTTACCCCAATCCTGCTGGCGACTTTCTTGTTGTGAATATCAAGAACCCGGATAATAAGTCATTTGAACTAGATTTGTTTTCATTAAATGGCAAAAAAATATTATCTGCGCAAATTAATCCCTTTTCTAAAGAAAAATACCTTAATCTTTCAAAACTTGCAACAGGAACATACATCATAAAAATTATAAGAAACAATAATATACAAACTTTTAAACTCATTAAAAAATAACTAAAGAGCAATAATTTCAATATTAATAAAGATATAATCAACAATAATAAGACAAAATTCCTATTGGCAATATTCTTTTGTATTTAAAGGAGTTTAGTTTTACCTTTATGATGAGTTTCCTAAAATATTCACTGCAGTTTTTACACGAAAACTGCAGTTCTTCTTTACAAAAACAAGACAATTCTACTCTAACTTTCTGTTCTAAAATAACAAACAATATTAGAACCTGTTTTTTAGTCAGTTACAAATAGCAAGATAGCTTTGTTAAAAATAATTATATACCCACAGGTCTTCTTTTCTTTCATTGAAAAAGAATTTTCAATAACTTTGGTTATAAATACTTTGATTGATTATGAGAAAAATAATTCTACTTTTTTCAATTTTATTATGGACAACCCTTAATTGTTTTGGTCAGTCCATTGACCGTGATGTAGTAAGTACATCCGGTGGTTATGCTAACAACTCTGATGTATCGGTAAGCTGGACTATCGGAGAGCCGGTAACCGAAACATTTGCCTCAAATAATTATGTGCTCTATCAGGGGTTTCAGCAGGGAGAGTATATTGTTGAAATTCCGGAAAGTAATGAAAACGGAATAAACGACATTTATATTGATGTTTATCCAAATCCGGCAGGAGACTTTCTCATTGTTAACTTTAAAGACCCTGATAAAAAAAGCTTTACATTAAACCTGTATTCATTAAATGGCAAAAAAATATTTTCAAAAAAGGTTAATCCTTTTTCCGACAATAAATACATTAATCTTTCAGAATACCAGTCCGGCACTTACATTCTAAAGGTTATTAATAATCAGGCAAGCAAAACATTTAAAATAATTATAAAGTAAAGCAAAGTTTCAATTATAAAATATAACAGAAAAGCAGCTTTAAACTCAACATTTTAAAATAATAAATCATTATAAAAATGTAAACCCTAAAATGTATCATTATGAAAAAAGTAATCCTTTTTATAACAATATTTTTATCAGCGCAAATTCTTTTAGCGCAATCTCCTCAGGGATTTAAATACCAGGCTGTAATGCATGACAGCAATGGTGAACCAATTGAAAATCAGAGTGTCTCAATGAAGATCAGCATCCTTCAATCTTCCCCAACAGGAAGCATGGTCTATGCAGAAGAACATAGTGTTGAAACCAATTCAAAAGGCCAGGTTAACCTTGCAATAGGTGAAGGCACCCTAATATCGGGTGATTTTTCATCTGTTCCCTGGAAAAACGGTCCTTTTTATATAAAAATGGAAATGGATCCTGATGGCGGAACAAATTACACTGAAATGGGTACCTCTGAATTACTCTCGGTTCCCTATTCTTTATATTCGGAAAAAAGTGGCTCAGTTGCCCGGTATAATTCTGATACCTTATTTGTTGTTAAAGACAATAATGGCAACGTAGTATTTGCAGTATTCCCGGATGGGGCTAAAGTGTTTGTAAATGAAAACAACACAAAAGGACCGATTGGGGGGTTTGCTGTTAGTGGAAGAAACAATACAAAAGGATCAAAAAATGAATATGATGTAATGCGGGTAACACCAGACAGTGCAAGAATATATTTAAATGACCCCGGCAAAGGTCCGATCGGTGGCTTTGCTGTGAGTGGAAGAAATAATACAAAAACCGGGGATTTCAAATTAATGCAATTAACACCCGAAAATTATACAATAGGTCATTCAGCAGGAACAAATATTACAACTGGCTATAAAAACTTTTTTGCAGGTTATGAAGCAGGTATGGAAAATACCACAGGTTTCTATAATGTTTTCCTGGGATATCGGGCAGGTAAAAACAACAACAGTTCTTCCAATGTATTTATTGGAACAGAAGCCGGAATTAATAATGTTGATGGCTGGTCAAATGTATTTATAGGTAACCAGGCTGGTTATAATAACATAGGTGGTGGAGGCACTTTTGGAGCAAGAAATGTTTTTATTGGCAGAGAAGCTGGTTTCTACAATGAAGATGGTGGAGATAATATATACATCGGAGCTTTTGCAGGAAATGAATTAGTTAGTGGTGACAACA
The DNA here is from genome assembly GCA_964461045.1 of uncultured Bacteroidales bacterium. Lineage (GTDB taxonomy): Bacteria > Bacteroidota > Bacteroidia > Bacteroidales > UBA12077 > JAGXLC01. Next base: position 1,797 of record CAYWSJ010000116.1, on the reverse strand, counting down.
ATGTCATTATAGGAAATACAGCAGCTTCTCATAACACTACTGGCCAGAATAATGTTTATTTTGGCAACCGTGCAGCTTACTCGAACAATGGCAGTTCTAATGTGGTTATTGGTAATCTGGCTGGCTCAAACAGCCAACAATATTCAACCAATTCAAATTATTCATCAAGCGTAATGGTTGGTGACCGTGCAGGTTACAAAAATGTGGACGGTACGGGAAATGTATTCCTGGGCTACCAGGCAGGATATAATGAAACAGGAAGCGATAAACTCTATATTGAAAATACATCAGCAAATCCTGATTATGCATTAATTTATGGTGACTTTAGTAGTGATAATTTAAGATTTAATGCCAATGTCGGAGTAGGTTATACACCTTATTCATTTTACGGCCTGGTAGTAAAAGGTGGTACCACCAATTCTTTAAGAGTATATGAAGGAACGGATCAAACCTATTCAATTTATACCGACGGAGCAGTTTTTGCCAACAGTTATGCTACTAAATCAGATTTGAAACAAAAAAGAAATATAAATACATACGATAATGCCCTTAATAAAATACTAAAGCTAAGAGGGGTAAGCTTCAATTGGAAATCAACTAAAAACAAAACAGATAACAAAAAACATATAGGTCTTATTGCACAGGAAGTAGAAAAAATAATTCCGGAATTAATAACCGAAGATGAAAAAGGAAATAAAGCAATTACATACTCCGGAATGGTTCCTGTAATGGTTGAAGCTATGAAAGAACAGCAAAAGATTATTGAAAAACTACGTAAGGAATTAAAAATGCAGGAAAATAAAAATGATGAACTACAACAAAAAATTGATAAGATATTTGAAATGATGAAAAATAAGTGATAATTTGTTTGTTTTAAAATCTGTATAAAACATAAACCAACAATTTAATAACCAATTATTTACCAATTTTTCAATATGAGGAAAAACACATTATTACTACTACTCACACTATTTATTACAAACCTGGTATTTACACAAGCACCGCAGGGTTTCAAATACCAGGCAGCAGTAAGAGATAGCAATGGAGATCTGATAACCAATCAGGCTATTTCCGTAAAAGTAAACATTCTTCAAACAAGTGCATCAGGAAATATTGTATATTCTGAGGAACATGCTGTAGAAAGCAATTCTAACGGACTCGTTAATCTTACAATCGGAAATGGAAGTGTTCTTTCTGGTGACTTTTCAACCATTTCCTGGGGCAATGATGATTTTTTTGTACAAATAATGATAGACCCTGAAGGAGGAACCAATTATATAGAACTGGGAACTTCACAATTACTCTCTGTGCCCTATTCTTTATATTCAGAAAAAAGCGGCGAAGTGGGTCAGTATAATTCCGACACACTTTTTGTGGTGAAAGACAACCAGGGTAATGTAGTCTTTGCGGTTTTTCCTGACGGTGCAAAAGTTTATGTAAATGAAAAAGATCTCAAAGGACCCATAGGTGGATTCGCCGTTAGCGGTAGAAATAATACCAAGGGGGAATACGAAGTAATGCGGGTAACCCCTGATAGCGCCCGTTTCTACATAAATGAACAAGCAAAAGGACCCATTGGAGGTTTTGCTGTCAGTGGACGAAACAATACAAAAGGAACCATAAATGATATCTTTTTAACAAACCAGGACAGCACACGCATCTATTTCCGGGAAAATGCAAAAGGCCCAATAGGAGGTTTTGCCGTAAGCGGAAGAAACAATACCAAACAAGGCCTGGATCAATACTTTAATGTATCAGGCAGCAGCACAGCAGATACAATAAATCCTAGTCAGCCTA
>CAYWSJ010000115.1:0-8547 GCA_964461045.1 uncultured Bacteroidales bacterium | reverse complement strand
TGTTCTGAGTATTATCAAAACTAAAAAAGCTGAAACCCCTTTGGATCGGGATTTCAGCTAAATACTTTTTATTCTCTCAGGGAGATGAGGATGGGAATTATGGCAAATATATGGGTCCGTCGGGTCCGAGGGGCGCTCCCAGCAACATCCATATTACCAGCAGGGTTACCCAGGCCAGGGTTAGCATAACGGAATACGGCAGCATAGAGGAGATGATGGTCCCCACACCATATTTCTCATCATATTTCTGGGCAAACGTAACAATCAGGGCGAAATAACTCATCATCGGGGTTATCAGGTTTGTTACCGAGTCGCCGATTCGGAAGGCTGCCTGGGTCAGTCCGGGGTGATAAGCTGGTTCAATGAGCATTAACATGGGAATGAAAACGGGAGCCATAATAGCCCATTTGGCCGAGGCACTTCCCATAAACATGTTAATCGTAGCAGAAAGCAGAACAAAAGCCACAATAAGAGAGATCCCCGTTAATCCGATAGCCTGGAGGGTTTTCGCCCCTTTAATGGCCAGGATAATTCCCAGGTTACTGTAATTGAAGAAATACACAAACTGGGCTGCAAAAAACACCAAAACGATGTATCCGCCCATTCCTCCCATGGATTTGCCAAGGTATTTGGCCACATCCTTGTCGCTTTTTATCGTTCCGACAACAATACCGTAGACAAGTCCGGGGATGAAAAATATTACAAGGATTGCTATGATGATTCCGTCAAAAAACGGGGAATGCAATGCTGAATTTGTTTCAGGATTTCTTAATACGCCATTGCCGGGTATAATGGTTATAGCCAGCAGGACTATTGTTGCCAGCACAGCCCATCCGGCATATCTAAGTCCCTTCTTTTCCATTGGCGACAGTTGATTAATAGGAAGCCGCTCTGCTGTTCCCTTATATTTTCCAAGCCTGGGTTCCACGATTCTTTCTGTAACCCATGTTCCAACGATTACAACCAGGAAACTGGATACAAACATAAAATAGTAATTTACAGCCGGGTTTACTGAGATATCCGGTTGAATGATCTGCGCTGCAGATTCTGAGATTCCAGCCAGGATCGGATCAATGGAGCCTATGAAAAGGTTGGCCGCAAAACCTCCGCTAACGCCGCAAAATGCGGCTGCCAGACCGGCCATTGGGTGTCTGCCTAATGCATGAAAGATCATGGCTCCCAATGGAATCAGAATAACATAACCAGCTTCCGAAGCAAGGTGCGACAGGATGCCTGCCAGTACAATGGCTGCTGTTATCATCTTAGGCGGAGCGCTTAAAACCAGGGAGCGAATCATGGTGGTGAACAGACCTGAACCTTCCGCTACTCCGATACCTATCATCACTACCAATACATAGCCCAGTGGCGGGAAGGTCAGAAAATTATCTATCAGGTTGGTGTACATCCATCTCAATCCCTCGCCACTTACGAGGCTTTTCGCTTTGATAACGGTATCATCGACCGGATGAACTGCCTGGGCGTCCATCATGGATCCGATCCAGGAGATAATAACCACCAAAAGAGCCAATAAGGCAAAAAGCGTTGCAGGGTGGGGCAATTTATTCCCTATTACTTCAACGTAGTCTAATGCCCGCTGAAAAATCCTTTTAAAGAGAATGCCCATTTTTTGAAAGATCTTCTTCATTTTATTTTGATTTTTAGAGTTTTTTCCGTTGATTTTATGCGATTTATATTGTCCATTTCATTTAAATGAGCAACAAAAATAAAAAAATCCAAAAGCAAGAAGCAGGTAAAATAAAAAAATCGGACCTGAATGTCCGGATTTATAGAGATTATAGGTATTTGGATGCCTTAACACCGCTATGTGGTTTTCTGTTGGCAGGGGCTCAAACATTTGTCTAAAGGGAGATACAGCCATTTCTGCATTGTCGTCACCGATTATATAAATTTTATGTTACACAACAATTTTTTCCGGATGAATCGGTATATGTCTTTCCCACACCCTTTCGTTATTGCTGCGCATTGGGAAGCAGGCTAACAGAAATGTCTCGTCCTAAAATAGGTTTACACAAAATGAATAAAAAATGAACCTGTAAATGTAAACCAGGATTTAAGAATTAACCTGTAACCTTTTTTTAGGATGAGTCACCCAATCTCACCACAATTCCTCCCTAAGCGTTCAGCCAGTTTTTAAAATCACCAGACCGTTCGACGCTGACTATCGCTTCCATCTCTTCTTCCAGCGCTGGTTTCAGATCCAGCTTAATCCGCCCCCTGCCCCAGGCTACCATATTATCGATGGCTTCTATATTGACAATATACTTTCGGTTTATCCTGAAAAATTGTTCAGGATTCAGCAGTTCTTCCAAAGCATCCAGCGAATAATCAATGTTGAGTGTCTTGCCGGCAAAAGTTTTAAAGAAGATGCTTTTATCGAGGGCATAGAAATAGGCTATCTCGTTTGTTTCTACTTTTTTGTATTTGTCACCGATACGAATAAGGAACCGTTTCTTGTAGTCTGTTTTCTTCCCCTGGTAAGTGGCCATCAGATGATCAAAGTCAATTCCAAAAGCCGATTTCATGGATTTGTATTTTTCCAGGCTTTCTTTCAGCTCTGCTTTGCGGATAGGCTTAAGCAGATAAGCCACGCTGTTCAGGTTGAAAGCTTTTATGGCATATTGATCATAGGCCGTTGTGAAGATCACTGGTATCGGAACATTCAGTTGTTCAAAAATATTGAAACTTACCCCATCGGACAACTGAATATCCAGAAAAATAAGATCTGCACGGTTATTGGTGAGCCACTTTACAGAATCTTTGACAGAACCTATTTTATCAAGGATATGAACTGCGGGATCAATTTCTTTTAACATCTTTTCCAGGCGTTCGGCCGCCAGGGTTTCGTCTTCAATTATCAGTACTTTCATCGTTTTCCGGGTTTATTAAAGGCAGGGATGCCTGGTAATGTTTTGTTTCCACTCTAAATTCCGGCACTTCCCTGCTGATCATTGCATATCGTTTTAACAGGTTTTCCTGGCCCAGTCTTGTTGAGCGTCCGCCAGTTATTTTGGGCTGAAGATCATTGCGTACAACCAGGTGGTTCTCGTTCATCGAAATTTCAATGTGCAAAGGTTTTTCATCGCTTACAAGGTTGTGCTTGATGGCGTTTTCGAGTATTACCTGCAAAGAAAGGGGTGGCAGGTATTGAACGAGAGCAGAAGAGGGAAGATCCACCTTAAACCTGAGCTGATCACCATAACGCATTTGCTGAAGGAACATGTAAGAACGCGCAAAATCCAATTCTTCTTTAACCAGCACTAAGGGCTTTTCTATAGTTTCTATCACATACCTGTAAATATGTGAAAACTCATCGATAAACTCCTGGGCTTTGCCAGTATCTTTGTCGATCAACCCGGAAAGCACATTGAGACTGTTGAACATAAAATGCGGATTGATCTGGTTCTTCAATACCTCAAACCGAATCTGAGACAATTCTTTTTCCAGCGATTTTGTTTTTCTTTTCGATTCCGAACTTTCCATGAAAACGATCCATGCTTCCAGAATAACCATAATGATAATGTTACAAACAGAAATGATCAGTCCATTGGTAACCATAACAGAAAAGAGGCCTTCATTGTAAGGATTAATCAAATGTGAAAAAGCTGTAATAAGCGAAGAACCGGCAATAGCAACCAAAAGGGTTAATCCTGATTGAATAAAAATGCGCCTGAAGGTTTTCCGGCTCCAGGGAAAACTTCTGTTCAGGTAGCGAATGATGAACAAATCCGGGTAAGCAATCATGAACGCCGCCGCAAGGCTCAGGAGTGTTCCCAGGAACAATCGGGTAACAAAATTTTCTGGTTCGTTTACTTCATAATACCCGCTTAGGTGGTTATAGCTAATTATTACAAGTTGCAAAACAAAAGAGAAACCCAGCAGCAGTTTGAACAGTTTGCTAAAAGGCATCAGGCTGTGTATCTTCGTTTTTGTCATTCTTTTTTATTTTGAAGCCCTGGCATCCAGAGGCGAGTTACAAAAATAATAGTTTTTTAGTATGGTTTTTACCTGCTTGATAATCAATCTCATTTTTCAAACAGAATTTCCCGGCGACTTAGTATTCAAAGAACTTATCCGCCGGGAAATGTGATGTTTTACAGGTCAGAAATTTCTCACAAAGCCAACCCGAAGCGAAAGATAATCGTGATTTAGTGAATAGGTGCTGCCCTTGATTTCAACATCGCGGGACAGTGAGTTGTATTTGAACCCGGGCGTAAAATGCCACCTATCATTCAATGCCAGTTCAATTCCGCCAGCTATCTGCCAGCCTGTCCCATGTCCTGTATCGCCGATGATGTTACCGGATTTATCTTCCAGTTCAATGTGGTTATAGAGTCCGCCTGCTCTAAAGTAATATGATAGAGAGGTGTTTTCAACGGGATGTTTGAACTGAACACCATAAACATATCCTGTTTCTTCAAAATCCATGTGCGAACCGGCAAAAGACTGGTCTGCAGAAAATTTGTTCCATCCCCAGCCAGCGTAAATAGCTGTATGTGGCAAAAAACGATAGCTGAAAAGACCTTCAAAACCCATACCTGTGTTAAGGCTGGTTCCTGCCAGATTTCTTGTTGCATGCGATCCGCCAAGGTTAAACTCAAACCCCCAACGTTTCGTTTTTGATGTTTCCACAGAACTCAAAGATCTCTTTTCAGAAACCTTTTCATTGTTATGCTGGGCTACTGTGATTAAAGACAGGGATAGAACAAATAAACCTGTAAGCATTCCGATTTTTATTACTTGTGTTTTCATAATTAAAATTTTAAATGAATAATTCGTGTTAAATGTTGATACAAATATGAACCTAAATTCAGCGGCACACAAACAAAACCAGACGAACAGGTATATTATTCAGATGAATTTGCATTTTTGGTGGATGAACAAGGAGAACCACCTGTTCTGATAATGCAATCTTTCATCCGGTTTGCAGCCCAATAAGTTTTGTTTTATTTCCGGAGAGGTTTGTCGCATGTTTTTATGGGTACCAGGTTATGTCTGTCGAGAACAAAATTGGCAGGAGCACCAAATCAGAGAGCCTGTCAAATTCTCAATATGCTTTTTATTTTATTTTCATTCAGATGCACAAAAATCCATTTTTTTGTAATTAATTTGGTGTGGTAATGGCAAAAAATGAAATTGAAAAAGGAGTCTGAACAAGATGAAAAAACTTGTTAAAAAATGGCTGCATAAAGAATTTCCGCAGAACCATATCATCAGGAAGCCCTTCCGGGGTATGCTGATTACAGCCCTGTTCACGTTCATTTTTGCAGTGATTTACCAGCCACTTAATGCGCATGAGGCCAAGGCATTAACCTTGATTGAAACCATGGCGGTCTACTGCCTGATCGCTGCTCTTAGTATATTTTTGCTGATTCATTTGATCAAATGGATTCCTTATTTTTCCGGTCAGAAAAAGTGGACCTTCATTAAGGAGATAACGGCTATTATTCTAATTCTGCTGGGGCTTGGCATTGTTATTTATTTTGCTGCATTCTGGCTCGAACCTCCGGCTGACAGATGGAACCTTGCAACATTCCTGGATTCTGTAGCCAATGCATTTTTAATAGGGGTTATCCCTTTTACCTTTTTTTCCGGACTGAACTATCACCAGTGGATCCATCAAAAAGAAATAAACATTACGGATCAGGGTGAGGCCAATACCGGGGAAGAAAAAATAGAGATCCAGTCAAGGCTTAAAAAAGAGAAGCTGAGGTTTTACCCTTCTCAACTGCTGTATGTGGAATCGGACGGCAACTATGTTAACTTTTATATCAGGCATGAAGGCACCCTTAAAAAAAAGATTATTCGCAATTCCATCAGCAATATTGAAAGCCAGCTTTCATCCATACCCTACTTCTGCCGAACACACAGGGCATTTATTGTCAACATCCCACAAATTGCAGAAAGGAAAGGTTCTTCTTCCGGATATAGGCTGTTTTTCGAGGATACAAAAGCTGAAGTGCCTGTTTCCAGAAAGAATAAAAAGGCGTTTGATGAAATTTTCCACAACTATCATTTGTAAACCCCGACCATTCATCACAGATAAATACCACTCATCACAAATGGCTTCTCCATATTTTCTGTTTTTATTCCACTGGTAACAAATCTTTGCAGTATATCACAGATTCTTGATTGTCAGTTAAATGTTTGCTCTATTTGTAACAAGCAATCAGTTACAAATCTCAAACTACAAATGTCATGAATCAATTAATTAAAAACACCAAAAAAGCAGGCCGACTCATAATAGCAGTCTGCCTGAGCTTCACAGCATCTGCACAAACAAGCAATTGCATCCAGGGAGTTATCGTAAAAAGCAAGAATGAGGCACCCGTTCCTTATGCTTCTGTTGTTTTACTTAATGCCGGGGACTCAACCCAGGTGAAAGGTACCATGAGCGACATGGATGGTCAGTTTCGTTTTTGTAACATCAGGGAAGGAAGTTATCTGATACACACCAGCCATGTGGGTTACACACCCCAACGGCAGTTTTTAAAATTTAAAGGAAAAGCAGATTATCATGCAGGTACTTTTCGTCTGAAAGAAAGATCAACCGGTATTAAGGAAGTGGTGATCCTGGGCGAACGCATAAAAGCCAAAAATGAAGGCGATAAAACCACCTTTTTTATCAACAAAAAAATCCAGCAGGCAACCACTACCGGGGTAGATGTGTTAAAGCTTATGCCCGGGGTTCAGCTGGACATGATGCAGAACCTTTCTCTTGAAGGCGGTCAGAATATCCTGATTCTTGTCGATGGCAGAAAGCGTGACTTGAACTTTATCAGGCAGCTCAGTCCCGGATCAATCGATAAAATAGAGATCAATACTTCTCCCGGAGCGGAATATGCCTCAGAATCATCCGGCGTGATTAATGTAGTGCTGAAGGAGAAAACTTCCGGGATCAGCGGTCAGATCAATGCAGAATTACCTACCACCTCCTCGGAGATATATTTGTTTCCAAATTACAGCCTTCAATATGGTATAAAAAAGTTCAGTTTTTACACCTCTTACACAGGAGAACTCAGTTACTTTGATATCATCGACCGCCAGCACAGGTCTTATTTTGAAAATAACGGAACCAACAGCATACAAAAAATACAGAACCTTCGCCAGAAAAACTGGTCGCACCGCTTTAATGTGGGTATGGATTACCATATCAACGAAAAAAACCTAATCAATTTCTATGGGTATTACAATCCCTTTTCACAAGAACACGATGGAAAAACAACCCTGGAAACAAACGGCAGTTCCATAGAGGACATCTACTGGTCGGCCAACAGGGAAGATACAGATAAAAGCAACATCGCCTTCTTATCGCTATACTACAAACATCTTTTCAGTGAGAACAGGAGAATCACCTTTGACCTTAGTTATTACAATCTTCATGCGGAGAATACCACTACTTATGCCGTTGATAGTGCTGACGGAATCGAGAACACCCTTTTTTCCAGTAAACTCAACCCTGAAACCAGTACGGCATTGGTGAAAATAGATTTTACCACTCCCATAAATCAAAACTGGCAAATGAATACGGGAGTAAAGAATACCTATAAGCACTATACAGGAATGGATTCGGAAGGATTTCAACAGTACGAAAATATTTTGGCCGTTTACGGCAATACCGCCTATAATGGTTCCTCTTTCAGTCTGAAAGCAGGAGTACGCTATGAACAGTCTGTTTCGCAGGTAAAAAGAATGTTCAGTCAAACCAACGCCTCTTTTTTACCCTCTGTAAAATTCAATTATAAACCAGCGCAGAATCAAAACCTTTCTTTGTCCTTCCGCAGTGGAGTATACAGGCCTGCTTTCTATGAGCTCAATCCCGCTGTGGTTTATCACGATCCCTTCGCCTTTGAAAAAGGAAACCCTTTGTTGAAGCAAGAAAACCGTCACCAGGTCTTTTTAAATTATTCCCTCAGATCCGGGTCTAATTTCATCTCCTCACGCCTTTTCTTTAGAAAAACTACACAGAAGATAAGCAAACTAACCATTCTGAATAACGACAATATGTTTGAAACCCTGCTTTATAATCTTGGGTCCTGTCAGCAGTACGGAGTTCAGCTTACCGGGGCGTGGTCGTTCGGAAAAGCCTTCTCATTGCGCCCGTATGTTAAAATATATAACCTGCACACCCTTCCCAATGAATCTGCCATTCAGCATGGAATACAAAAAAAACAAGAGCTTGAATTCGAGACAGGGCTTTCAGCCATCGCAACGTTGAAAAATGATCTAACGGCATCTATGCGCTTTAACTATCAGTCGCCCCGTGATTATATGCAAAGTTCTGTCTATAGTGATGCGTTGTACTTCCTGGCCGTTGATAAGACCATCAAGAAGAAATTTAAGGTTGGACTGACTTGTGGCATTCCTTTTAACCGCTCGTTCACCTACTATGGAAAAGATATTGAAGGAGAAGACTTTTCCTCTGCCTGGCAGGGAACCATCAAAACTTCAGGCTTTCCGGTATGGTTAAAATTTAGTTATCGTTTTAATTCCGGGAAAAAGGTCAATAAGATTAAAAGAGACAAAGAG
>CAYWSJ010000114.1:0-8636 GCA_964461045.1 uncultured Bacteroidales bacterium | reverse complement strand
AAAAAAAATTTCTAATAAATGCAAAGTTATTAGCTAATATTAGTAAAAAACCTTGCATTTTCCAAATAATAAATATATGTATAGCACTCATTATCTGTTTATTTTGTGTTTTTCAGCAAACCCTAATTATCATTCTTCCATATAAACAGGTAATTCAATATAAAAAATTGCACCCCCGGCTTCTCTTTTTTCAAACCATATCCTGCCCCCAAGATCCTCAACAATGTTCTTACTTATGGCCAGTCCCATACCCATTCCGGAAGATTTTGTAGTAAAATTTGGTTGGAACAGCTTTTCACTTAATTCTTCATTGATCCCTCTTCCATTATCTGCAATTGAGGCAACAATCTTTTGGTTCCTTTTCTGAATATCTATTTCAATAAAACCTTTTCTGTCCTTTGGAATAGCCTGAGTTGCATTTTTTAATAAATTCCCCAGAACCCTGGAAATCTGATCCTTATCAGCATATACCGGAAAGCTTTCTTCCTGCGGCCAGTTTCTGGAAAATTTAATATCCCTGGTATGTTCAAGCATATGAATGGCCTGATCCATTTCCTCTTCCAAAAGCAATTGCTGATTTTGAGCCCTGGGCATTTTGGCAAAATTTGAAAACTCGGTAGCTATTCCCGATAAAGTATTAATCTGGTTAATCATGGCATCGGAAAACTTCTGCACTCTTTCATCAAAATCAGACACATTGTCTTCCCAGGCTCGCTTAAGATATTGAACCTTTAACTTCATGGGTGTCAATGGGTTTTTGATTTCGTGGGCAATTTGTTTGGCCATTTCCCTCCAGGCTGATTCCCTCTCTGTTTGAGCCATAACCCTGGCATTTTCCTCCAGTTGTTCAATCATTCGGTTGTATTCATTTATTAAGGCTCCTATCTCGTCGTGACTTTCGTAATCGATTTTCTCATTTCTCTTATCCAGCCCGATCTTTCCTATTTTTTTCCGGATCAGGTTGAGCGGTTTGGTAATATTATTCGAAACCAAAACAGCAACCACTGAACCCAGGATGATCAGGAACACATAGATATTAACCATGACCATGATCACTGTATAAATATCTTTCCTGAGGGTTTTCTGGCGCTTAAAATATGGTAAATTCAAATAGGCAAGCACCTCGTTATAGTTATTATAAAATGGAACATAGGCCGATTGATAATCTAAATCACCTATGCTTTCTGTGTGAATAAATCTTCTTTCATTTTCTCCTGCAAGCTGATGATAAGCCTCTGGATTAATTTTCCGTCCCATCAGCGCTTTTTCAAATACCTGTTCCCGGGAGGAGGCTATTAAATTCCCCTCCAGGTCGTAAAGATTCATATCCACATAAAACACATTTGAAAATTTAATCAGAAGATGGTTTAAATACTCTGAATATCGCTGATCCAGCGCTGGCTCATTTCCCAGTTTATCTCTCAGTTCAACAAGAATTGACTGTAATTTTTCTTCTATGGTTTCTTTTTGTTTCTCCTGAAATTGCTGAGTTGTATAAAACAGGGTTCCTGCTCCTACTGCGATCATTGACAAAAACAAGAGCAGCACCATTGAAAGGGTTATCTTATTTTTAAAATTGTAATTAAAACGGGTAATATTTCGCGGGAAATTAGAAATAAAAGCATAGATGATAAACCCTATGTAAAAAAAGGCGAACAGGTATGAAAACTGAGCCAGGTTATCGAGAAAACTATTTTTTGGCTTGCTGATTACAATAAGAGAATCGTCATTTACCTTGTAAAGAAGATGATTATAGCCTTTGTGATCGACAAAACTGTAGGGTTCATCTTCATCAAAAGAGAAATTTAAACGCATTGGGAAAAGGTATTCTCCTGATTTTCGCACCAATTCGTTGTTCTTATATTTGGCATAGGAATAATTACTTAACGGTCCGGAATTTATAAGTGACTCATCAAGAAGCAATTCCGGGTAACCAAACTGGGTGGCGGAAATTTTGGAATCTAATGCAATAAACAGAGAATGTTCTCTTAATGAATCCGTTTCATAAAATTTTAAAGGTCCAAGATAACTGATCCTGCCATTTAAATTATCCAGAAAGTAAAAATTGCTCCCCGGGAGGGGCACTCCTTCATCATTAATCAAGTCGTTAAAAAATGAATAACAATGATATACATTTATCCTGTTTTCATATTCATAGTTAACCTCAAGGGAATCGTAAGGAGAACAAACCGATATTTGGAGGTTATATTTTCTGAAATAATCATTAAAATACTGATTCTGAAGGTAATTCAATATTTTTTCTTCATTTTCTAACGGGTTCATCATCAACTGATTCATCTTCCTGTCGCTTTTGATTTTTTCTTCTTTCTCCTGAAGCATCATTTCTCCTACCCTGTCTCTTTCATATTCCAGATTCGTTATTAATACCTTTCTTTTTTGTTGTTCCTTTTGATTTGAATGATGCTGAATAAAGGTTACGCCAAAAAGTACTGAAATAAATATAATTGAAATATACCTGGGATAATTATATTCCCTGTTGGTAAACAGGATTAATATTATTATTAAATTACTTACATAAAAAAACAATATAGAGAAAACCCCTACTTCATGCAAGAAAAAGTGAAAAACAAATCCAACGATGAGTGATACGGGAACGAAAAGAATCAGGATTTCTTTCAAGGATAAAAAACTGGTTTTGTTATGCAAAAAGTCAATCCATAGAAAATAAATTGTAAAAAGAAGCAGGCAAATAAAAAAACCGGCAAAACTATAAATCGTCAGATCAAGAAACCTGTAGAAAGCAAGAGAAATATTCGAATTAAATATCAGGGTTTCAAACAGGTAATGAAAGAGAAAAAAGAATACTACATTCAGAAAAATAAACAAGAATGAATACAGATATTTTGAAGAATAATTGATCCTGGGTGGGCGAGATAGAAATTGTCGTGCGATCCTTAAAACAATCCATGCAAATAGCAAATCAATAAGGAAATCACCCAAACTCGGCAAAATTGAAGATGATGCATAATAGGCCGGATCAAACACTTCAAGTTTATAGATGTTCTCAGGAAATTTAAAAGCGATCATTATCCACCTTAATACAATCAGAAAACCCAGAGAAACGACCATCCAGGTGATTTTCTTCCTTTGATTTTCAATTCTTCTAAACTCAGAAAAAACAAACAATACCAGAAAGACCAGCGACAACAAATACAAGCTTGTGATCAGATATAATAGTACAGAGGGAGTCTTGTCGTAATATTCTTTTGATATTGAAAATAAAAAATCACCCTTGCTGTTATGAATCAAAACGCCTTCATTCTTTTTCTTGCTAATCTTGAGATCAGCCGGCAAATCAAAATCTTCCTGGAACCCATCATTAATAAATTCATTTTTATACGAAAAATCTTTTTTCACGAGAATCAATCCCACGACTAAATAATTATTCTGTGTCTGAGTATGTGCATAATACCAGCCATTTCCAATCTTGTCAAAATAATTTGTACCTGAAGTTCTGATTTCGTTAACCGGGATAGAATTATTAGTCCAGTGAATTAAAGAATCATTCCTGAAAACAAAAAAGGACACACCATCTTCTTCTTTGGGTTGAATTTCCGAAAACAAATCATATTTCCCCTTATTTGCATCTCCTGATAATGATTGGCTCAGATAATTTAATTTCTTCTTTACATTTTTCTCTTTATTGTGCAGAACCTGCTCTATATCCTTGTCTTCAATTTTATATTTATGGATATGATTGACGTAGTAATCAAAAGCCAATGCCACCAAAAAAAACAGAAGGAAAAGAATAATATTTTTGTATCGTATATTCATCTTAATGTCTGATTCTTAATATTAGTTACCATGATGATAAGGTTCTCCTTTTATAATTGTCAAAGCCCTGTATAGCTGCTCTGCAAAAATTAACCTGATTAGCTGGTGTGAGAAAGTCATTTCAGAAAGAGAAATTTTATAAGTTGCTTTTTTATAAATTTCATCAGAAAAACCATAAGCTCCGCCAATGACAAAAGAAATAGGCCTTCCACCCTGTACCATTCTTTTTTCAAACCATTTGGCAAATTTCTCAGAACTCATACTCAAACCTCGCTCATCCAACAGAATGATTTCACTGCCTTCAGGAATTTTACGCATCAGCATCTCCCCCTCTTCTTTCTTTATTTCATCCACAGACATCTTTTTAGCATTTTTCACTCCTTTTACTACCTTTATATTAAAAGAAAGATACTTACTTATGCGTTTAACATAGTGATTTAAGCCGTTTTCAATAAAAGGTTCTTTGGTTTTGCCTGTCATAATGAGAGATACTTGCATATTCCCAAAATTATAAATTATTTAGTTAAAAATCAGAAATCAAATATTGAATCCATATTTTTTTTGTTCAAAAAATGATTCTATCTTAGCAAAAGATAATTTAAAAAGATTTAGCTAAAATATATTTTATGGTTCAGTTTTTGCATCTAGATTTTAAATGTAACCAGTAATTAAATATTTTATATATGAATCTACATACAAAAATAGTACCCTTATTTATATTAATATCTATTTTTATTACCCAAAGCAATCCTTTGAACTTTGATGACATTCCCAGTGACATTGCTATTGCTTTTAAAGTAGGAACTGCAAAAGAATTATCCCGTTTTTTTAATGAAAACCTGGAGCTGGAAGTAGAAGGGAAAGAAAATGTATACAGCAGATCGCAGGCTGAGAGGATAATGGATAATTTCTTCACAAAATATCCTCCCAAAGATTTTAAATTTGTTCACAAAGGAGGGAAAAAAGAAGCCCAATACGCTATTGGAAAACTAATTACTTTTAACGGAAACTTCCGTGTTTATATGCTCCTTAAAACGAAAAACGAAAAAAAATTCATACATCAACTCAGAATAGAAAAAGAAAATGAGTGACAAATACATCTATGATTTCATCAAATATGCATTAGCAGAAGACATAGGTGATGGAGACCATTCTTCCCTGGCTTGCATTCCCAAAAAGAAAAAAGGAAAGTCTCAATTAATCATCAAAGACGATGGGGTTCTTGCAGGAATAGATATCGGACAAAAAATTTTTCAGGCCATTGATTCTAAAACAAACGTAGATGTAAAAATTATTGACGGGCAGGCCATCAAAAAAGGGGACATTGCCCTGATTGTGGAAGGAAAAATACAATCACTGCTTATGGCCGAACGGATAGTACTTAACGTAATGCAGAGAATGAGTGGTATTGCCACTTCTACCAATCAGTACGCAGAAAAAATTAAAGACTTAAAAACCCAGATTCTTGATACCCGAAAAACAACACCCGGCTTCCGTTACTTCGAAAAAAAGGCTGTAGAACTTGGAGGTGGAGTGAATCACCGCATGGGCTTATATGATATGATCATGCTGAAAGACAATCATATTGATTTTGCAGGAGGAGTAGAAAAAGCGATTCGTAAAGTACATAAATATCTGCAAAAAAATCAGAAAATGTTAAAAATTGAAGTGGAAGCAAGAAGTCTGGATGAAGTAAAAGAGATTATTGGTGTTGGCGGAGTCGACAGGATTATGCTTGATAATTTTTCACTGGAAGAAACACGTGAAGCTGTTAAATTAATTAACGGGCAGTTTGAAACTGAGTCTTCGGGCGGAATTACCCACGAAACTATTCGCGACTATGCCAAGTGTGGTGTTGATTTTGTTTCTGTAGGAGCCCTTACTCATCAGATTAAAAGCCTGGACATGAGCCTTAAAGCAATATAAAACTGCTGAATGCAACAAAATTTATAATTTCATACGGTCGTATATCCCGCTTTGATGCACCAAACAAATGATATACGATTTTTTTATTCATCTTTTCGTTAATTTATAACCCTCCCTGTTTTTTTGCAAAAGAAAAATACATTATTTTTATAACCGATTTCAGTGGGTTTAGAATATTATGCATAAGATACTACAGGAAAACTGGTTTACAAGAAGATTAGAAAAACTAAAAGCCAAAGCTAAAGAAGTCAGCCTTCCGGGATTTTACAAGATTCCGATTTATGATGTGGTTAAATTCTTCATCAATGGAATAAAAAAGGGATATCTGCCTACCCGCGCTTCATCAGTTGCTTTTAACTTTGTTCTGGCCCTTTTCCCCGGCATAATCTTTCTTTTTACACTGATTCCTTATATTCCCATTGAAAACTTTCAAAGCGAAATGCTGAAAACCTTCGAAAACATGCTCCCGCATAATGCCTATCATTTCCTGGAATCCACTTTAAAGGATATTATTCTAAAGAAAAACTGGGGATTCCTCTCTTTTGGGGCGCTTTTCAGCCTGTTTTTTACCATGAATGGAATTCATTCACTAATCGAAGGCTTTAATACAACTTATCATGAGATAGATACACGCCGCTGGATTACACAACGATTAATTTCAATACTTCTTGTTTTCATAATAGCATCACTGGTAACAATAGCCACCCTTTTAATAATAGGCAGCAGAAGCGTTTTGAATAATCTTGTGGAGGATGGGGTACTGGAAGTAGGACTGGTTTATTATTTGATTGTTCTCGGGAAATGGTTTATTATCATTATTTTTCACCTGATTGCCATCTCTTTTATTTATTACCTGGCACCTGCTAAAAAACGGCACTGGAGGTTTCTTACACCCGGTTCCATTCTGGCGACATTCCTTTCTATCGTGGCTTCTCTCATATTCTCTTTTGTAATTAATAACTTTGGCCAGTTTAACAAACTATACGGGTCTATCGGAACATTAATGGTTGTTCTGATGTGGACTTACTTTAATTCACTGGCTCTTATTTTTGGGTTTGAATTAAATGCCAGTATAAGTAACGCTCAGTTAAAATTGAATGGTGGTGAAAAGAAATCTGGCTGACATAAGAAGAGAATATACCCAAATGGCTCTTTCAAAGAAAGATGTCCTCTCCAGTCCATTGAAACAATTTGACAGATGGTTTGAGGAAGCGCTGCATTCAGAAATCAGGGAACCCACGGCCATGAATCTGAGCACTGCAAGCAATGAAGGAGAAGTAAGCTCTAGAATCGTTCTTCTAAAAAATTTTGATGAACAGGGATTTGTTTTTTATTCAAACTACAAAAGCAGAAAAGCAATCCAGATAGAAAATAATAATAATGTTGCACTATTATTCTTCTGGCCTGAACTGGAAAGACAAATTCGAATTGAGGGAAAAGCAAAAAAATTACCAGAACACAATTCTGATCAGTATTTTGACTCAAGGCCCGAAAACAGTAAAATAGGGGCCTGGGCTTCGCGGCAAAGCACAGAAATCCCTGACCGTAAATACCTTGAAAGAAAGAAAGCTGATTTTGAAAAAAAATTCAGTAACCAAAAAATTCAACGACCAGATTATTGGGGTGGCTATTTGGTAATGCCCCATAGATATGAATTCTGGCAGGGAAGAGAAAACAGATTACATGACAGAATAGAATACAAAAAAGAAAGTAATGAATGGAAAATCAAAAGGTTAGCCCCTTAATAGCAATGGATAAACCATAAATAAACAAAATAAAATAAGTCTGATTAATTACATTTTTTTATATTAGCAACTTCTTGCTTACAAAATTTCAATGAAAAGAAAAAACAGAAATATCTTACAGGCCTTAGCAGGTTTACTCCTGGCTTTGCTTTTTTTATACCTGACATTCAAGAACAAACCGCTGGATGAAATATTTGAAAGCATTGGAGAAGCCAAATGGAATTTTGTATTTCTGAACGGAATATTTTTAATAATTACATTTATTCTTCGTTCCCTCAGATGGAGAATTCTTGTTGAACATTTAGGCTATAAAGTCAAAAAAAGAAATATAATTTTAGCTGTCACACTTGGATACTTTGTAAATAGCTTTACTCCCAAACTCGGAGAAATAGTGAGATGCTCTGTTTTACAACAAAATTCAAAAGTTCCCCTGGTCAGAAGCCTTGGCTCAGTGGTATCGGAAAGGATATACGATTTATTGGTACTTGGACTGGGGCTCATAACAATCATTATACTTGAATTTGACAGGGTAAAAGAACTTTTCGGATCTTTCTCAATCAAACAATTTACAGGAAAATGGGAATTCACTGACATTTTTATCTATTTAATCCCGCTTTTGCTCATCCTTTTGATTATTTACCTTTTTGCCTCAGGAAAAATCATGCGCAAAGCAAGGATGTTGTTTAAAGAAATGCTTCATGCCATGAAAAAGACCTTGCAGTTGAAAAGATACGGTTCTTTTATTATTCTCACCATCTTAATCTGGATTGCACTGGTTGGTATGAATTACGTTGCGCTAAAGGCATTACCTAATACTAATCATACGGCTTCACTATATTTTGCCATTGTTGTTCTGTTTATCGGCGGCCTTGGTTGGGCACTGCCTACTCCAGGTGGTGTGGGAACAACGCATTACTTTATTTTGCAACTATTTGTAGTTTTTAACCTGGATCCTTCGGCCGGTATTAGTTTCGGAATTCTTTCCAATGGGTTAACCTTTGTATATACCTTATTAATCGGGTTTGCTGCACTCATCTATTACTTCATCATTGTCAAGAAAAAAATCTTTTCTTCAAAACGGAAGAAAAGTTATGGAGTTTCCCGTATTTAACACATAAATGGCGCAGGAACATTCATTGCTGACAGAAACTTAATGTGCCAGTGACAACT
>CAYWSJ010000113.1:0-8796 GCA_964461045.1 uncultured Bacteroidales bacterium | reverse complement strand
TCAAAGATTAATTCAAATAACATGGATATTTATTGAACCTTAGCTTTGAACAGCAACTGAAGTAAAACATGAATTGGCATAGTTATTTAATTGTTTTATCTATAATCCAGGCATTATCATCTGACAAGTCTCCATTCTTAGATTTTAACTCCAGGCCCATGTTTCCATTCAGGGATGGCAAGCATTTTTTCATTCTTGAAAACATGCTACCGGCAGCTATTTTGTAAGTCGTGAATAGATTCACCCGGGTATTTTCAGGTATTTCAAGCGATGAGGCAAAATTTTTCCAGTCTTTATCAGGATGTTGATTAATGACCATCAAACCTTTGGTCCAGCATCCGAGGAAAAGATAATCATATTCCTGAATGGAACATTTTTCTGCTTCTTCCAGAGAGAGAACTTTGGTTTGTATTCCCTTTTTGTTTAATAATTTGCCAATTTCAGATCCAAACTGACGTGTGGTTCCTTTTTTACTTTGATAAATAATCATTGCGTTTTTCATAATCCATACTTTTTTAAAGTTATGGTGTAAAAGTATAGCCCTCAAAGAAGAAAAAATTTGACATATGACAAAAAATGAAACGAATGCAGATTTTTTAACCACGTTCTCTTCTGATTCTGCTTAGTGAACTCTGGGTAATGCCAAGATAGGAGGCAATGTATTTTAACGGGACATTTTGAGCCAGGTTTGGGTGATGCTTTAAAAAATGTTGGTATTGTTCTACAGCCGAACCGAACTGAAGGAAATTCCGGTTCCTGATCATCAGGTTAAGGGCTTCTGCTGCAAATTGTTTCAGGAGATATCCCCACTGGGGTAGTTCTTTATTTATTTTTTCATTGTCGGTCTTGCTGATCGAAAAGACCCTTGAATTCACTACAGCCTGAATATTCAATTTCGTCGGAATTCCTTTTTCATAGCTGTCTATATCAGTAAAAAATTGTCCGGGTTCTACAAAATGCTTTACCACCTCTTCGCCTTCCTTATTATAAATGAAAGAACATAATATTCCGCTTTCAAGGAATCTGATACGGGAAGATCTGTTGCCTGCTTCAAGACAGAATTGGTTTTTTTTAAGATTTTCATCCTGGAAGTGTTCAAGAATCCATTTTACCTGTTCTTTTTCTAAGATATTTGAACGCTCTATAATTTCTTTCAATGAAGCAAATGTTTCCATACGCAGTAGGTTTGTCTTATCAAATTTATTAAAAAGATTTGATTTTGTAATATTTGAAAGTGTCTTTGGCTCAGGTAAAAGATTTGAAATGATTTAGCAGGATTATGTATTTTTTTAAATCCCTTAGTTGTGAGCTTAATGCTGTTTCTTACCCAGTAAAAAAAGTTTCCAGCCCACTGCTACAAACCAGATCATGAAAATGGCCCACCACCAGAGGTATCCAATGTCAAGCAACGGCCAGAGAATAAGAGCTGCAAATGCTGATATGGCTGTAAGAATGCCCAGATAAGCAATAATTTTGTGGTAGACACTTTTAAGCATTACCAGAGAAAGTATAAGCACACTGATTGCAAAAACCGATTCATATAATGGGTTAAACGCATTGTTTATTGCCAGTAGGGCGTCTGCTGCTGCCTGCATGGACGATTGCTGAGCTGCTCCGGCTGCCTGGTAATTCTCAGCCAGGTATGTTAAGCCCATCAATACAGGGTAGTAAGCAATGAAGAGTATATGGCAGGTAATGGCTATGAGTGTACCAACAAGTGCATAACTTTTATTGACATTTTTAAGTGTTTTATATAACGCCGCAAATGCAATAATAGCCAAAAAGCTGGTGCCCAGAACAGTTGTCTGAAGAATAAGCCAGGAGGTTTTTTGAAGAGATTAATCTCAGAACTTCTTTACCGCTTTCCATCTCACTCATAATTGGATGGATCATATACATAACAGCCGGCAAAATAATGGCAATAGCCACATAAAGTAATGCAGAGATACCGCCGGCTTTGTATAGTTCCTTCCAGGAAGGGTCTGGGTGTATTTTATTCTTCATAATTTTTAACTCATTTTAGTGGCAATCTGATCAATGAATTTGCCTGTTAGTTTTTTAAAAGGATTTAGTTTTACCGGATAATAATAGTCTGAAGTGAACCATCCTTTATCCTTGTAGTAATTGTAGTCACGGTAGCTTTCATCGAGTGCTTTTTTCATACTCGAACGGGAAAACCTGAAAAGCATAATTTTGAAAAGCGATGGAGCAGGATAGGCTTTTGAGATCATTTTCTTATAGAATTTTTTAGCCTGTTTGTTAATGATTTTTTCGATCTTCTTCTCAGCGTTTTCTGTCAGAGGTTCACGAGTTGTAATACAAGTGCCTTTAACAACGTTGAAACCCAGGCCACTTCCTATGAAATCAAGATATTTAACTATCTTTTTACCTCCGTATATCCCCTGCGCTACGACATTGGTGTACGTTTTTCCGAAAAAGTGCGGACGGTGAAAAAAGTAACCCAGGCGGTCAAGAAATACTTTCATGATTGCTGAAACCTGGAACGAATAATTAGGGGTGGCAAAAATAATACCATCTGATTGGTTCATCTTTTCTATGAGCTTATCCCTGTCGTCCTGGAACTGGCACAATTCCTCTCCCTTGTCCAGGCATGTTTTGCAACCTTTGCAAATTTGCAGATTATAATCGGAAAGAAAGACGATTTCTGTATCAATCTTGTCCATTTCCTGCAGTTGTTGAAGTATTTTTTCTGTTGCCCGGTAGGTGTGTCCTTTTCTTGCACTACCTAGAAATGCTGTAGCTTTCATCATTTTTTTCTGGTTTTGAGACAAAGATAGGTATACTGGATGATTAATATGTTTGACAAAAGTCAAAAAATCATACTTTTTTTCTTATCCGGCTGAGTGTTGCAATATCAATTCCGAGGTAAGAGGCAATATGCCGTAGAGGGCAATTCTTGATCACCTCAGAATTTTCCCGGCAAAATTGTTGATATCTTTCCTTAGCAGAGAGGGTTTGAAGCTGTACGGAACGATCCAGTATTTCTTTGCCTTTCTGGTCGGCAATGTCTCTACAGATGTTGTTCCATGAAGGAATCTGTTGATACAATTCTTGTTGTTTTTTATAAGAAATAACCATTAAATCGGAATCGGTTACTGCCACGATATTTTCTTCTGATGGTTTTTGGTTGTTGAAACTGTCGGTGGAAATGATTAACGAGCCGGTAGGGAAAAACTGTGTAGTGATATCGTTTCCATCTTCATCATAAAAGTAGGCTCTGAGCAGGCCAGACTTAACAAATCCTATTTTATCAGATACTTTTCCTTGTTCCAGGAAAAATTCTCTGGAAGGAATATTCAATGGTTCATAGCTGCTTATGGTGTGTTCCATATCCGTCTCGGAAAGCCCATAATGCTGCATCATTTCTTTGTTTATCTCCATGCTAAAGAGGTTAGTCTTTTCAAAAATAATAAAATTATCAGACATGAACCACTAAACGAAAAATGGAAATAGGTTAAAAATAGTATCTTACTTTATGAATTGTTCTTTTTGTTTTAATATATCTTTATGGGAACAGCACCCTTTTTATACCCTTTCCCAGTGTATCTGTGAGCTTCGATTATTTCTTCAAGAGGATAGCATTTTTTTACCATTGGTTTAACGTGTCCTTTTTCGACAAGTTTTTTAAATTGCTTTCCGGCATCCTAATGGCAGAAGCAAATAAAGCAAGAGTAAAACCTCCCGCAATGTTATAATATCCCATCCGCTTAGCTTTAGCATGATTAATATGTTTCCTTCATCGTTTGGGGAGGATGTCATTTTATCTAATAGTTACGTATTTAAACGAGTAAATTCACTCAATAAGAGTTTTTCATTTTTTTTATTGTTTAATCACCTTTATTTCTGTTTTTCCGTTAGAAATAAGATACATTCCATCGGGGAATTCCGTAATATTCAATTTTTTTTTATTCCAGGTTCTCTTCAGGAGTCTACCTGATATACTATACACATAAATGGGGTGTTCGTTGTTATTGAGATAAATGATTCCGCTTGTCGGGTTGGGGTATATCACCAGATTATCTTCAGTATTTTTTTTGCTCAAACGGGTTGTATGTGAGGTAGTTAAAAGATACTCCCACACTGGTTCAAAAACCGGATTGCCAGAATAAGTTTTTGGGGTCCAGAAATCCACAACTGTTGAGTTGTGATAGGCAGTCAGCAGCATGCTTGCCGGTGTTTCACCGGTGTATAAAAAGTTTGAGTGTTTGTATGGAGGAGATAAATGATCGATTAGTGTGCTGTCGTCGTTGTTGTTTACAAGTCCCAGGGCGTTCATTATATCGTACTGTTTAGAAAAGCCTACCTCATCCTGTAAATGAAGAAAGCAATAGGCTTTTGATAGAGAAGTAATAAAATCTCCGGATATCCAGTTTGCGGGTCTGCCGTATAAATAGCTGTAG
This sequence comes from uncultured Bacteroidales bacterium, assembly GCA_964461045.1. GTDB lineage: Bacteria > Bacteroidota > Bacteroidia > Bacteroidales > UBA12077 > JAGXLC01. Next base: position 4,375 of record CAYWSJ010000113.1, on the reverse strand, counting down.
TCGTTGGCTCCGGAAAACATGATGCACCTATCGATATTTCTGACTTTTAAAAAATATAAAGCATGTCCCGAGCCTTGCGAATGTCCTGAAGTTACAACTTTTTCCCATGCAATGTTATTTTCATTTAAGAATTGTCCCCAGCCCTGGGCTGGATATAAACTGTCAAGATATTGAATGAGTTTGAGTGTTCGGGTATTTAAACTATTTAGAGTATCAATATCAATACTGTCACACAAAGGAGTACCAAAACAGGCTTCCTGTCTGAATTTTTCAAAGCATTCGGTATCTGTACTATATCCGCATGCCGATTGAGCCGATGTAGCATTGGGGTAGGCAACGGAGACAGCATGATAACCCAGGTTAGCTGCAAGCTTTAAAAAAAGCTTTGTGTTTTTGGTAGTTGACGTGGTGCCACCCATATAAAACAATAATTTATTCAGGGAATTCGCAGTTTGATCAACAGCTACAAAATGGCTGTCCTGTAGAGCGGTGTAAGCGTGATATGTTTCTGCAGGTTTCACAAAAAATGCGGTTTCCTGTGCATAAGTTAGATTTATATAAAAAAACAATATTAGAAACCAAACAAAATTAATTATGGACAAATGTTTCATGAAATTTTCTAAAATTTAGTATTTAATAATGCATGAAAATTGTGCAAGTTTCATAAAAAAGATTAAAAGAATGATTTTATTTAGTTGTTTGCAATTAAATTTATGTGTTTTATATGATTTTCTTATTAAAAAAAGAGGATGTCCAGAAAGCAATTAAAATATGATTTTCAGATTCAGTCTCATAAAAACTTTTTAGTCATCCTCCAGGAAAAAATTTAATAATTCAGGAATACCGGCTGTACAAAATATAATTTTTTCATTTAAAACTTTCGGACAGCTCTTATTTTATATTTCCGGTTTTTGCTTTTATAATCAGTATTCCCCCCATTAAAATTCACAATATATGCATTGTTTAAGTCATATTCCTCAGAGCTCCAATACTCAGAGTTTGTAAAAGAGGCTCCTCCATTTGCTGCAGAGGTTGAATCAATTGCGTTTTTGTTTTGATACATAAGCTTTAACTCATCTACAGAAGGAAGGTACCAATCACCATATTTAACCCCATCTACAATAAAGCCAAAACTTGCGCACATAGCGGCCGCATAATCATATGGGCCACCTTCCTGGGCGGCAACGATTAGAGCAGTATTCATTTCCCCGGCATATAAACCATCTCCCCAGGCTGAGGTATTAACATAACTTCCATTGTACCATTGGATGCTATCTTCTCCCACCTGATCTCCTTTTGCACAGAGCAACCCATGTTCTCCGGAATCATCAACCCAGAAAACCACTCCGCCATGAGCAAAATCACCAACCTGGTAAGGAGTTTCGCTGATTACATTATTTTTTATCTCAATGCCATTGCCTGCTTTAACAGAATCTTGTTTAGAACTCCATTTTGTGGTGTCTGATGCTGTAATTTCGCTTGCCGGGGATGATTCAAATACCGGATCTGTCTCAGTATAACTGGCCGGCATAAAATAATCGCTGTCAAGCCCGTCAAGCAGATCGGCATCAAGGCCTGAGCCTTCACCCATGCCACTGCTGCCGGCTAAACCTTCTGCAACTGTTGAATAATGGGCATGACTTACTTTGTGCAATTGTATTCTATCGGTTAATGTTTCTCCCCCAATGGTAATTTCCAGGAAGGGGAGAGAAACAAAGACATCATCGGGAATACTTACTTCTGAACCTAATTGTGCGGTAAAATATCCCTGATCAAATGTGATATCTTGTGTTTCTGACCATAAAGGCGACCCTCCTGATTCCGTATCGTAAAAACTAAAACCAACGGTTAATACTCCATTTATGGTCTCACCGCTTGATGAGTGAAGCCTTCCTTTAAACAGCAGGTTAGGGTGTATCGCTTGCATTTGATAGCTTGCAGAACTTATGTCGGGCACAAAAGCCAGGTAGCCTGCACTGGCATGGTCTCCCCATCCATAGGCAGTATTCCAGTTAGTCATATCAGTTGATGTGATGCTAGAGGCACTCGATGAGGAAAAAACCGGATCAGTTTCTGAAACACCGCCAGTAACTGTTTCTGCTTTTTTTGCATACATGGCATAGGGAACACTTAAAATTTGACTTGTCCCGCTTATGGAATAATTGGTTCCACCATCCGGATCGGTTTCTGTTTTGATGTAGTAGGGGCCTGCTGACCAGTCTATTGTTGAAATATTTCCATTTAAAATATTTCCGGTTCCGATTTCCAGGCTTACAAGACCATTGGCATTGGTTTCGGGTGTTTGGGTTTCAACATAAACAGAAGCTCCGTAAATTGACCCTTGAATTATGCTTATTTGTATCCCAACGGTTTTATCAGCAACCAACTCATTATCGCTGTCACGAATCACAGCCTGATAACTCATTTTTTCAGGTGCCTGTGCATTTATCTTTATCGGCAGTATTATTCCTGAAATCAATAATATTGCCATGGTGGTGGTTAATATTTTACCTGAAGCTTTCATTTCTTAATGATTTTAAAAGTTTTAGTATAGGGAGATGATAAATCATTTCCTCTTTGGATTATTTTAAGGAAATAGCTGCCTGAATTGAATGTGCTCATGTTTATAGTAGTTTTGTTGTCTTCTATTTTTTTATTCTTAATGAGCTTACCGTTCAGGTCAAATAGTTGATAATAAAATGTTTTGCGGGACAGGGAATGACTGTTTGTTTCAACTATTAAGTGATCAACCGACGGATTAGGGTATACCGACACTTCAAAAAATATGTGAGTGGCAATTTTTGTTTCACTGACCACAAAAAATTCGTATGGATGTTGAACACCTTGGTTAGTTGAGCCATCTTCTCCTGCGTTTGCAGAGTAGAGTAACTGTCCAACGGAATAGCTTAATGAGCCACCGTTGCCCGAAGCATCTCCCCCCGATGCAGGGATTGCTTCCTGTGCATTTACCCCCATCAGCCCAAAGGACAGCAGGAATATTAAAATAAATAACAATCGTTGAAGTAGCATTTTAAATCTCCTTTTCTTATGGATAATTAAAAAATTTGTAGCAATAATAAGAATGTCAAAGAACACAGCATCTGGTGGTTAATATTGTCTTCTAATTTATCTTTACTTCTTATCAAATGTACAAAAAATGCCGGTTAACTTCCTGTTTATGAGTATAAAATTAAATAGCAATTTGGATTGATTAAAACCTGATCAAAAAGAGCTTTACGCGTTCGATTAATTAAAAATACTTTCATTGTATTCTGATTTTTTGTACCTTACATTATTTAATAACAATTTTTGAGTAGGATTGATCCAATCTTGTGATGGTCAATAATTCATTTTTAATAATTTATTTATTCATTTAATTTGATATTATGAAACATTTTAGTTGTATTCCAGTGTTTTTTATCCTTATGGTTCCTTTTATTTCTTTAGCCCAGCCAGAAGAAGTAATGGATGCATATCATCTTCACAATGCCATAAAAAACAATGAGGCAGGAAAAGTGAAAAAGATGATAAGAGAAGGAACAGATCCGGGCTATCAGTTTAATGGAAAAAATGCCTTGCATATAGCCTGCAAATCAGGCTCACCTGAAATGGTTAAATTGATTTTGAAAGAAGGAGTAGGTGTAAATGAACGAATGCAAAAGGGAGAGGGAAGAACCCCTCTGCAATATGCTATCTTTAGTTCCCGTGTTCCTGTTGAAATTATCAAAATTTTACTGGATCATGGAGCAGATGTGAATGCCACAGGTCCAAACGGAAAAATGGCTATTCATTTTGCTATTAGAAGATCCGGAGATAAAACAGATGCGTTAAAAATTGCCCACATGTTGATTGAGCATGGCGCTGATTTGGATCCTGAGAAGGAAGAAAATTCAACTGCCCTGAGAGCTGCTATGCATGATCGTGCAGATATGCTGGAGCTTTTCCTGAAAAATGGAGCAGATCCAAACAAACATTCGAAAGAAATGAAGTACCCTATTCATTATGCTGTGTATAATGGAGATTTACAGTCGGTTAAGTTACTGAAAGAATACGGAGCCGATCTGACTGTGAAGGATAAGGCCGGTAAAACTGCTCTGGATCATGCCGGGGATAAAGTTAATATGAAGGCATACGGCGAAGAGAAACGGAAAAAGTACCAGAAGATTGTGGATGTGTTGTCTGAATAGATGTAAGCATGAAGTAGTGGTGGAGAGCAATGAAAATGATCAATGAACAATGAAAAATGAGAAATGAGAAATGAACAATATTTAACCAAATATAAGATAACATAAGAAGGCAGTAGCCGTAGCAGTTGCAGTAGCAGTCCTCCTTCACTGGGCTACAGAGCCTGAGAAAAGCAGAAAGTAAAAGTTAG
>CAYWSJ010000112.1:0-8867 GCA_964461045.1 uncultured Bacteroidales bacterium | reverse complement strand
TCCTGGAAATAAATACGTTTCACCCGCTCAGAAATTCCGGTAAATATTTCATAAGGGATTGTTCCAAGCTTTTGGGCCAGTTCGGTAACAGGAAGCTCCTCACCAAAAATTATCACTTCATCCCCTTCCTTTGCATCCGACCCGGTAATATCAATCATACACATATCCATGCAAATATTTCCAATAATCGGATAATAGTTCCCATTGACATACAAGACACCTTTCCCATTACTCAAAGCCCGGTTTAATCCATCTGCATATCCAACAGGCACAATTCCTATGGTTTTAGGAATTTCAGCCACTCCCATCCTGCCATAACCGATTGTTTCATTGGTGTTTACCTGCTTAACTTGTGTAATTGTACTTTTAAAAGTGCTGATATTGCTGAGAAGATTATGGTCAAGCGCACTGATGCCATAAAGACCAATCCCCAGCCGCACCATTTCAAACTGACCTTCCGGAAATCTTTCTATGCCTGCAGAGTTGAGAATATGTCTGATAACCGGATACCCAAGAATTTCTGTTATCTGATTGGTCATATTCTCAAACAATTTTATCTGTCCCCTGGTAAAATCATCCTTATCTGTTTCATCAGCAGCTGCAAGGTGAGAAAAAACCGAAGAAACCCTAACATGATTCATTTCAGGCAATTTTTCCAACAATTCGGGTAATTCTTCTTCCTTAAATCCCAATCGATTCATACCTGTATCCAGCTTCAGGTGTATGGGATATTCTTCCCGACCGATCATGCTCACTATCTTATTAAAATTCTGAAGATTATTCAAATTATAAATCTCCGGTTCCAGTTCATAATCAATCATTATTTTATAGCTATCCGGCTCCGGGTTCATTACCACAATGGGCAGTGTAATTCCTGATTCCCGTAAAGTTACTCCTTCATCGGTAAAAGCAACTCCTAAATAATCCACTAACTGATATTGAAGGACATTCGCTATTTCATACGTTCCGCTCCCATACGAAAAGGCTTTAACCATGGCCATTATCCGGGTATTCTTTTTAAGTTTGTTTCGGAAATAATTCAGGTTGGTTACCACATTATCCAGGTCTATTTCCAGCACAGTTTGATGTACCTTTTCTTCGAGAAGTTGTGAGATTTTTTCAAAATAAAATTGCCTTGAACCTTTCAGCAATATCGCTTCATTCTTAAACTGAAGAAAAGATATGGCGCTTATAAACTGTTCGGTTGATGAAAAAAAGTATTTTTCCAGGCTAAATAGATTCCTGAAATGAGAAATTGATTCACCAATTCCAATCAGGCGGTCTACCTGGTTTCTTTGAAGCATGTCGGCAACATCTGCATATAAGTCGGAAGCTTCTCTGCCTGTTTGCACAATATCAGAAAGAATAACCGTTTTTTTCCTGTGCTGATTTTGCTGATTGAGCATATTCAATGCAATATTCAGAGAACCCAGGTCTGAATTATAACTATCGTTAACAATAGTACTGTGATTAATTCCTTTTTTCATCTCCAAACGCATGGCTATTGCTGGCAGGTTTTCCATCTGTTTGTTTATAATCTCAGGGTTCATATTCAGATGGAGCATTAACAACCATGCATGAATGGCATTTTCTATAGAGCCATTGTCAATAAAAGGTATTTGAATTTTCAGCCATTGATCTTTGTATTCTGCTGCAATAACTGTTTTTGTTTTTTCTTTATCAATAGACAGAATATTGAGTGTTGCATCTCCTTCATAAGACCATGTCAGTAAGTTTTTATATTTTAAAATATCATGTTCTGTTATGGTTTTATGTATCTTTTGATGGTCCTCACAATAGATAATTGTCTCTGATTCATAAAACAATTCGAGTTTTTCTTCAATCTTCTGTTTCAGACTTTTAAAATTTTCCTGGTGGGCCTGTCCAATGTTTGTAAAAATGCCGATATCCGGTCGAATAATATTTTGTAACCGCTGCATTTCTCCTGTTTGTGAGATACCAGCCTCAAAAACACCCAAATTGTATTTTTCTTCCATCGACCAAATGGATAATGGTACGCCAATCTGGGAATTATAGCTCTTTGGACTTCTTACTATTTGATAGGAATCCTGAAGAAGATGATATATCCACTCCTTTACAATTGTTTTTCCATTGCTTCCTGTAATTCCAATTACGGGGTATTCAAACTGGTTACGATGATAAGAAGCTAGTTGCTGTAAAGCACCCAGAGCAGTTGGCACCTTCACGAAATTGGCTTTTTCCAATATATCAGGATTAGGCAGTTCAGTTACCACAAAATTTTGAATTCCTTTTTTTATAAGGTCATTTATAAATTGATGACCATCATGTCTCTCACCCTGGATAGCAAAAAAAACTGAATTTTCTGGTGTGAATAATTTTCTGCTGTCAATAATTATATGGTGAATTACGGAATCTTTATATTTATAGAGTTCACCAAAAACTATTTTAGCCAGCTTATCTATTGAGTATGAGGCCATAATTAATTATTTTAGATATAACGTCAAACAGGTGTCAGAAATTGTTTTGGCCGGTTGCCTTTAAGTAACATTCACGGCAAAGGGGTTCATATTCATCTTTCTCTCCTAAAAGTACTTGTTTTTTTGAAGCAGTTTTTCTATGTGAATAATGAGCCAAATTTCCACACCTGAGGCAAATAGCATGTATTTTAGTTACATGTTCAGCAGTAGCCATAAGTTTTGGGATCGGGCCAAAAGGTTTGCCTGAGAAGTCCATGTCCAAACCAGCTACTACAACTCGTACACCGGAATTTGCTAACTCATTGCATACTTCAACCAAACCTTCGTCAAAAAACTGGGCTTCGTCAATACCAAGAACATCCACATCATTAGCCAGAATCATTATATTCTGCGCAGTTTCAACAGGAGTAGAACGGATAGTCTTTTCATCATGTGAAACTACATCATCTTCAGAATAACGCGTATCAATTTTGGGCTTAAAAATTTCAGTTCGTAAACGGGCATACTGAGCTCTTTTTAATCTCCTTATGAGCTCTTCTGTTTTTCCTGAAAACATTGAACCTGTTACAACTTCTATCCAGCCTCCCCGCGAAATATGATGTTCAGTATTTTCAAATGGCATTTATCTTACAATTTTTTAGGGCATGAAAGTAATAATTTTCAAAATATCTCAGTTTAAAATCTGTTTCTTTCTAACAATTAGGATTATTTAAAAAATATTTTATTACACACCCTTAATTCGTTATTTTTGTAAAATTAATAAATAAATCAGAAATATGGATTTTAACCAAAGATTAGAATCAATTATTAAAGAGTTGCAGGAGGTTGAACAAGGCACGAGATCTATGCAGGAATCTCCTGAACTGCATAAAATTGATATACACCGGCTACTAGACAAAATAAGAAATATTTACGAAGATTTTCTTAAAATAGACAGCACTGAATTTGATACTTCAAAGACTAACAAAACAAAAGAAATAACTAAAGAAGAAAAAACACAGGAAGAAAAGAATACGCACCTGCAGGAAGCCCCCGAAAAAAAACAGGAAAAAGAAAATGAAACCGAGGGTAAAGAAGAATTATACTCAAAAGAAAAGAAAGAAGATGAACAAAAAAGCCCTCCCCTTATTATTGAAAATGAAAAAACTGAAAGCAACGAAACCCATAAGAAACCTGAATTGAAAAATGATAAGTCTGAAAACAAAAATTCCGGAAACGGGGGAATTGTTGCAGATAAGTATCAAAACACAAAGACATTCAGGCACGATGATCTGGCAAAAAAACAAACCAAAACAGATCTTTCCAGTAGAATGCAGAAAAAACCAATCTATGACCTTACAAGAGCGATTGGAGTGAACGACAAATTTTCGTTCATCAGGGAATTGTTTAATGGAGACAAACAACAGTACCACGAGTCTATACAAATTATTAACGAAATGCCAAATTTTGAGGAGGCAAAAAATTATATTAAGGAGAGTTTTGCGTGGGACCATGAAGACCCTGAAGTGCAAAAATTTATGGAATTGGTAGAAAGAAAATTCACCGCTGGTAAATAAATAAATACATGGCCAAACTTTATATTATACCCACCCCTATCGGGAATCTGGAAGATATTACCTACAGAGCAGTTCGTGTTTTAAAAGAAGTTGATTTTATTCTGGCTGAAGACACTCGTACTTCAAAGAATCTGCTTGATCACTATCAAATAGAAAACAAAATAGAATCTTACCACCAACACAATGAACATAAAAAAGTTCCCTCTATAACCATGGAATTATTAACAAAAAACCTGAATGCAGCTGTCATAACCGATGCCGGAATGCCGGGAATATCAGATCCCGGATTTTTGCTTGTCAGAGAATGCTTAAAAAACAATATTCCTGTTGAAACCCTCCCGGGCGCAACTGCTTTTCTTCCTGCATTAAGCAATTCAGGCTTACCTTCTGATAAATTTGTATTTGAAGGCTTTCTTCCCCACAAAAAGGGACGAAACAAAAGATTAGAAAAGCTTGCCGAAGAAGAAAGAACTATTGTTTTATATGAATCTCCCTATCGATTGGTAAAAACGCTTAGACAATTAGCCGAACATCTTCATCCAGAAAGGAATGCAGCGGTTTCAAGAGAGCTAACCAAAATTCATGAAGAAAATGTAAGAGGAACACTTACAGAACTTGCTGGTTATTATGAATCAAAAAAAGTAAAAGGGGAGATTGTAATCATCTGTGAAGGGAAACCAAAGAAATAAATTTATTATAGAAATAAGAAAAACAATGCTATAATTCTATCCCCAGAAAAGAGGGAGTCTCTTCACTCTTTTCAGAAGAATTATCTGTCAATTCTACCTCAGAAAAAGGAAACCGGTCCATGTCAAAAGAATTATGACCGTTAAGATGAAAAGTATCACCCGTTTCAATATCCAACATCTCCTTTTCTTTTTCTTCATTAAACAAATCTGGCAGGAATAAACTTTCCATAATCAGTCGATTTTGAATAAAATTTAAAGATTCTGTTAATATAAAATTTCTCTCTATCCGCTTTTCTCGGTTTGTTTTAAATGGCATAGGCATAATTTTTATTCGGCTTCAAAAATATGCTGAAAACAATGTCTCAAAAAATCAAAATCAAAAGCAATTACGATTTCCAAAAGCAATTCAGAATATTTAAATTCATTGATCATCAATGATAAAAACAAAAACAAGAGACCTCTTAATTACGATTTTAAAGAAAATATAAAAAAGATTAATTCTGACCAGATCAGAGAAATGGGTGCATGAATATTTTATATTTGAACGATAAAAAGTATTATTTTGTAAATTGAAAGACTGTTTCATTTTAAATATATGGTTTAAGAATTACTGTGAAACTATTATTATGCCCAAACAACAAACCGAACACCTGTTTCAGTTAATAAAATCACTTTCTAAAGCGGAAAAACGCAATTTTCGTCTTTATGCAAATCGCACAAAAACCGGTGATGAAACAAAATTTTTACATCTTTTCGATATTATTGACAAACAAGAGGTTTACGATGAGAATGAAATACTTAAAAAAGCAAAAAACATAAAACCACAGCAGCTATCGAATTTAAAAGCCCACCTCTACAAACAATTATTAAAAAGCCTGCGGTTGCAAAATGCCAACCTTGACACAGAAATCAATATAAGAGAATGGATAGATTATGCAAAAGTACTGTACAACAAAGGACTGTACAAGCAGTCCCTTAAAATACTTGAGAAGTCAAAAAACAGCGCTTTAAAAAACCAGAAACCCATATTGCATTATGAGATAATTGAGTTCGAAAAACTTATAGAACTCCAATACATCACACGAAGCATCGAAAACCGGGCCGAAGAATTGACACTTGAAGCAAATGAACTGGGTCAACAGATTGATACAGCAAAAAATTATTCTAACCTGGCATTAAAGCTGTATGGCCTCTATTTAAAAGTAGGATCGGTGAGAAATAAGAAGGATATGCTGATGGTTAGCCAGTTCTTCTCTTCGCAGTTTCAACCACCCCCTAACATTAATGAGTGCTCTTTTTACGAGCGGCTGTATATCTACCAGGCGTATGTATGGTATTATCATATCATACAAGATTTTGTGATGTGTTACAAGTATTCGCAAAAATGGGTTGACCTTTATCGTGAAAACAAAGAAATGATAAAGAACCAGACAGATCTCTATTTTAAAGGAATGAATAACCTTCTTGTATCTCTTCACATGACAAGGTACCACAAAAAATTCAAAGAGGAGCTGGATAATTTGATCAATATCCCGGAGAAAGAAGATATTCCCATAAATGATAACAACCTGTTGCTTTATAATCTCTTCAAATACACTCACCTGATCAATTACCATTTTCTGGAGGGAACGTTCAGCAATGGGGTGAAACTAATTCCTGAAATCAATGAATTTATACAAAAAAACAAGCGACACCTTGACAACCACCGAATTCTTGTTTTCTATTATAAAATTGCAAGCCTTTATTTTGGCAGTGGAGATTACCGCAATGCCATCCGGTATTTAAACTTTATCTTAAACTACAAAGATACAGGCCTTAGAGAAGATATTCATTGCTTTTCAAGACTTCTTAATCTTGTTAGCCATTATGAACTGGGCAACAATGAACTTATTGAATACCAGATAAAATCTACTTATCGTTTTCTTTTCAAAATGGATAATTTACAACAAGTTCAACAGTACATACTTAGTTTTATTCGAAAATTAAGCGATATGGAGGAAAAAGATTTAAAGGATGAATTTATCAAACTGCACGAAAAATTCCTGAATCTTGAAGACAGTCCTTTTGAAAAAAGAGCTTTTTTATACCTTGATATGATCTCCTGGCTTGAGAGTAAAATTCAGAACCGTCCTGTACAGGAAATTATTCAGGAAAAGGCCAGAAAAGAAAAAGAGCAGACGCACCCACACTGATGACCGGTATTATTATTTTCCCGGCTCATGAAGAAATTTCCTACATTTTCTTTCGGATATCAGCTACTTCATTCTGTAATTTCTTTAACTTTTGCAAAACGGTTTCGTTATTAATTTCCGGATCAGGCATTTCCTGACTAATGTAATGAGAAAATTTCCATAACTCCTTAATTTCCTTCACAGATATTTCATAAGGCTTATAAATAGGATTCAGTGAATGAACAATTAACTTTCCAGATCTCTCCAGGTGATTTTCCACAATTTTAAAGACAATTCCTTCGTTCAGAGTCAAAATGATGCAGGCTTCTCCATCCTTAATATGAAACCAGTCCTGCACAAATTCTCCGGTCACCCATGATCCGTCAGGAACAGGCAGCATTGAATCGCCATTAATCTGAAAAGTCCGGTATTTCTTTTCCTTCGACAAGAAAGGTAGCTGAAAAACAGGAAGTTCGCTAATAAAATCAGGATCGGCAAAGCCCCGTTGATAACCAGCCTTAGCCTTTTCCGGAACCAACTCAATATTCTCATTATCGTCGTTATCTACGGTTGTTGCTAAAACTCTCAGGTTGCTTCCTTTGATATAAACATCATATCCTCTCTCCAATTGTGACAACTGACTTTCACTTAAAGAAGAAAGATCCACTTTTACCAGTGTATCTATCGTAACGCCATAGTATTCCGAAATAGCAACAAGTGAATCCACGCCAGGCTGACCCACATTATTCTCATAACCACTCAATGTAGAGCGCTTCATATTCAGTGCCTGAGAAACATCATCCTGTGTTTTTCGCCGGCGTTTGCGAAGCAACTTAATATTTCCGCTAAAATTCTGATTCATAAGTTATGATTGTTATCGTCTGGTTTCTTCTTTAAAATATTTTGCCTTTAAATATAAAATTGACTATATTATAATCTGTATTTTGATTAAATTATAATCAAATTTAAGGTATTTTTTTCAAAATCAAAAATTTCAGAGTAAAAAATGGCAAATGAGAGAAACATTGTGCACCTGGATATGGACTCTTTCTTTGTATCGGTAGAGCGTCTGCAGAATAGCCGGTTAAAAGAGAAACCGGTCATAATAGGAGGATTATCTGATCGTGGTGTTGTTGCAAGCTGCAGTTATGAGGCACGAAAATACGGGGTTCATTCTGCAATGCCTATGCGTTTGGCAAAGCAGCTCTGCAACGATGCCATTGTTATTCGCGGAGATATGGATCTTTACAGTCGTTATTCCAACACAATAACTGAAATTATAAATGAAAGAGCCCCTCTTTATGAAAAAGCATCCATAGATGAACACTACATTGATTTAACCGGCATGGAACGTTTCTTTGGCTCTCTGAAATGGGCAAAGGAATTAAGGGAAACAATTATTTCTCACACGGGGCTTCCTATTTCATTCGGGTTATCGGAAAACAAAACTGTTTCGAAAATTGCTACGGGAGAAGCAAAACCCAACGGAGAAATTCATGTCCCCCGGGAACGCATAAAGCCTTTTCTTTATCCATTATCTATCCGTAAGATCCCTATGGTGGGTAACAAAACATATCAATTATTGAGTTCTATGGGAGTAGGTACGATTCGTTCCCTGAGTCTGATTCCTTCGGACTATTTACAAGCTGTACTTGGAAAAAACGGGTTAGAGCTATGGAAAAAAGCAAACGGGATTGATACTGCTCCTGTAAAGCCCTATACCCAGCAAAAATCCATGAGCATGGAACGTACTTTTGACGCAGATACCTGCAACATGCACCTGCTCAATGCTGCATTGACCTCTATGGTTGAAAAGCTCGCCTTCAAATTACGGGCACAAAACAAACTTACCGGATGCATCACTGTTAAAATCCGGTATGCCAATTATGATACACACACTCTTCAAAAACGAATTCCATACACTTCTTTTGACCATAATTTGATCTCAGTTGCCCGGGAATTATTCAATAAACTCTATTCCCGCCGAATGCT
>CAYWSJ010000111.1:0-8956 GCA_964461045.1 uncultured Bacteroidales bacterium | reverse complement strand
TTAATGTTTCTCCGGTGCCTTTGTCAATAATTTTTCCTCTTAAAGTTCCTTTTTGCGCAAAGGAAGTTACTGTAAGAAAAATAAATGAAATAATTACCAGTCCAATTTTTTTCATCACTTATTTTTTTTAATGGATAAGCTGATGGAAATCTTCCACCAGCTTATCTTCTTTTAGGTTTTACAATATATTTTATGATTATTCAGCAATATCCTGGAAAAGATTATTTTTAATAACTAAGTTTCCTTCGGTTGCGAATTGGTCCCAGCTGCAATGCTTATCGTCTCTGTATTCAATTTCAATACCGCCGTCAGTATTAAAGAAAATTGAGTTAGCATAAGTTCCTCCGGCGTCATCTCTGAATGTAATCAGGTCGCCACCGTTTCCAACATAAGTAGCATTGTAAATAACAGGTTTGGAATAAGGAGTTTCACCTTCTCCGTCACCACCACTGTCATGTTCACCAAGTCGTCCACCGGTTCCGGCTGCTTGGATGGTTACCCAGAACTGACCTTTACCCTGGAATCCTTCGTCATAATCGTAAGAGTCATCTCCACAGTAAGCAGTTAATAAGTGGCTTGTATTTACAGTACCACCAAACCATTCAACACCATCATCTTTGTTAGCAATTACTTCAATCTGATCAACCGTAGTTCCGTTACCAACAGAACCAAAGGTCAGACCATTGATTTCATTACCTGCTCCAATATCGGTTCCACCATGACGGATAGAGATGTACTTAAGTGTCCCGGAGTTGCTGCTTGCATCGCTTCCACCATACTCGGCAGGATATGCAGGGTCATCCGGAATACCTTCAACTCTGTAGTCATTAGTAGGATTGTTGTTAGGAGCAGCTCCCAAGACAATTAATCCACCCCATTTACCATTGGCTAATTCGCTAAGGCCGTCACCAATGTAAGTATCACCTTCTGCTGTGAAAACAATTGGTTTTTCTGCAGTTCCTTCAGCCATAATTGATCCGTCTCTGGCAATTATCAGGGCAGAAGCTTCTGTTTGTTGACCAGGAAGTCCCTGGATCATAGTACCTTCTTCAATTGTTAAAGTAGCACCACCAGTCACGAAAACAAATCCGTCTAATTTGTATAGGGTAGTGTTGTTCCAGGTAGTACTGGAAGTGATATTGCCGGAGATAACAGTTGTATCAGTTGGGTTGTAAGTATAACTTCCGTTTTGGTAGTCCTGCATACCAAAAGTCAGCATCCAGGATGCCCAGTTGCCTGATGCTCCGGGTTGAAAAGCTCCCTGGTATGAAACATTCTGGAACCATGGATCAGTAGGGGCTACACCATTCCCGGCTTCACCTGAAGCAGGGATAATGGTATTAAGGATGTCATCAAAATCCAGGCTTAAACCGGGATCTTTGTCATTGTTATTATCGTTGAAGTGATTTTCCATTTGAGTTTCTGCATCATCAGGCAATGCACCAATAGGATTACCCTGGTCATCTTCTTCAACATAAGCTGTGATCATTTCAAAAGTAACTTCGTTATTGTTATCGTCATTTTCTTCTTCGCCGTTGTCATCATTCTTGTCGTCACAGGCAGTGAATCCGACCATTAACGCTAACAATAAAGCTGCTGTAATTTTAAAGAAATTTGTTTTCATTTTTTTTCAGATTTTTGAGTTAAAAAATAATTTTCACTGACAAAGAAAAACCAAGATGCTTTTAACGGAGTTATGAGAGAATTAATCTTGTATTAAATAATCGATAATTAATAGTGCTTTGTTAAACTTAAATTAATATAGAGTTAAGCTAAATTTGATGAACTTTTAATATATTTTTTCGTAATTTGGTAATTGTATTATACTTAATATTAATAATTCATGGAAACAGCAGATTACAAAGTATTATTAGTTGATGACGAACCCGATGTTCTGGAATTCATGACCTATAATTTACACAGTGCAGGTTATAAAGTTTATTCCACTCAAAATGGAAAAGAAGCTATTCAAAAGGCTAAGGATATTAAACCCCATCTAATTTTACTGGACGTTATGATGCCCGAAATGGATGGTGTTGAAACCTGTGAGCAGTTAAGAAATCAACCGGAATTGCATAGCACAATCATAGCATTTTTAACTGCGCGCGGAGAGGATTATTCCCAGATAGCCGGATTTGAGGCAGGTGGTGATGATTATATTACGAAACCTATAAAACCCAAGGTTTTGTTAAGCAGAATTAAAGCTTTGCTAAAAAGATATCATAATGGAAGTGCTATAAAAGAAAAGATACCTGAGAATATTATTCGTACCTCGGATTTGGTTATTGATAAGGAGAAATACCAGGTAAAAAAAGAAGACAAAGAATTGGTTTTGCCCAAGAAAGAATTTGAATTGTTGTTGTTGTTGCTTTCAAAGCCAGATAAAGTTTTCAGCAGGGATGAAATATTTTCAGCTGTCTGGGGTGATAATGTAGTGGTAGGTGACAGAACTATTGATGTGCATATTAGGAAATTAAGGGAAAAAATTGGAGATAAGCACATAAAAACAATTAAAGGAGTTGGTTACAAATTTGTTGATTAATAAATATTCATAATAAAATAAAAAAAGGTGAACATTTGATTGTTCACCTTTTTTTTGGTTCAGAAGATTTATTTTTAGTTTTCTAATTCAGGTTTTTCATGATATGTGATGAAATCTCTTTGAGATTTTATTAGATTTCCTGTGTGCAGTGAAAAGTTTTTAATTTCGTTTAGCAACTGTAAATAGAGAATGCTATTCTTTGTTCCTGTTTTTTTCTTTTTAATCCTTTTTATTTGGGCTTTCCTGCACGAAGCTATTGCTCCAAGTACTTTTTGCTGCTGATCAAATACAGTTTTGGGCAGATCTTTGTATTCTTCTGTGTTAATGATGTGTATTGCATTTGTAAACAGAAGTGTAATCTCTTTATTCAGGCTTAATAATTCTTTTATTTGCTCATTGTTGAAACTTTTATGCTGGTTAGCAATATGATCGTGGCTTGGGTGCGCAATGAAAGACAACGAGTGTGCCATTTCTCTGAGATAATCGGTAACCTGCACATAATAATGCCCGGTTTCAATGTCGTCTTCCTGTAATTTATCCAACACGTGATGAACATTATTTTTTATGTTTTTAGCATCAGCATTAAGCTGGTCTACTTTTTGAGTGATTTTCTTCAGTCCTTTTCTGTCTTCATGGGCTACCCCCTCAATGGTTTGATTAAAGATTTTTACGATCAGTTCAAGTGTCTCTTTAATTTCAGTGGAGCATTTCCTTAAAATATTACCATCTTCAAATTCTTCCGTAGAATAAGTCTGCAGCTTTTGTTTCTTATCTTCTCTTTTCTTGTGAACCTGGTGGGTTTTAATAAGAAAAACAAGAGCTAATATTACTAATGCTATTACTGCGTAAGCTCCTCCCCATGAGATCAGGTTAGCAATTAAGAATGCTACTGTAAAAGCTACCAGGGCGGTAAAGAACCAGCCTCCAATAACAGTCATAACTCCGGTGATTCTGTAAACGGCGCTTTCGCGACCCCATGCACGATCTGACAGGGAAGTACCCATTGCAACCATAAAAGTAACATAAGTTGTGGAGAGTGGCAGTTTAAGAGATGTAGCAAATGAAATAATGATACTGGCAACTGTCAGATTTACAGATGCTCTTACCAGGTCAAAATATGCTTTTTCTTCTTTTTTGTCTTTACGAGATTTTTGTTCATCTTCATTATGGAATGCAAATCTTTTTTGGATCTTTTTTAAAATTTTATCAGGGACTGCATTGGTTATAAAACTGTTAAATTCCAGGGCTTTTCTGACTAAAAGCCTTGAAATACCACTTGAACCAAAGCGCTCATATCCTTCTTCCTGCCGGCTTAAATTAATTTCAGTTTCAGTAACCGATCTTGCCTTTTTAGAGAGCCATAAGGTAATCACCATTATGATACCGGCAATAAGCAGAATAAATGTATTGGTTTTCACTTCTCCGGTGAGCGCAGTCATTAGGTAACTGTCCGGATCAGCTCCTGCTGTGGAGTTAATATCCAGAAATGATCTTAAACCTGCTACAGGAACTCCTATAAAGTTTACCAGGTCGTTCCCGGCAAAAGCCATTGCAAGGGCAAAGGTGCCGACAAGCACAACTGCTTTAAAAATATTAAACCGGGTAAGAAGATAGAGCAATTGTAATATGATGGTCCAACCTACAAAGCTTACAATCAGAATTAATTCGGTATTGGTCTTTATCCATTGAAGCGCTTCTTCTGTAATCAAAGAGGAGCCTTTTGCACCCTTAATTACTATAAAATAGGTGATTGCAGTAACAGCAACCGATCCCCAGATTGCGCCAAAATATTTAATGGTCTTTTTAAAATTGAATGTAAATACCAACCTTACCAGGAATTGAACGATTGAGCCCAGGATAAAGGCTACAATCACCGAAAGTAAGATTCCCCCCACAATTGCCAGGGCGTTTGAGGAATTTATGTACCCTCCAAGTGTACTGGCAGTTTCAGCATCCGTTCCAAGTTTAACAATTGATATGGCTACTGCAGCTCCTAATATTTCAAATACAATAGATACTGTAGTTGAGGTTGGGAGGGCAAAAGTATTAAAAAAATCAAGCAGTAAAATGTCGGTAAGCATCACTGCAAGGAAGATCAGCATTATTTCAGAAAAGTAAAATTGTTCCGGGTTGAAAATCCCTTTCCTTGCAACTTCCATCATCCCGCTGGAGAAAGTTGCACCTACAACAATTCCAAGACTTGCAATGATCATTATGATATACCTGGGGGCGGCTTTTGATCCAAGAGAAGAGTTAAGAAAATTAACTGCATCGTTACTAACACCTACTATTAAATCGGAAATGGCCAGACCGAAAAGAAGAATTACAACCAGTAAATAAATATTTTCCATTAGATGGTTACTTTAATTGTTAGATCAATGAAGCAAAATTAAACTTATCATAAAAATGAAAAAAACTGCAATATTAAATTTATGTTAATTTGTATAACCATATAAAACAAAATTCATAAAATTGCTGAAATTAGTGCAGTTTTGAAGTTAAAAATGACAAAAATTATTTCGAATTGAATAAATTTGTTCGATGATTTTACTATATTTGAATAAAATTAATATTTATTCGGTTATTTAAACCTGTTCTATGGATAATAATAAAAATATTATCAGCTTTGAAGGACATATTGATAAAAATGTAGTTGATAATATTTTACATGAACTTAAATTAAAACTTAAAATATTAAACCTGGAAGTTCTTACAAGAAAAAGAATCTATTCAGCTTCTGTTGAATGTCTTGACAATATTTACAGGCATTCTGAAATAAAAACCAACAGAGATAAGTTGAGTGAGGATTATCCCTCCAGGTTTATTGTTAAAGAAGCACAGGAAGGCTATACAATAGAGGCAGGGAATATTGTACAAAATACAGAGATTAAAGATTTAAAGGGAAGGCTGGAAAAGTTAAATGAACTTGAACCTGTAGGTGTGAATTCTTTATACAAGGATACAATTATGAAAAGTGCAGGTTTGTCGGATAAGGGAGGAGCAGGATTGGGTTTGATCGTGGTGGCGAAGACAACACGAAAGAATCTTTTTTATGACTTTCAGCCCCTTAATAATAAGTATTCCTATTTCATATTAAAAGTAAATATTTTATAGAAAAAGAGAAACTCAAAATAATTATGGAAGAAATAAAAATAGAAGCAACTGAAAAATCACCTCGTGTATATTTCGATCCTGAAAACAGGAAATTCGAACTGGAGGGTAATTCCAGGCCCGAAAATGTGAGGGAATTTTTCTATCCTATTATTGATAAATTAAGGGAGTATTTTGAGGATATTATAAATAATGGAGTTGAAGACAATCAGAATAATCCTGTAAAATTTGTTTTTCAGCTTGAATATTTTAATTCTTCTTCTGCAAAATTTATCTCAGATATTTTAATCCTGATTGGAAATTATCATAAGAAAGGGATGCCGGTTAAGATTTACTGGTATTTTGATGAGGGAGATGAAGACATGATGGAAGTGGGAGAGGATTTTTCCGAGATGATTGATATTCCTTTCCAGATGATTATGGTTAGCCAATAATAATATTATTAATGACATAAAAAAAATCCCGGGAAAAGCCGGGATTTTTTTTATACATCTCCGGACTTAACAAATATGGCTCCCGCATCCTTCATTTCTTTTACTGCCTGATCTACTGAGCCATCTATATCTATCCCCTTAATGGCATCTTCAATGACGAATACATTAAAATCTTCTTTGCAACCATCAATTACAGACCATTTAACACAAAAGTCTGTGGCCAGTCCTGACACATACAAAGTATCAATGTTCCGGTCTTTCAGATAGCCTGTTAATCCGGTTTTTGTTTTATGATCGTTTTCATAAAATGCCGAATAGGAATCGATATGTTTTCTGAACCCCTTTCTTACAATCATTTGAGAAGGTTTTGTTATTAGATCAGGATGAAAGGCTGCACCACTGGTATTTTGAACACAATGGTCGGGCCAGAGAACTTGTTCTCCATAGTCAAGCTTTGTCGTTTCAAAAGGCTTTTTTCCTTCATATGTTGAAGCGAAAGAGGAATGTCCTTTGGGATGCCAATCTTGCGTTTGAACAATATTATCAAATTTATTGGTCAATTTATTTATTACCGGAACAACCTGGTCACCATTAGGTACTTCCAGGGCTCCTCCGGGACAAAAATCATTTTGTACATCAACAATCATTAAGGCTTCCATATTATCCTCTCTTTCTTTTTATCTGATTAACCATATCATTCCTTATATTATTTAACTTTTCAGATATGCCAACTTTATAGATATGAGGTTTTTCAAATCTTTTGTGTTCATCAGGTAATTGTTTCATTCGTTTTATTGCGTAATTTTTTATTTGATTTACATCTTTTTCTCTTTCTTTTATTTTTCCATTTTCAATAAAAGTATGGTAGATATTTTCTTTGGTATATCCTTCCAGGTTACATTTTACATTTCTTTCATATGGATGATGAATAATTTTTGTTTCATTTTCATCATTAAGAGCGATACCATCTGCATAAAACAAACCTTCCTTGTCAAAATAACGATATATTTTTTTATTTCCGGGAATGGAAATTTTCTGAAATGTATCTGAAAGTTTAAGTCGTGGTTCATTATTAAATTCAGATAATTTGTAAACTCCATCAAGGGCAGCGGTTTTTTTGCCTGTTATAAGTTCAGTACCAATTCCATAGCCATCGATTGGTGCGTTTTGCTCGTTGAGACTGCGTATAAGGTATTCGTCCAGTTGATTGGATGCCAGAATAATCGTTTCTTTAAATCCCGCATCATCCAGCATCTTTCTGGTTTTTTTACTAAGATAAGCCAGGTCGCCACTGTCCAGACGCACTCCTTTAAGCGTATATCCTTTTTCTTTTAATTCGCGACCTACTTTAATGGCATTGGGAACTCCTGAATTAAGAGTGTTATATGTATCCACAAGCAGAATAGAATTTTGCGGGAACACTTCCACGTATTTTCTGAAGGCTGTAAGTTCATCATCGAAACTTTGTATCCATGAATGTGCCTGTGTTCCATTGGTTTTAATATTGAAGAGATATCCTGAGAGCACATTGGAGGTTGCATCAGCCCCTCCAATGTATGCAGCGCGACTGGCTTGTATTCCACCTATTCCCTGTGCTCTCCTTAGTCCGAAGTCACTAAACAACTTATTTCCTGCACTTTTTTTAATCCTGGAAGCTTTTGTTGCAATTAAAGTTTCGAAGTTCAGGTAATTTAGAAATATTGTTTCAACCAATTGGCATTCAATTATGTTTCCTTCAACTTTCAGGACAGGTTCTATGGGAAAAACAACTTCTCCTTCCCGAACTCCTGTTACCGTTATTGAAAGACTAAAATTTTTGAGATAGGTGAGGAATTCTTCTTTAAATCCATTTTTGCGTAAATAATCAATATCGTTTTGGGTAAATTTGAAATTTTGCAAAGTATCAATCAAGGTGTTTAAACCTGCAAAAATTGCATATCCACCCTGATATGGATTGGCTCTGAAAAAATAATCGAACGTTGCAGTTTTGTCTTTCTGACCAGAATAAAAATAGGCCTGTGCCATTGTTAATTCATACAAATCAGTATATAATGCATTATGGTTATTTAAAATATCCATGGTTGCTCCTTTACTTTTTTACTCATAAAACAAGTAATTGTTCAAAAATTTAATTTACAAAAAAAAGTGTATAAAAAAAAGCTTCAACTCTTACGTTGAAGCTTTTTTGACTGATTCTGCTACTTAATGAAAAAAATTACTTTTCTAGTTGATTGAGCAGTTCTTCTACAGCTCTTTTCAGTTGTTTATCTTCATTATCAGCTTTCATTCCTGGTTTGTTTTCTACTTTAATATCCGGAACCGCAGGTCCATGTTCCATATTCATTTCCGATTCTTTTACATACCAGCCCCGGAAAGGAAGTCTTATGTATGAATTATCAATAAGACCTTGTCCACCGGTTGAAATAACAGCGCCGAATGTAGGCTGTCCAACCAGGGTTCCTAAATCCAGGCTCTTATAGGCATGAGAGAAAATTTCGGCATTTGAATAGCTGTTTTGATTACACATGGCTATGGTTGGCTTTGTCCATGCAGCCAGGGGCAATCGTTCGGAAAAAGGATAATATTCTTTAAACTCCGGATGGTTCTTTTCCAGATTTTTTGTAGCTCCCCTGGGGACAGTGTAAGCATGCTGTGTTACATCTAGTACAGCCATGAGATAATCTGTAGTCCAGCCACCTCCGTTAAAACGAACATCAATTACGATACCTTTTTTGCCATAACCACTGGCAGTTAATTCTCTCTGAAATCTTTCAAAACTTGGCCAGTTCATACCCTGAATATGGATATAACCCAGTTTTCCATTGCTGTATTTTTCGGTTAATCTTTTTCGTTCTTCAACCCACTCTCT
>CAYWSJ010000110.1:5130-9250 GCA_964461045.1 uncultured Bacteroidales bacterium | reverse complement strand
CTGAACTATTTAAAATAAAAACAGCCCCGGCTTCAGAGCTGGGGCTGTTTTTTTATCGTTATATTTTTTCCTTCGATGAAAAAAACGAAGCAAAACGAGTTGGGCAACCGACGAAAATCAAGACCAAATTAATTTTAACCGGGGGGGTTGTTTGAATCAAGATGAATTGTTGAATTTTCCCAATAACCCAGGGGATTGGATAAAGATCCGGTTTCTATTTCGTTAACCAGCGGCTTTGGATATAAACCACCCGGCGGTATTAGTCCCTGGGACAAAAAACACAAAAGAACAACATAAATCTTCATAACGTAAGTAAAGAGTTTAACAACGTACACCTTCATGAATGAAGTGAACAATGGAAAACCATTTAAATATCGTTAAACCCGGAGGGTTTGCATGTTTATAGCAAGAGGAATTATGAAGAAAATCCGAGACCGGAGGAGTCGAACATTCTTAAAAAAAAGCAGAAGCCGTTGAATGGGTGTGAATGGTATCCCTTTAAGGAACCTGGCAAACGATCTCATGAATGAAATGAATAACAAAAGGGCAGCAAGGAGGAAGTAAATTTTTGTCTGGCGGTTTTTTGGGCGAAGCAAAAAAGATAAACAAAAAGGATTGGGAACTTTGAAATCAGGAAATATTCATTTTCTGTTTTCCCAGTGCGTAAACAGGAGATTGTGGGCGAATATTGCTTAAAATACGTTGTAATTTTTTAAAACCCTGGCTTAAAGGTCAGGGCTTTTTTTTATTGTTATATTTTTTCTATTTTGCGAACAAATTCGAATTTAAATTTTTTTTTATGCTTACTAGTAAAACTCTTCAAAGAGTCCTCCTGATGGCGTTTGTTTTTTTTGTATTATTTTCAGTTAACGGTTTTGGTCAGAAAAAAACAGATGTTTTCCATTATGAAGAAGGATTCGAAAACGGAGGTGCTATACCCGCCGACTGGCAGGAAGTTTTTGTTTCCGGAGATGATGTTGGCTGGTCTTTTCAGAATGGTGATAATTACAATGCATCGGCTTACGAAGGGTCATATAATGCATTGCTCAGTGATGCGGACGATGCAGAAGACAAAACACGTTTAATTTCTCCTGCTTTCGATTTGGATTCTTATCAACAGGCGCAGCTTACATTTTGGCATATACAGGATGATGCATCGAATATTTACCAGGATGAGCTTCGGGTTTATTGCCAGACTTCCGGCGGGGGCAGCTGGGAATTGGTAAAGACTTATACGGATCCGGTATCCAACTGGACGAAAAGAACAATTCTTTTATCAGAATTAAGTTCTACCTTGCGAATTGCTTTTGAGGGAAATGCAAAAAACGGTCATGGTGTGGGAATTGACAACATTAAAATGACCGCAGGAAATTATAATGTGTCTGTTTTTGTAAATGACAGCCTGGATAATCACCCTATTACAGATGCTTCAGTTCTGCTGGGCGATTCTTCCGAAACAACCGGTTCCGGAGGAGAAGCGATTTTTAACCAGGTTCCGGCCGGGAAAGACTATGTCCTGCGTGTGGAAAAGCAAGAATATGCAATTTATCATGATACCCTTGATATTGTTTCTAATGATTCAGTTTATGTAAAATTATTAAATGCCGATTCTGCTGAATACAAGGTGTTTTTTGATGTTGTTCATATTGATACCGGGGAACCTGTTGATAATGCTTCGGTGAACCTGAGCGGATACGGGAATCAAAAAACAAATGCACAGGGGAGAACTGTTTTTAATGAAGTTACAGCGGGAGAGATTGATTATACTGTTTCACATACTCTCTTCCAGGATTACCGGGATTCTGTATTGGTTTCCAATGATTATGTAAATGAAGGAGTGACGATGCGACCGAAGGTAAAACATGTGGTTGAATTTACTGTACAACGGAGCAGCGACCAGGATCTTGTTGAAGGTGCAGCGGTGAGTCTCTCAGATTCTATGAAATATACAGATGTCCAGGGAAAAGCTTCCTTTCTGCTTCCAGATGGTACCTACCAGTATGCTGTTTCATATGATGGTTATAAGGAGGATACAGGGTCCATAACAATTAATGGTGAAGATGTGACCAAAACAGTTACTTTGAATCCGTTAAGCATTCAAATGAAACAATATGAACTTAGGGTTTATCCCAATCCTGTAAATAATTACCTGGTGGTTAGAGGAAATAACCATATTACCGGAGGAAAGATACAGTTGATTGATGCCAGGGGACAAATAATATATTCAAAGAAAATGCAAGGGCCCGTTTCTGTAATTTCAATGGAAGGATTCCCGGATGGATTATATATTTTAAAGATATCAAAACAAAAGCATGCGCAAAAAATAAAAATTATTAAAGAATAAATCACATTAAACTATTTTATTAAAACAAGAGATAATCTTTGGTTCAATAAAAGCAAAACACCTCAAAATAAACCACCGATTTTTCCTATTTTTGTCTTTTAAAATGAAAAGCTATGCGGGTACTTTTTATTGTTGGATACTGGAATTCGGGAACAACCTTGTTGGTTAGAATTTTACGTCATCATTCCCGTTTGAAACTCAGGAAAACTTTCAATTCAAAAAACCTGGAAGAACATACCATCAGAAGGATTCTTAAGAAATTTAACAAGGATTTTTTCTTTTTCGGGGATTACCGGGATGTGATTCAAAATGGGTTCAAAAATTATGAAGAGCCCTGTTTAAATGACGAAGAGACAAAAAAGTTTCGCAAACTGTTTTATAAAAAGTTAAGAGTTCCAAAGGATAAAATTCTATTTCTGAAAAAACCCCGCATATTCTTTTTTAAAAACTTTCTTGACCGTACGTTCCCAAAAGGAGAAATGAAAAAGATTGTCATTCTCCGGAATGGGTTCTCACAGGTGGTATCCAAAGATTACTGGAAAAACAGTCCTGCAGAGCCCAAAAAACAGTTGCTGCGAAGGGCTCATTTCTGGTTTCGTGCAATGGAATATTATTTTGATAACTGGCATAACGATCCGGAAACGCTTTGCCTTCGATATGAAAGCTTGTGCAACAACCCGGAGCGGGAGCTTAGAAGAATTTGTGATTTTGCTGAAATATCTTTTGAAGAGATCAGAGAACATATTCCTGAGGGATTAGAAAGCAGGATGGATAAATGGGAAAAACTGAATGACGATCTGAAGAATGAAGTAGAGAAAATTATTGGGGAGATGCAGAAAAAACTTGATAAAGAACTGCCTGTCCAACCATAGACCTGAAAAATATGATAATAAACCGATACAAACCTACCCGTCCTTTACCTGAGAAGATTTATAAAGAGATAGAATATATTATAAGGTATGTTTTTCTTTGGTTTGCCAATGGTTTTCGGGTTAAGACCATGCTTTTTTACCCGGATTTACCCTCGAAACGGGCTGTTATAGTAAAACTGGCAAAAAAATTGCGATTCAACCTGACCAACAATCCCTGTTGTGCCCATAATTTGGTAATAAACTGGGAAAACACCACTTACAGGACCTCGTTTTCTGTACTGAAAAATATTTCAGAAAAAGAGAAAGTATTGAATTTGAATTGTACCGATATAAGTAAAGAAAAGGTGGATGAGTTGTCTGTTGAAATTTTTGGTTATGGAACTTTTATCGATCCCGGAACATTTAACGGGAAATGCGTTCAAAAGAGCAACGTGAATGCAAAACATGACGGACGGGTTATAAACTGTCCGGTAGAGAAGCCTGAAGAAAGATATATTTATCAAAAAGTACTTGACAACAAAGTGGATGAAAATTTCGTGAGAGACATACGGGTACCGGTTATTAATGGGGTTATTCCTTTTGTCTATCTTAAATATCGTCCGGTGAATGACCGTTTTAGCAACACCAACTCCCATGCTTCACTGGAAAAGAAAGAAAATTATCTTTCTGAAGATGAACAGGAAAAAATTATAACTTTTGCCGAAAAAGTAGGGCTTGATTACGGAGAGTTGGATGTACTCAGAGACAATGAAGATAAAAAAATTTACATTGTTGATGTGAATAATACTCCCTGGGGGCCCCCGAATCATTTGCCTGAATCTGACCGGCAGGAAGCCCTTGAAAAACTTGCAGGGTTATTTGAGAAAGAATTTATATTGTAAAAAGGAATGGGGAAATTTAAAGC
>CAYWSJ010000110.1:0-5030 GCA_964461045.1 uncultured Bacteroidales bacterium | reverse complement strand
TAAAGCTTCCTGAAACAAAACTCCCTGCATTCCATTGCTCAACCAGCTTTTATATGTCTGAAAATGGAAAACCTTTTATGTTCAGCAGAATTGTTTTAATTTTATCCATTCATTCTTAAACCTTGTTTAACAGACTTGAATTCTACAAAAAATACCCGAAACGAACATAAGATAGCTTTTTTATGTAGCTCAGCCAGTTTTGGCGGACTGGAGATGAATACCATTAAAACGGCCTCCTGGATGTACTCAGAAGGGAATGATATAGTTGTGTATGGAGCAGAAGGGGCCCCACTGACAAATTTTGCCAGAGATAAAGGAATTCCGGTCTCCTCTATTCAACGGCATAAAAAGTATATGCCCTTACGAAGAGCCATCATCCTATACAAACATTTTAAAAAGGAACAAATTGATGTAATATTCATTAGAGATACGAGAGATATCGGTATTGCTGCACTGGTAAAATTTTTTTCCGGGAATCGCATAAAAATAATATACCATCAGGCAATGCAGATTGGCGTAAATAAAAAGGACCTTTTACATTCCCTGCGCTTTTATTTTATCGATGCCTGGATGTCTTCCACTCAGATCATGAAAGAAAACGTTATGAAACATACCAGGTTCCCTGGACATAAGATTCATGTGGTTCCCCTGGGAGTGGAAGTCAAAAAACTTGTTGAAAACCAGCCTGCAACATCAGATGCAAGAAAATACTTCTCTCTTAACAGGAATGTCAAAGTAATGGGAATCATGGGGCGTCTTAACCCGATGAAAGGTCAGCATTTTTTAATTGAATGCCTGGAGAAAATCAGAAATGCCGGTACGAACTGCCACTTGTTAATTATTGGAGAACCAACACGCAATGAGGGAGATGAATATAAACAAAGGCTTTTGAAAATGGTAAAGGAAAAAGGACTTGATAAATTTGTTCATTTTCATGGTTTTTTGAATGAAATCACCTGGTTTTTGGCTGCAATTGATATCTTTGCACTTGCATCAGAAAAAGAAACATACGGAATGGTAACTGTTGAATCGCTGGTGTATGGAGTCCCTGTTATTGCCAGCAATTCAGGCGGGACACCGGAGATTCTAAATTACGGCAAATATGGCAAGCTTTATGAGCCGAGAGATCATAATGATTTTATTAATAAATTTTATGAGCTGGATCAGCAAAAAGAGAAAACAGAGCACCTGGAAGAAGTGAGAATCCTTTATTCACATACCCGGCAATGTGAATTAATAGAAAATATTATCAAACAAATTTGCAGATAAAATGGACAAAATAACCGCAATCATACCCACAGGAAATGAAGAGCAGAATATTGAAGAAGTATTGGAATCTGTTTCTTTTGCAGATGAAATTATGGTAGTGGATTCATTCAGCAAAGACAAGACCGTAGAGTTAGCCAAAAAATATACGGACCGGATTTTACAGCATGAATACATTAATTCTGCAGCCCAGAAAAACTGGGCTATTCCACAGGCAAAACATGAATGGATCCTCCTGGTAGATGCCGATGAAAGAGTTCCTGAAAAACTCAAACAGGAAATTTTTCAAATTCTTCAGGAAGGAACAGAGAAAGTCGGATTCTGGGTGTACAGAGATAATTATTATATGGGTCGTCATCTTAAACACGGAGGATGGAACCGTGATAAGGTGATAAGGCTGTTTCGTAAGAGCAAATGCCGGTACGAAGAGAAAAATGTACATGCTGAAATCGTGGCCGAAGGAGATGTTGGCAGACTGAGAAACCATTTGATCCACAACACCTACAAAGGCTTTGATAAGTTTGTGGAAAAGGTGAATCGCTATGCCTGGTGGCAGGCAAAAGATTACGATTCCAAAGTAAAAAAAATTACTTTATACCATCTTTTTATCAAGCCAGGGTACCGGTTTTTTAGTCATTATATTATCAGGGGTGGTTTCAGAGATGGAATTCCGGGTTTAACCGTGGCATTTTTGGCAAGCTACGCTTTGTTTACCAGATACATTAAATTATGGATTTTACGTAATAAAAAAATTAATCACTAGCTAATCTGTTTCAACGTGAAGCTCAGCAAGATCATTATCAGCCGTACCGATAAGATTGGAGATGTAATCCTCACTCTTCCAATGACAGGCATTATTAAAGAACATTATCCTGATTGCAAGATCTTTTTTTTGGGAGAAGCTTATACAAAATCAATTGTCGAGTCCTGCGAATATGTTGATGAATTTATCAACTGGAGTGAACTGAAAAAGAAAAATCAAAACGAACAGGTAACGGAGATAAAGAAATTAAATGCAGATGCATTAATTCACGTCTTCCCAAATAAAGAAGTGGCCAGCCTGGCAAAGAAAGCAAATATTCCTTTAAGAATTGGTACTGGGCATCGATTGTATCATCTGACAAAATGCAATAAGCTCTTGTTTTTTAGTCGTAAAAATTCCGATTTGCACGAAAGTCAGCTGAATCTGAAATTGTTAAAACCAATTGGTATTAATCAAATCCTGTCCAAAGAAGACCTTTCCGGTTATTATGGTTTCACTAAAATGCCTTCACTGAAAAACGAATACAAGCAATTCCTGGATAATAATAAGATTAACCTTATTCTTCATCCAAAATCCAAAGGAAGTGCCCGCGAGTGGGGGCTCAGCAATTTCGGGAAACTTATTGAGCTTTTGCCCCGTGAAAAATACCATATTCTGATAAGCGGAACTTTGGATGATCGTACAGAGCTCAGGGAATTTATTGACACATATTCAGGGAGTGTCACAGATATTACAGGCCAGATGAACCTGGAACAATTTATTGCTTTTATTAAAAACAGTGATGCCCTGGTTGCAGCAAGTACAGGGCCCCTGCACATCGCTTCTGCTTCAGGGATTACTGCCATTGGAATTTTCCCGCCCATCAGGCCCATGCATCCGGGGAGGTGGGGCCCCATTGGCAGAAATGCGCATTACCTTGTGCTGAATAAAGAGTGCAGCAAATGTCGAAAAACCCTTGACTGCGAATGCATACGTTCTGTTAAACCGGAAGAAGTGGTTCGAAAACTTGAAGAAAATTTTCCTGAAGATGGCTAGTTGGTAATTGTCTGAAGTTTTATGGTTAATGTATGAAGTTGTCTCTTCGTCGAATTCTGAATTATCAATTCTGAATACTGTAACCTATTTTTTTTACCTTTGCCAGTTCAAAGATTTTTAAAATGAAGGCATTCAAAAAATTAGTGAGATATTTATTTCCTTACTGGAAGGATGGAGCTTTAAGCGTAGTTTTTAATTTACTGGGAACAATTTTTAGTCTGTTCTCATTCACAATGGCCATCCCGTTTTTAGGAATTTTATTTGGAACACAGCCGAAAGTTGCTGAACCAATGGATTTTGAATTCAGCTCTGAGGCGATACAGCATAATTTTAATTACCTGGTTAGTCATCTGATAGAACTTGAAGGGCCTTCAAACACTTTGTTGTATGTGAGTATATTAATGGTCGTACTTGTTCTTTTAAAATCTGTTTTTAATTACCTTGGAAAATATACAATAGTCCCTTTAATCAACGGTGTCATACGTGATATCCGAAACAGACTTTACAAAACCATTGTTGTTCTTCCTATTGCTTATTTTTCAAAGGAGCGGAGGGGAGATGTCATTTTAAAAGCCACCGGGGATGTGCAGGAAGTTGCCAATACCATGTTGCTGCCCCTGAGGCAGGCTGTACAGGCGCCCATACAGCTAATTGTCTATGTTGTATCACTTTTTTATATGAGTTATCAGCTTACATTTTTTGTGTTGATCCTTATTCCCCTCAGCGGATATGTAATTGCTCTTATTGGAAAGAATCTGAAAAAAACATCAATCAGAGGTCAGAACAAGCTGGGTGAAATCATGTCTTTGATTGAGGAAACCATCTATGGATTACGTATTATAAAAGCTTTTAATTCAGAGAAGCGGGTTAACAATAAATTTCAGGGAGAGAATAACCGGTATACCAGAATAATGAATAAAATTCTTAGAAAGAGGACGCTGGCGCAACCCGTTAGTGAGTTTTTCTCAACTCTTGTGATTGTAATAATTATGTGGTTTGGAGGGAGCCAGGTTTTGAACGACAGTTCTACTTTGAGTCCACAGGCTTTTATGACCTACCTGATTATTTTTTCACAGGTTATTCGTCCTTCAAAAGTAATCTCATCTTATTATTATAATATGAAAAAGGGGATGGCCTCTTTTGACAGAATAGAAAGTGTGCTTAACGCCGATGTTTCTATCCAAGAAAAGAAAGATGCCAAAGCGCTCAATTCGCTGGATGAATCCATTCGTTATAAAAATGTTTATTTCAGGTATAATACAGATTATGTGCTGAAAGATGTGGATGTTGAGATCAGGAAAGGTGAAACCGTTGCTATTGTTGGGCAGTCGGGATCCGGAAAATCAACCCTGGTTAATTTACTGCCGCGGTTTTATGATGTGGAAAAAGGTTCTATATTAATTGATAAGCTGGATATCCGGGATGCAAAAGTGAAAGATCTTAGGGGACTGATGGGTCTGGTGAGCCAGGAATCGATACTTTTTCACGATACGGTATTTAATAATATTGCTTTTAGCCGGGAAGATGCTACTGAGGAAGAGGTGATTGAAGCTGCAAAAGTTGCCAATGCCCATGATTTTATTACGAACCTGGAGGAAGGTTATTATACCAATATTGGAGACCAGGGAAATAAGCTTTCCGGTGGGCAGAAACAGAGAATTTCAATAGCAAGGGCTATTCTTAAAAACCCACCAATACTTATTCTTGACGAAGCTACTTCATCGCTTGATACCGAATCTGAAAAGCTGGTGCAGGAAGCCCTGAATCATCTGATGGAGAATCGTACTTCTATTATTATTGCGCATCGACTTTCAACTGTTCGTGAAGCTGATAAGATTGTAGTTCTCCACCAGGGGCAGATAGCTGAAACCGGTAATCACAATGAGCTACTTGAAAAAGACGGGATTTATAAAAAGCTTCATGAGATGCAGATGTTTTCTTAGCAATGAGAAATGAGAAATGAACA